>JBILNK010000118.1:0-13482 GCA_044375105.1 Planctomycetota bacterium
GGATTTCTTCTCAGGCCATCGGCTCCCCTGCGCGGGATCGGAGGGAAGGCACCCCTTTGTCTCAGCCCGGGTCTGAGCACACTGGGTTTTTCCCTGGCCCCTGCAGCATTTGCCGCGGCTTCGCGATTTCTTGAATTGCCGCTCTCGAGGTCCCGCGCGACGGTGATTCCATGTCGGAAGTTAGACAGAGCGGACCCGGTGTGGACCGCGGACTGCCCGGGGTGGATTCCCGAGCGCTGGTCGCCGAGGGACTCGGCACGGCGCTGCTGGTCGCCGCCGTGGTCGGCTCCGGGATCATGGGGGAGCGGTTGGCGGGGGGCCAGCAGGCCCTGGCGCTCTTGGCCAACACGCTGGCCACCGGCGCCGCCCTGCTCGCGCTGATCCTGTGCTTCGGGCCGATCTCCGGGGCCCACTTCAATCCGCTGGTCAGCGCCGCTCAGGCCTGCGAGGGGCGTCTCGAGCTGGGCAAGGCCCTGCGCTACGGCGGGGCTCAGTTCGTCGGGGGCCTGCTCGGCACCGTGGCCGCCCAAGCCATGTTTGGGCTTCCGCTGATCCAGGCCGCGGCGCGCGTTCGCAGCGGCCCTGACCTGTGGCTGAGCGAGGCCCTCGCCAGCTTCACCCTGCTCTTGGTGATCGGCCTGTGCTCGCGCCGGCGCCCGGAGGCCACCCCCCTGGCCGTGGCCGCCACGATCACCGCCGCCTACTGGTTCACGGCGTCCACCTCCTTCGCCAATCCCGCCGTGACCCTGGCCCGCGCGGCCACCGACACCTTCGCCGGCATCCGCCTCGCCGATGTGCCGGCCTTTTGGATCGCCCAAGCCCTGGGCGCTGCCGCAGGCGCCCCCCTGGCCCGCTGGATCGCCGGGCCCGTTCCGAGTCCCTCGCCAACCCACTCTCCCATGAAGACCGTCCTGTTCGCCTGCGTCCACAACGCCGGCCGCTCGCAGATGGCGGCTGCTTTTCTGAACCGCTTGGCCGACCCGCAGCTCGCGCGGGCCATCTCGGCCGGCACCTCGCCCGCCGACCACGTGCACCCCGAGGTCCAAGCGGCCATGGCCGAGCTCGACATCGATCTGTCCGGCGCCCGGCCCCAGCGCCTGACCCGCGATCTGGCCAGCACGGCCCAGCTGCTGATCACCATGGGTTGCGGCGACAAGTGCCCCTCCGTGCCGGGCCTCAAGGTGATGGACTGGCCCCTGCCCGATCCCAAGGGTCAGGGCCTCGATCAGGTGCGCTCGATCCGCGACGAGGTCCGCCGGCGCGTGCTGGCGCTGCTGCGCGCCGAGGGCTGGCTGGGCGAAGCCGCCGGGAACGATCTGAACCGCCCCCACCAGCTCAGCAGCCACGAGTGATCCGCCGGCCCGCCCAGGCCTTAGGTCGGCGCCGGGGTACAGGGGCACCCTGGAGGTCGAGAGCCGGGAGCCAAGCCTGCACGTCGGGCACTCCCGCGAGGTTGCCTCCACCGGCATCCAGGCACCTCGAATCCAACGGGCTGCCTGTCTTGGACCTCCCCGATGGCGGGGAGGTCCTAAAGAAAAGCTGCGCGCAGCGGCGATGCCGATCCCTGGGGACGGCGGATGGCGGCCCAAGGGAGCGCTTGCAGGCTGGCCCGCTCGACCGGGCGCAGCCAGGGTCGGTCTTCGCTCAGCCTGTCAACCGCCGATGCGCGGGGCGCGCAAGCCGCTGATCAGGTCTTGTTCCTGCGGCGAGAAGCGCTCGACCGCGTAGGACGCGAAGCGCAGCAGCTCGTAGCTGTCGTAGAGCTCGACCGCTTCCCGTGCGGCGCCCTGGGCCGCGGTCGCCCCGGGGGCGGTCACGCCGGCGCTGCGGGCCAGGTCCAGCTGGCGCTGGGCTTCGGCGGCGGTGACCCGCTCGGGCAGCTCGGGCTGGCCCCAGAAGATCGGGGTAGTCGACAGGTCCGGGGTGCCCGGGACCAGCGCCACCAGGATGCCCGAGCGATCGCCCACGTTGACGCGCTCGGCGGTTTCTGCGCCCACGTAGAGCACGTTTTCGAAGGTCTGCCGCGGCACCAGCAGCTCCGGGGCCATGCGCAGGACCAAGAGCGTGCCCGTGTCGTAGCGCGGGGCCTCGGCGCGGTAGTGGTGGGTGTGGGCTTCGACCAGCCGGAAGGGGGTTGCTTCGATCAGCTCGATCGGCTGGATCTGGGGCGCGGCGGGCTGGGCGGGCAGGGGGCTCGCGACCTGGCGCTCGCCGCTGAACGCGATCACGCCGCCGCCGATGGCCGCTGCGGCCAGGGCCGCGGCAGCGAAGGAGGTGAGTTTCATGGGTGGTGTGTTGGGCGTAGGGGCGTGGATCAGTCGCGGTTGAGCTCCAGGTCGTCGAGGCCAAAGGCGCCTGCGGCGCTGCCATGGCTCGGTCCGAAGACCAGTTCGAGCTTGGCCATGCGATCGAGGTCCAGGTCGGGCTCGACGGTCTGGAATTCGAGGAAGCCGATACGCACGGTCTCGAATTCGTTGGCCCAGCCGGCGCTGCCCGAGCCGCAGCCCGTGCGCTGGTAGGGCTCTTCGATGCCCTGGGCCACGCGCAGCACGCGCAGCTCGGCCGAATCGCCGTCCTGGTCGACCAGGCGGACCGAGAAATTGGCATCGCCGATCTCGCCGACGGTGAACGGATCGCGGGTCGACTGGCAGACGCGCATGGAGAGCGTGCGGAATTGGCTCCAGTCCGTCTGCCCAGCCACCAAGCCGTAGCTGAGCAGGAAATCACCGCTGCCATCGAAGCGGAACACCGTGCCGAACTCGGGATCGCTGGCGTTGCACTGCGACATGCCGTTCATGGCCTCGCCGGCGACGAACGTGAGCGCGTTGTTGGGGTCGTCGAGCCGGCCGATGGCGCGGTTCAGGAGGTTGCTGCTGACCGTGGCGCCGGAGCTGGCGCTGAACAGGCTGGCGGGCGCCTCGAAGTCGTCGATCACCAGCTTGCCGCTCTGGCTGGCCTCGCGGAATTGCACCGTGACGCCGATGCAGGGGTTGCTGGTCACCGGCACCGCTTGGGGCCACAGATCCTTGTACTGGCGCGTCAGGAATTCCTTGCCCGCGGGATTGTTGCGGGCGTGGAACTCCACCAGCGGCAGGAGGTACCCGCGCATGATCTGGTGCGTCTGAGCCCGTCCGATCAGGCAGGGACCCGCCGCCACCGAGCTGCCGCCGCCGTCGTGCAGGTCGCCGTGGCCGGCTCCGTAGATGGCGATCGACTGGCGCTGGTTGGTGGCCCGCGAGAGCAGGTGGTAGGACTGGGTGACGTCGCTGGAGACGCAGCCCGAAACGTCCGCGTCGGCGGTGGCCACCCACAGGTGGTAGTTCTCGCCGTGGGGGTTGGCCGAGTTGGTGCCCAGGAAGTCCGTGGGCGCCATCGAGGAGATCAGGCGGATGTTGGCCGCGCCGAAGTTGGCCGGCACGAAGGTGCCGTCGATGATCCGGTCGTAGGCGCGCGCCACGCCTTCACCCCCGCGGCTGTGGCCGATCCAGGTGATGTTGTTCACATCGACCCGGCCGAGCAGCACGCCGCCGGCGATCGTGGCCAGGTTGCCGAGCAGATAGTCGGTATTGGTCAGCGTCGTGGTCGAAGCGGTCTCGATACCGGGCACCGTGTTGTTCTGGTGCGACATGACCACGTAGCCGTAGCTGGCGAGATGGTTGCCGATGTGGTCGTACCATTGGTAGTTGTGGCCGTTGCCGTGGCTGACCACCACGATCGGCACGTTCGAGAGGCTCGCGATGTTGGACGGGTAGTAGAGGTTCTGTCCCAGCAGGTTCCCGCCGCTGTAGAGGGTCTCCACCACGGTCAAGGGCCCGCTCAGCGAAGGGTCGCGGCAGATGAAGAGGCCCGCCCCGGAATAGCCGTCGATCAGGTCGGGGGCATCCAGGCTGCCGTTGCGGTTCACGTCCACGACCACGTCATACCCGCGGCCGAGGCTCGCCAGCACATCGCCCGAGAGCGTGCCGGCGTCCACATTGATGATGTTGTTGGGTACCCCCAGCGCCGAGACGGTCAGCGCGTTGATGCCGTCGCCGCTCAGGTCGACGAGCCCAGGGGCGCTCTGCCAGGACGCCTTACTCTTGTCGGCCACGACGTAGATGTCCACGGTTTGGCCCACCAGCGCGGGGAAGCGGTTGGGGTCGATGCTGATCCGCAGGGAATCGCTTTGGCGGAAATTCTGCACCCAGCTGAAGAAGGGCGGACCGGAGCGCGGTACGCCGGCCAGCTCGACTTCCGTGGGGGTGGAGAGGGGATCGAAGATCGAGACCGGAATCGCCGCCGAGAAGTCGAGCCCGTTCGGGTCCTGCTCGTCGAGGATCACGCCGAGCGTGAAGACCTGCACCCCGGCCAGTCCGGGCTGGTTCGGCACACTGAGCAGGGCGCCGAAGCTGCCGTTGCTGTCGGTGACGCCCTGGGCCAGAATCAGTACCTGGTTGGTGAACCCGAGGGGCACGCTTTCGCCCCCGATCACGACCGGGCCGGCGCTCGAATCCACGAGGATCAGGGCGCCCTTGCCGGGGGCGCCGCTGAGCACGGCGTTGAGGGTGCTGTTGAGGGGGGCGCTGACTGCCGACTGCCCATTCAGGGTCAGGTCGGAAGCCATAGCCGCGGAGGCCAGCCCGAAGCAGAGCGCCGCGGCCAGGGGGAGTCGTTTGCCCATGGGTCTCTAGTGGGGTGGCGGGGCCCGCCGGGGCGGCGGCGGGGCTGGGGGAATGTTTCAGACTAGAACCAGGACGGAATCGAGGGGGATTGGTTGCAAACAATCCGGACCGCGTCTTCTTTTGTTGAGTAAAAAATATAGACAAACCTCCCTGAAGGCCTGGCGGGGCACCGGGTTGCGTGGTCTCCACTGCCCCTTGCCCTCGCCTATACCCAGCACCCCCTCACCACTGGCGGCCCGGCAGCCCGGGACTCGTTAACATTGCATTGACCTGGGTCTTCCCCCTCTAAAAGCACTCACCCATGCGCTCCCCGAATCCGGCTTCCTGCTCCCTGGCGGCCCTGCTGGCCGCAGCCCTATGCACCCCCGCTCAGGCCCAGCTGTCCCTCGACAAGCAGGGTGGGGCGGTTCCCGGCAGCGCGACCTTCCGCCTGAACGGCTCCGGCGGGCAAATCTACGCCGTGGTGCTGAGCACGCTCGAGGCCCAAAGCGAAGTCCTGCCCGGCGTGTTCCTGGACGTGGCCCTGGACCAGCTCAACCTGACCTTCACGGTGCCGGGCCTGCTCGGCGTGCTGAACGGCGCGGGCCAGGCCAATCCGGTCCTAGCGGTGCCGAACAACCCGGCCCTGGCGGGCGCGCGCGTCTCGGCCCAAGCTCTGCAGGGGCCCCTGTTCGACGACGTCTCCAATCTCGTGCGCGTGACCTTGGCCGCGCCGGGCACCTTCGCCGAAACCCTCGGCGATCCGCTGCTGCCGATCGCCGGCGGCGCCGCTGCCAAGCTGCCCAACGGCCGGGTGCTGTTCGCCGGCGGCAGCGGGCCCGCGGCGCAGACCTACGACTCGCGCATCGAAGAATGGGAGCTCTCGGGCGCCAGCTTCGGCGTCGGCTTCCTGTCGCAATCGACCGCCTTGGCGGACGGGCGCATCCTGTTCACTGGGGGCTTGGACCTCCTGACCGGCCAGCCGACCAACGCGGCCGCGCTCTACAACCCGCTCGACCAAACCACCATCGACCTGACCATGACCGCAGCGCGGGCCGGCCACCAGGCCACGCTGCTCTCCAACGGGCGCGTGATGGTCACCGGCGGCTTCGGCAGCCTGACCACCGGCGGCGGCACCGACATCCTGACGATCCTGCTGAACGCCTTTGCGGGGCTGCTGAACAGCACCGAGTTCTTCGACCCGAACACCCAGGCCTTCAGCGCCGGCCCGAACATGCTCGAGCCGCGCGCCTTCCACACCTCGACCGCCCTCGGCAACGGGGACGTGCTGATCGCCGGCGGCCTGACGCGCCTGCCGATCATCAACATCCCGGCGGTCTCGAACACCGCCTACCAATACATCCCGGCCCTGCAGAGCTTCGGCCTGCCCAAGCTGTTCAGCGGCCCGCGCCTGCTGCACACCGCGGTGCGCATCGGCGATGGCTCGGTGCTGTTGGCGGGCGGTTTGACCTTGGACCTTGCCGCGTTCCTCGCTAGCGGCGACCTGACCCAGATCAGCCTGGGAGCGCTCAGCGACGTGCAGCGCTACACCACCGGCTTGTTTGGCGCCTTCTCCTCGGTCGGCACGCTCTCCGAGCCCCGTGCCGGTGCTGCGGCGGTCGCCCTGCCCGGCAACCAGGCCCTATTCCTGGGCGGCTTCCGCGTGATCCTGTCGAGCGCTCAAATCGACATCGGGCTCTCCCAAGGGGCCGATCGCTACACCCTGGGCCAAGGGGTGACGGCCACCGGTTCCCTGACCGCGGCGCGCCTGTTCCCGCTGGCCTTGGGGCTCGACGACGGCACGGTCCTGGTGGCCGGCGGCGGCCCGCTGACCGCCGAGGTCTATCAGCCCTGACCCGCTCGGCTGCGGGCAGCGTCCCCCTGGCCGGGACCCGCCCGCGGCCCATGGACCGATTCCTGCGCGCCGTCCGGCACCCGCCGGGCGGCGCGCGGCTTTCGAGGGGGCGCTTGGCTGGCGTCCGTCGGCCTGGCACCCGAGCTCGCACCCGTGGCCTGTGCGGCCCGTCGACCCGCCCCCCGATGTCAGCCTGCCGATCCAGCACCTGATCGCCTCCGAGCCGGCCCTGTTCGCTCGATCGACGCCGTTCCGATTCCCGGGCCCGACGATCGCCGGCCCCGTCCCTGGGCAGGCGACGCGCTTCGACAACGATTCCAAACCGGCCGTCGACGTGGTCGTCGATCCAGCGCTCGCTTCCCTCGACAGAGGAAGCGCCACGGGCATCGAGCGCTCGACCGTCGGCTTCGACTGACTGTTCTCCAGCGGATGTCTGGGCGGTGCTGTCGACGGCCGTGGCTCGCCTTTCGATTCCCTGGAAGCCAGCCTGGTGGCGCTAGACGACACGCGGCACGGCACCCACCGATCCGCGCTCGACGAAGGCTCGAGAGCCGGCCCCTGCCGGCGGCGGAAGCGGCGCGCGGCGCACCCCTGCTGGCGCTGCGCAGAGCGGCGCCGAGGGATCCGGAGCGCGTCGTCGAGCGGGACGTGGATCTGGCGATGCAACCCCGGGATCCCATGCCGATCCTCGGGCCCAACGGCTCGGCCAAACGCACGCTGCTGCTGACACTGCCCGGGCTGTCGGTGCCGCTGGCAGGCGAGCGCTGGGCCCGACCGCCGCCACGGGTTCATGGTGCGCAGCCGCTCGGTTCCATGCCGCAAAACTTCCCTGTCGACCCGGTCTGCCCCGCTTTCTCAGCTCGATCCGCTGCGGTTCGGGGCGCTGCAGCTGCCGCCCAGCTGGCCGGTCGCTGCCCGCAGTGATTTGTTGCTCGCAAGCAGGTCCCGTCACTCCGCAGTCCTTCTTGGTCTTCAGGAGGCCCTGCGGGCGACTGAAGAGTCGAAGGGCGCGGCACTGCTCCTGGCTCCATGCATCCAGGGCGCCCGTGCGGCCCGCCGCGGACCGCACCAGGCGGGCGCGGCGCTGCGATCGGCGACCGAACTCCAGGGCCTCGGCGGGACTCACGATGCGTCTCTGCGGCCTTGCCGGGGACTGGCTGAGCCGCGCGGCCCACACGGCTGCCCGCAGCGGGCACGATTTCCGTGCTCGGATGCGTTATCTTTGGCTCGGGTCCTGGTTATTGGATCTTTCCTGGCCTGGCCCCGGGGGACTCCTTGGCCAAAACCTAGCTCCAGCATGCAGATACAACCTATCGCCGCGTTTGCGGCCTTCCGCCCCTGTGAGCTTGGAGCCACGGCTCTGTGGGCTCTACCGCTGCTTCTCGCGTCGGCGGCGCCCTCGTGGGCGCAGGCGTTCAGCTCGGCGCCCGGCCGCGCGGCTCCGGTCGCCCAGTCGGCGGCGCTCCAGCCAGCGCGGACCTCCGACCCGGCCGCATCGCGGCTCGAGCAGGGCGGCCCCGGTTCCCTGGGCGCGCTGATCGTCCGCTCCGGGCAGCATCTGGTGATCTCCACGGATCCCGAGATCCCGACCGTGTTCGGTCCCGGCCTGATCGACGGGCCCGTGGACGCCGAGGGCCGGCCGACCCAGGATCCGGCGCGCATCCGGGCTTACTTCGTGGGCCAGCGCGCAAGCTCGAGCGCTGGCGCGCCTGGCGAGCTGGTGTCGATGTCGGCCCCGCCCGCGCAGGTGGTCGACAGCGGCGTGTTTCAGCTCGGTTCGCTGCTGATCGAAGCTGGAGCGGTCCTCGATGTGGTCGGCAAGCGGCCCTTGCGCCTGTTGGTCAGCGGCTCCGCCGAAATCGCCGGAACCCTGCGGGTCGATGGGGAAGACGCTTCCGCGCACACGGGTGATTTGGGCTTCGGTGGACCCGGAGCGCGCTCGGCCCCCGGCTCCGGCCGCGGTGGCGACGGCGGCGACCGGCCCGATCAGACCGGCACTCAGCTCGCCCCGGGTTTCGTTGGCAGCACTTTCGTCGGGTTCCTGCACACCCCCGGGGCCCAGGTGGATCCCGATGGCCAGCCGGGGCAGGGGCGCGGGGGCTCGGTCCCGGTCCCCGGCTTCGACTTCGGCGCGGCCGAGGGCGGCGTGCGCTGGCCGTCCGTGTTTCCTGGTCCCCAGGTCACCGACTTCGGCGGCTTCGTGCCGAACAACATCTGCTCGAGCGTCCAGGTCGGGCGTCCCGGCGCAGGGGGGAGCTTCTGCTTTCCTGGTACCTCCGGTTCGTACCAGGGCCCCAACCCGATCATGGGGGTTGCGCCGGCGCCGCCCCCGGCTTTGCCCGGCACCGCGCTGCTCAAGGCTTCCACGGCCACTCTCGACCCGGATCAGGGCGGTCAGCTGGTCGGCGGCGCGGGTGGCGGTGGCGGGGGCACCGGCATCGCGGGCACCAAGAACAACGGCATCCTCTTCAACTGCTCCGCCACGCCGCCGGGCTTCCCCATGGTGCTGATCGAATACATCGACGCCTCCGGCGCCGGCGGCGGCAGCGGCGGTGGTGCGGTGCAGCTGCGGGTCTCCGGTCGCCTGCTTCTCTCCGGCCTGATCGATGTCTCCGGAGGCCGGGGCGGCGACACCTTCCGACCCAGCTTCCCGGCTTTGGCCGGGTTCTTTTATGGCTCTCCCGGCGGCGGCGGTTCGGGCGGTGCGCTGCTGCTGCAAGCCAGCCGGCTGGTCTTGACCCCCGGTGCTCCCCATATCGATCTGTCCGGTGGGCCGGGCGGCTCCAACCCGTGGATCGGCGCAGGCCTGCGCGGTGGCGATGGCGGCCCGGGCATCGTGCAGATCGAAACCGGCGCCGGCCAAGCGCTCGATCCGAACGACGTCCAGCAGGCGATCGTGACCTCTTCGGGTGCCCCCTTGGTCGGGCTGGTGCAGGCGGACTTCCTGCGGGTCTCCAGCGGTTTCGTGCCGCCGACCAGCGGCTCCTGAAGCGGGGGGGCGGCGTAGACGCCGGTCCCTTGGCTTGCGGGCTGCTCACAGAGGCCGGTGGGCAACGGCGCGGCCCACCGCGCCGCTTGCGGGTCAGGCAACGAACGCGGCCCGTGGCCGCCCAAGCGGTCAGCGGGATGTTCGCGGTTGTTGCGAGCCGCCAGCCGTTTCCCTGGAGAGGGCCGCGCTGCGCGCTTTCGCCGCGCGGCCGCTCGCCTGCCGAGCCGGGACCTCGGCCGTGCCGGCCGGCCGTTGAAACCGGGCTGCTAGGCTTGGGGCGCCGGGCTGCGGTCCGGCATCCCTGCCCGTGTCGCACCGCTCCGCGCTCTGGACCATGGTCCTCGTGACCCTGCTGTGGAGCACGGCGGGCATCGTCACGCGCCAACTCGAGCGCGCCCAAGGCCTGGAGGTGACCTGCCTGCGCAGCGCTTTCAACGGGGCCTTTTTGGTGCTGATCCTGGGAGCGCTGCGCGGGCCGCGCGGGCTCTGGCGCGAGCTCGCGCGCGGCGGTCCGGCCCTGTGGGGGTCCGGGCTGTGCTGGGCGGTGATGTTCACGGCTTTCATGTGGGCCCTGACCCTGACCAGCGTCGCCAACGTGCTCGTCACCATGGCCGTGGCGCCGCTCCTGACCGCCCTGGGCGCGCGCCTATGGCTCGGCTATCGCCTGCCGACCCGCACCTGGGCAGCCCTGCTGCTGGCGGCCTTCGGCCTGTGGATCCTGTTCGGCGGTGGCTTCGAGTCCCGCAGCTCCCGCGATCTGCTCGGGCTCGGCGTGGCCCTGGCGGTGCCGATGGCCAACGCCGTCAACTGGCTGCTCTTGCAGCGCTATGCCTTCAGCGGCGGCGCGCCGGCAGCCAGCGGCGCCCGCGATTTCTTGCCCGCGGTGCTGCTCGGGGCCCTGCTGTCCGCCCTGGCGACCCTGCCGGCGGCCTGGCCCTTCGAGGCCAGCGGCGCCGACCTGGCCTGGCTGGCGGGCCTGGGCCTGTTCCAACTGGCCGTGCCCTGCCTGCTGATGGTCGTGGTGGCGCGCGTGCTGCCCGGACCCGAGCTGAGCCTCTTGGCGTTGCTCGAGGTGCTCTTCGGTGTCCTGTGGGCCTGGTGGTTCGCAGGCGAGGTGCCCGGGCTCGGCGTGCGCCTGGGCGGGGCCCTGGTGTTGCTGGCCCTGGTCGGCGACCAAGCCCTGTCCCTGCGCCGCCGGCCTTTGCCCGCCTGAACTCGCGCCGCGGCGGCTAGCCTGCGGCGGCTGCTTTTCCCGACCGCTCCGGGCGACGCCGGGGCGGCACCAGCCAGAAGCAGCCGAGCACCAGGGCCATGAAGCCCACGTAATAGGGCACAAGCTGCTCGATCGACGCCTCCACGTAGAGCAGCTCGCGCGCTAGGCGCGTCATCAGCGGCAAGGCCTCCTGCGGTTCGCCTGCCGAAAAGCGCAGCTCGTGCTCCCAGGTCGTCAGCGGGCAGGGGTAGCCGACCAGCGCTTCGAGCACCGGCACCGCGATCATGCCGAGATGCAGACAGCGCAGCCAGGGCCAGCGCACCCAGCCCCACCCGCGCCAGCCCCCCAGCAGAACCAGCGGCGGGACGAGCAGCACGATGACCACGTAGCCGAGGTGCAGGTACAGCAACAGGTCCGCCAGCCGAGCTTCCATCGTTGCGCGCGCCAGGCCGGGATTGTGCGTCCCGGCTGCCCGCAGGGCCTGCGAAATCCAGGCTCGGGCCTGGCACCGGGTCCGATACCCGGCGCGGGGCGTACCCCGGGGGTTTCCCCGACCAGGCCCAGGGAGCCGGCACTTTTTTCTGGCGCCCCTGCAGTGGTCCAGGGGGCAATTCAGGCACCGAACCCCCAGGAAGCGCTGAAATAGAGCCCCCTGCGTCGATAATCAAGGTGCGCTCTGCGCCCATGTCCTGCTCCACGATGGACGCTTTGCCCCCTAGCCAGCCCAGCTTCTGGGGCCTCGTGCGCGAGGACCTGGAGGCCCACGAGGGCGACTGGTTCCGCCCTGGGTTCCGGGCGCTGCTGGCCTACCGCTTCGGAGTCTGGCGCATGGGGGTCAAGAGCCGGGCGATCCGCGCGCCGCTTTCGCTGCTCTACCGCTGGATGTTCCGGCGCGTGCGCGATCGCTACGGGATCGAGCTGCCCTATTCCGTGACCGTCGGGCGGCGGGTCGTCTTCGAGCACCAGAGCGGGATCGTGATCCACGGGTCCTCGGTGATCGGCGACGGCTGCGTCATCCGCCAGAACGTGACCCTCGGCAATCGCCATCCGGACCGGCCCTACGACGCGCCGATCCTCGGGCGCCACGTCAACGTCGGCGCTGGCGCGGTGATCCTCGGCCGCGTGCACATCGGCGACCACGCCTCGATCGGCGCCAACGCGGTCGTGCTGATCGACGTCCCGCCCGGCGCCACCGCGGTGGGGGTCCCGGCCCAGGTCCTGGGAGCCATCTCGGACCTGCGTCTGGCCAGCGAGTGAGCCAGGGGCGCGCCCGGCGCGACCCCCGGGCCGATCGGCCTCCTGCCGGCCGCACGCCGCTCGTAGGTTCTTGTGTTTTCTTTGCGGCCTGCTGCTCGAGGAGTCCCGCGCCGGGCCCTGCGAGTTTGGAGCCCGCAGCGGATCCCTGTCGGGCAAGCACTCCTAGACCCACCGGATTTCTGAAGCCCCAAACAGAGCGCCGGCGGGGCGCTCGAAAAGCGCCCCGCCGGCGGCATGGAACCGGATCGTCAGCCGGCCAGGGTCGCCGGCCAAACGGCGGCACGCCTCACAGCAGGAAGTTCCACAGCGTGTTCTGCCAGTCGGGCATGGCGCCGGGGTTGATCGAGCGCGCCAGGCGGCCGATCGAATAGTGCTGGCCGTCCTCGAGCAGTACGCCCAGGGCCTCGAGGGCCGCGGCCTCCGCGGCGGGGGGCAGCTGGCCGCCCTCGCACAGGTTCAGCAGCCCTTCGATGGCCTCGTTGCTGCCGTGCAGCCCCAGGGCCGCGGCGTATTGCAGGCGCAGCTCCACGTTGGGGGCTTCGGCCAGCGTGGCGAGCAACAGCGGCGCGTCGGCGGGGTCCCCTTGCAGGCCCAGCGCTTGGGCCGCGGCCAGCTCGGCGAAGGGCGCCTTCTCGCGGGCCAATTGGCGCCGCAGGGCGGCCTTGGCCGGTTCGCCGCCGATGAGACCCAGGGCCAGGGCGGCGAAATGGCGCTCCTGCTCGGAGCCCGATGCTTCGAGCAAGCCGGTCAGCAGCTCGACCGCCTGTCCGTCTATGGCCAGTCCCAGGGCCAGAGCGGTCGCTTGGGTCACGTCCGCGCCGCGGGCTCCAGCCAGCAGCTTGCGCAGCGCCGTGCGGCTCTCCGCGTCGCTGTCCTGCCGGGCTTGCAGGCCGAGGGCCAGGGCCGCGAAGGGCCGCACCATGCCGCTCTCTCGCGCCAGGATCTCGCGCAGGAAGCGGCCGGCCTCCGGACCGCCGCGGCGGCCGATCGAAAGCAGCAGATAACCGCGCGTCAGCTGCTCCGCTTCGAGGTCCGCGGCGGTTTGCAGGGCCTGCAGCGCCAGGGGCTCGGGCACGTGGCCGAGGGCCAGGGCGGCCGAGCGGCGCACTTCTAGCTGACGGTCCCCGAGGGCGTCCTGCAGGGCGCGCAGGGTCTCCGCGTCGCCGAAGGCGCGCAGGGACTCGGCGGCGCGGCAGCGCACCGCCTGGGAGACCTTCAGGTCCTCGAGCCAGGCCAGCGCCTGGACGCGCAGGCCGGCGCTGGGCACCAGCTGGGCGAAGCCCAGGGCGCCCAGGCGATCCTGGGTGGACTGCAGCGAGCGCGCTTCGTTCCCGATCAGGGTCTCGAGGTCCTCCGGAGCGCCCTGCAGGCGCGCCAGGCCGAGCCCCAGGGAGGCGTAGTAGCGCGCCAGCGGCGAGATGCGTTCGGCGCGGGTCTGGTCCTTGACGATCTCGGCCAGCAGCCGCAGGGCGTCCGGGCGCGGAGACAGGCCGAGTCCGAGCAGCGCCCCATGGCGAACGGCGCCGGA
>JBILNK010000282.1:0-3511 GCA_044375105.1 Planctomycetota bacterium
GCACCGGTCGAGACGCCGCCCACGTTGAGCTCCTCGAGGGCCCGCTGCATGCGCCGGATGGCGGTCATGCGGTCCGGGCCCCAGACGATCACCTTGGCCAGCATCGGGTCGTAGTTGAGCCCGACCTCGAGGCCCCGATAGAGGCCGGAGTCGAGGCGCACCCACGGCCCGCCCGGCAGGCGCAGGTTGCGCACGGTGCCGGTCGAGGGCAGGAACTTGTTGAGCGGGTCCTCGGCGTTGATGCGCACCTCGATCGACCAGCCGCGCCAGGTGATCGCCTCCTGCGGGTAGCCCAGGGGCTCGCCGGCGGCCACGCGGATCTGCTCGCGCACCAGGTCGATGCCGGTGACCATCTCGGTGACCGGGTGCTCGACCTGCAGGCGCGTGTTCATCTCCAGGAAGAAGAACTCGCCGTTGCTGACCAGGAACTCGCAGGTGCCCGCGCCCTGATAGCCGACCGCACCTGCGGCGCGCAGGGCCGCTGCGCCCATGGCCGCGCGCATCTCGGGCCGGATGATCGGCGAGGGGCACTCCTCGATCAGCTTCTGGTGCCGGCGCTGGATCGAGCACTCGCGCTCGCCCAGGTGCACGCCGTTGCCATGGGCGTCGAACAGCACCTGGATCTCGATGTGGCGTGGCTTGTCGAGGTAGCGCTCCAGGTACATGCGCCCGTCGCCGAAGGAGGCCAAGGCCTCCCCGGAGGCGGTGCGGAAGGCGTTCTCCATCTCGCCTTCGGCGCGCACGATGCGGATGCCCTTGCCGCCCCCGCCGGCGGAGGCCTTGAGCGCGATCGGATAGCCGATGCCTTTGGCGGCCTGGACCGCCGCGGCCGCGTCGGCCACCGGCTCGGCCAACCCGGGCACGATCGGCACGCCCGCGGCGCGCATCAGGCGCCGGCTGCCGATCTTGTCGCCCATGTCGCGGATCGACTGGGCCGGCGGGCCGATCCAGACCAGCCCGGAGGCCTTGACCAGTTCGGCGAACTTGGCGTTCTCCGAGAGGAAGCCGTAGCCCGGGTGGATCGCCTCCGCGCCGGTCTCCTTGGCGGCGCGGATGACCTTGTCCATGTCGAGGTAGGACTCCCGCGGGGTCTTGCCCCCCAGCGGGTAGGCCAGCTCGGCCATGCGCGTGTGCAGGGCCGCGGCGTCCGGCTCGCTGTAGATCGCCACGGACTCGATGCCGAGCTCGCGGGCGGTGCGGATCACGCGCAGGGCGATCTCGCCGCGGTTGGCGATCAGGATGCGCTTGAAGTAGGGCTTGGATTGCATGGCCGGCGGCTCACAGGGGGATGTTGCCGTGCTTGCGCACCGGACGGGTCTCTTGCTTCGACTTGAACAGCTCGAGGGCGCGGATCAGCTGCGGACGGGTTTGGCGCGCTTCGATCACGTCGTCCACGAAGCCGCGCGCGGCGGCCTGGAAGGGATTGTTGAACTTCTGCTCGTATTCGGCGGTCTTGAGGCGCTCCATGGCCGCCGGGTCCGGGGCGGTCTGGATCTCGCGCCGGTGGATGATCTTGGCCGCGCCGGCGGCGCCCATCACGGCGATCTGCGCGTTGGGCCAGGCCAGGTTCAGGTCCGCGCGGATGTGCTTGGAGGCCATCACGTCGTAGGCGCCGCCGTAGGCCTTGCGGGTGATCACGGTCAGCTTGGGCACCGTGGCCTCGCAATAGGCGTAGAGCAGCTTGGCGCCGTGCAGGATGATGCCGCCGTACTCCTGCTCCGTGCCGGGCAGGAACCCGGGCACGTCCTCGAAGGTCACCACCGGGATGTTGAAGGCGTCGCAGAAGCGGATGAAGCGCGCGCCCTTGATCGAAGCGTTGATGTCCAGGCAGCCGGCCAGCACCGAGGGCTGGTTGGCCACGATGCCGACCACGTGCCCGCCGAGCCGGGCGAAACCGACCAGGATGTTGCGCGCATAACCCTCCAGCACCTGCAGGAAGCTGCCCTCGTCGACGACCAGCTCGATGATGCGGGTCATGTCGTAGGGCTTGGTCGGATCCTCGGGCACCAGGCTGTCGAGTATCTCGTCGGCGCGATCGCTGGGGTCGTCCGTGGCCACGAAGGGCGGCTCTTCGCCGTTGTTGAGCGGCAGGTAGGACAAGAGCCGGCGCACGAGCTGCATGCAGCTCTTGTCGTCCGGGCTGGTGAAGTGCGCCACGCCCGAGCGCGAGGCATGCACCTCGGCGCCGCCCAGCTCTTCGCTGGTCACGTCCTCGTGGGTCACGGTCTTGACCACGTCCGGGCCGGTGATGTGCATGAACGAGGTGTTCTCGACCATGCAGATGAAGTCCGTGATCGCCGGGCTGTAGACGGCACCGCCCGCGCAGGGCCCCAGGATGGCCGAGATTTGCGGGATCACGCCCGAGCTCTGCACGTTGCGCCAGAAGATCTCGGCGTAGCCTCCCAGGCTCTGCACGCCTTCCTGGATGCGCGCGCCGCCCGAGTCGTTGAGGCCGATCAGGGGCACGCCGACCTTGCGCGCCTGGTCCATGACCTTGCAGATCTTCTCGGCGTGGGTCTCGGACAGCGAGCCGCCGAAGACGGTGAAATCCTGGCTGTAGAGGAACACCGGGCGCCCGTCGACGCGCGCATGGCCGGTCACGACGCCGTCGCCCAAGATCTTCTGCTTGTCCATCCCAAAGTCGTTGCAACGATGGGTGACGAAGCGGTCCAGCTCGATGAACGAGCCCTCGTCGACCAGGAAGTCGATGCGCTCGCGCGCGGTCAGCTTGCCCTTTTGGTGTTGGGCGGCGATGCGCTCCGGGCCGCCGCCGGCCAGGGAAGCCTCGCGCATGCGGCGCAGACGATCGAGGGGGGTCTCGCGGGTCATCGAGTCGGTCTGGGTTGGGGGGGGGAAATCGGTCGCAGCGGGCCGGGTGGGGCCCGAGCAGAGGGAGGGGCGCGGCAGCCCGCGCGGGATCAGTGGGGCGCCTGGCGCGGGAGCTCGACCAGTTCGGTCAACACGCCCCCGGTCGACTTGGGGTGCACGAAGGCGATCCGCGTGCCGTGGGCGCCGGGGCGCGGGGCGCGGTCGATCATCTGCACCCCAGCGGCCTCCAGCAGGGCGATGGCCTTGGCCACGTCGTCGACCCGGTAGGCCAGGTGGTGCAGGCCCGGGCCGCGCTTCGCCAGGAATCCGGACACCGGGGAATCCGGCGCCGCGGGCTCGACCAGCTCGATGCGCTGGCCGCCGGCGGAGACGCACAGCACGTTGACCTTTTGGTCGGCCACGTACTCCGGATCGCCGCCGGGCATGCCCAGCAGGCCTTCGTAGATCGGGCGCGCGGCCGCGATTGAGGGAACGACGACGGCGATGTGATCGAGCGCCTGGACCAGCCCAGGCAGGGCGGCGTGCAGATCCATGGGGGGAGCGCGGTCCCCCGCGCGGGGCGAGATCCTAGCCTCGCAGGGCCGGCGACGCGCGCCCCGCGCGGGGCTGCTTTCGTCAGGTCTGGCGTCCGGCCGCGCAGGGCCCAAGGCGGGGTGTCGGGCGGTCACGGCCGGATCGCCGC
>JBILNK010000283.1:0-3504 GCA_044375105.1 Planctomycetota bacterium
TCTCGACGCCACCGGCGCGGAGATGCTGGCCACCTTCCGCAAAGACCCCAAGGCCCTCGAGCGCTATCTGGCCAGCATGGGCTGAGCCGGGCGCTCGGCGGGCGCAGCGCTCTGCCCGTCGAGCGCTGCGCCCGTGGGTCAGCTGCCCCGAGGGCGCCAGCTGGGCAGCACCAGCAGGCGCGGCTCGGTCAGGTCTTCGATCGCGAAACGCGGGCCTTCGCGGCCCTGGCCCGAGGCCTTGACGCCGCCGTAGGGCATCGCGTCGCTGCGCCAGGTGGGGACGTCGCCCACGATCAAGCCCCCGACCTCGAGTTCGCTCCAGCATTGCTCGATCGCCGCCTGCGAATCGGTGAACAGCCCGGCCTGCAGACCGTAGCGGCTGTCGTTGACCGCTTCGATGGCCTGTCCCAGGTCCTCGAAGGTCTCGAGGATCAGCACCGGGCCGAAGGCCTCGCCCTGGTACAGGCGGCAGTCCCGCGGGACATCGGTCAACACCAGCGCCGGGAAGCGCGCCCCCTGGCGCTCGCCGTGCAGCAAGAGGCGCGCCCCGCGCTCCACGGCTGCGTGCACCCACAGCTCGAGGCGCTCCGCTTCGGCCCGGGTGATCATCGGGCCGAGGCGCGTCTCCGGGTCGTTCGGGTCGCCGTGGACGTAGCGCCGAGCCTCGGCCAGCAGGCGCTCGGTGAAGGCGGGGGCGCTGCGCCGATCCACCAGCACGCGTTGCACCGAGATGCAGCTCTGGCCGGCCTGGGCAAAGGCTCCGCGGGCGACCCGTTCGGCGGCGTCATCCACGGGCCAGTCGGAGCACACGATCGCCGCGGCGTTGCCGCCCAGCTCGAGCACCACGCGCATGTGGGCGGCGCGCGCCTTGAGCGCGAAGCCGACCTCGTCCGAGCCGGTGAAGGACAGCACGGCCAGGCGCGGGTCGCTGGAGAAGGCCTCGGCGCCGTCGCGGCGGCAGGGCAGGATCGCGAAGCTGCCCGCGGGCAGTTCGCAGGCGTCGAGCAATGCCCCCAGCTCGAGGGCGCACAGCGGGGTCAAGCTGGCGGGCTTGAGCACGAAGGGCACCGCCGCGGCGATCGCTGGGGCGATCTTGTGGGCCACCAGGTTGAGCGGGAAGTTGAACGGCGTGATGAAGCTGGCCACGCCCACGGGCACGCGGCGCCAGAAGGCGCGCCGGCCCTGGTCGTGGGCGTAGCTGCCGAGCTCGAAGATCTGGCCCTCCTGGCGCACGGATTCGCCGGCGGCCAGCTCGAAGGTCTGGATCGCGCGCTGCAGCTCGCCTTCGGCGTCGCGGCGCACCTTGCCCGCCTCGCGGATCAAGAGCTCGGTGAAGCGCTCGCGGCGCTCGGCCAGGCCCTGGGCCACGGCCAGCAGGACCTCGCGCCGCCGCCAAGGGGGCTGCGCCGCGAGCGGCGCGCGGGCGCGCACGGCCGCGGCGATCGCAGCCGAGATGGCGTCGCCGTCCGCCAGGCACACGCGGGCCAGGGGGCGGCCGTCGTGTTTGTCCTCGACGGCCAGGTGCTCGCCAGAGCCGTGGCGTCGGCCGCCGGCGAAGAAGGGCAGGGGCGCGCTCACGGCTCCAGGGCGCGGGCCCGCAGGGGACCGGGGAACGCTTCGAGCAGCCGCAGCACCTCCGGGTCGAACCCGTGGCGGCGGCCGCGCTGCAGCAGGGGCTCGAGGGACCACAGGGCCGGGCGGCGGGCCCCGTTGGCGACGCCGCCGGGCGCTGCGGCGAGGGGCGGATCGAGCGGCGAGGCCTCCGCGCCGAGGGTCGCGGCGGACCGATGCGTCGTCGCGCCGGACGGCTCCTGGATTGGATCGGGCTGGGTTCCGCCCGATCGCACCGCGTCCTGCGTGGCGAAGCCGCCGCGTGGCGCAGCCGCGCTCGCCGCTCCGGCGGCGCGCGCGAAGAACTCTCCGGCGTGGCGCAGCCGCACCTGGGTCAGTTCACTGAAGCCCTCCCACCACAGGAACAGCGCCACGATCAGGAACACGAGCCCCAGCTGCGGGGCCCGCAGCAGGCCGAAGACCAGCAGGGCCAGGGTCGTGAAGCGGCTGACTTTGACCGCGGCTTCCGTGGCCTCTAGCCAGCTGAAGCGCAGGCCGAGCAGCGCGCGCAGCACGCGCCCGCCGTCCATGGGGAAAGCCGGCACCAGGTTGAACAGCCCCAGGCTCAGGTGGATCCACAGGGTGCTGTAGAGAAAGCGCGGCCACAGGCCGGCCTGGCTGCCCCAGGGCTGGCTATCGTCGGCAAAGGCCAGCAGCGGGGCGGTCAGCAGCGTCACCGCCAGATTCGCCAGGGGCCCCGCCAGGGCGATCCAGGCTTCGACCCGCGGCGACTCGGGCACCTCGCTCATGCGCGCCATGCCGCCCAGGGGCCAAAAGGTGATGTCGAGCACCTGGATCCCGAAGCGCTTGGCGCACAGGGCGTGGCCGATCTCGTGCAGCAGCACGCCGGCGAGCAGCACCACGAACGTCAGCCAGCCGCTGCTGAGCACGCCGCCCTGACCGGCCACGAACAAGACCGCCGCCAGCACGGCCACGAAGCTCCAGCTGGCGCGGATGCGGATGCCGAACAAGCGGCCGAGTTCGAGGGGGGGAAACACGCGGCTCCGCGGGGACTCGCAAGGACCGTAGGCCCCGGCGGGCCCGAGGACAAGCGCGGGGCCGTCCGAGCCGCCTTTGCAGGGCCCGGGGGCCTGCGCCGGGCGCCTGCTGGCCGGCGGGCGGGGGCGCCCGTTCGGACCGCGCCGCAGGCCGCTGCGCGGTCAGAGCGGCGCCTATGCTGGCGGAATGGCGCCCCGGCGTGATTCCCCGGGCACGGAGCAGGCCCTGCGGCCCAGCGTCTGGTGCCTCGATCTCTCCACGCTGGAGCCGGGCGGCGCCGCCCGGACCCTCGATCGGCTGGAGCGGCCTCGCTCGGCGGCCGCTTGGATGGCGGTGGGCGGCTCGGCGGCGGCGCTGCTGGCCCTGGAGCTGGCTGAGGCCCTGCCGGGAGGGGCCCCGGGGGCCCTGGCGCTGGCGGTCGGACCGGCGGTGCGAGCGGGCGTGCCCACGGCGGCGCGGGCCGCGGTGGCCGGGATCGGGCCGCTCACGGGCCGCTATGTGGAGGGGCAGGTGGGGGGCGAGCTCGGCCCCCAGCTGGCGCGGCTCGGCGGCGCCCTGCTGCTGTGCGGGCGCGGCCAGGGCCGCGGCCTGGTGCTCGTGATCGAGCCCGGACCGCGGGCGCGGCTAGAGGGTTGGCCCGAGCTGATCGGGGCCACGCCCGCCGAAACCGAGTCGCGGCTGGCGGCCCGCTACGGCCCCGGCGCCACCCTGCGGGTCGGCCCGGCCGGGGAGCGCGGGGCGCTCGCCGCGGGGCTCGTTTCCGGCCAGAGCTTCGTGGGCCGCGGCGGGCTGGGCGCGCGGTTCGGCGCCGGGCTGGGTCTCAAGGCGCTGGTCTTCCAGGGCTTCTCCGCGGGCCCGGCCGTCGATCAACGCGCCTGGACGCGCTTGCTGCGA
>JBILNK010000254.1:0-4338 GCA_044375105.1 Planctomycetota bacterium
TGGCTTCTTCCGACCGTCTGCACAAGCTCGAGCGCCTGCGGGAGCTCGGGGTCGATCCGTATCCGGCGCGGGGGGTCGCGGCGAAACCGGTGGCGGAGGCGCTGGCGGGGCTCGGCAGCAAGGCGGAGCCGGGGGGGCTGCATGGGCAGCGCGTCACGCTGGCCGGGCGCCTGCTCGGGCTGCGCGATGTCGGCAAGTTGATCTTCGCGCCGCTGCTCGACCGCACCGGGCGCATCCAGATCGGGCTCGAAAAGGACCGGCTCGGGGCGGCCTGGGAGCAGCGCAAGCTCTGGGACGGCGGCGATCTGGTCGGCGTCCGCGGGGTGCTGGGCTTCAGCCAGAAGGGCGAGGCCACCCTGTGGGTCGAGGAGTTCCAGCTGCTCTGCAAGGCGGTCGCCGCGCCGCCCGAGAAGTGGCACGGTCTGGTCGACAAGGAGCTGCGCTATCGGCGCCGCTACGTGGACCTGTGGAGCACGCCGGGGGTGCTCGACGTGTTCGTCACCCGCTCCAAGGTGCTGGCCTGGATCCGCTCGTTCCTGATCGGGCAGGGCTACCTGGAGGTCGAGACGCCGACCCTGCACCCGATCGCCGGGGGCGCCACGGCGCGGCCCTTCATCACCCACCACAACGCCCTCGGCAGCGACCTGTTCCTGCGCATCGCGCCGGAGCTGTACCTGAAGCGCCTGATCGTCGGCGGGCTCGAGCGCGTCTTCGAGGTCAGCCGCAACTTCCGCAACGAGGGGCTGTCCCAGCGCCACAACCCCGAGTTCACCATGCTGGAGCTCTACGAAGCCCAGGCGGACTACCGGCGCATGATCGAGATCTTCGAGCAGATCGTGGCCGGGCTGGCCGAGGAGATCCTCGGCACCACCGAGATCACCTTCCGCGGGCAGGCCTACAGCCTGAAGGCGCCCTTCGAGCGCCAGAGCTACTTCGATCTGTTCGAGCGCCACGCCGGCTGCCGCTTCCACGACCGCCCGGCGGTCCTCGCCAAGGCCAGGGAGCTCAAGCTCGACGCGCGCGCCGCCGCCGCCAACGACAGCGCCTACTTCAAGCTGGCCAACGACGTCTACGAAGCCTGCGTGGAGGACCACCTGCGCGGGCCGATCTTCGTGACCGACTATCCGATCGAGATCAGCCCCCTGGCCAAGGCGCGGCCCGACGACCCGCGGGTCGCCGAGCGCCTGGAGCTGTTCCTGGGCGGCATGGAGCTCGGCAACGGCTTCAGCGAGCTCAACGACCCCGCCGAGCAGCAGCGGCGCTTCGAGGAGCAGGTCGAAACGAAGGACCCCGAAGCCCCCGGCGAGGTCGACCTCGACTACGTGCAGGCGCTCGAATTCGGCATGCCCCCCACCGCGGGCCTCGGCATCGGCATCGACCGGCTGGTGATGGTGCTGACCGGCCAGGATTCGATCCGCGACGTGCTGCTGTTCCCGGCCATGCGCCGCGAGCAGCCCTCCGGCGAGGCGCCCTCGGGCGAGGAAAACGCCGCCCGGGCGGCGCCCTGACCGGCTGAGATGCAATCGACTCGGGCTGCGCCCGAGCCGCATGACCTGGCTGTCCGCAGGCCTTTGGGCCGCCATCCGGCGGCCGCAGCGCCGCGGCCAGAGGCCTGCTCGGAGCGCCCGGCCGCGGCCCCGTGCCCGCCTGCTCCCGGAACCGCCTGCTCCCGAGACCGCAAGGAGCCCGGTGTTTCGCCGCCCGGCGCGGCGCGGATACCCTCTGGCGCCGCTCGGCACGCCCGAGCCCCCCCGCTTGTATCGCACCTTCCTCTCCTGGCGCTACCTGGTCACCCGCCGCGCCAATTTCATCGGCGTGATGGGCATCTTCGTGGCCGTGGGGGCCCTGATCCTGATCCTCTCGATCATGACCGGGTTCCTCGACATGACCCGGCAGATGATCCGCGGGGGGCTGTCCGACCTGGTCGTGACCCCCTTCACCGAGGGCCAGCTGCGCGAGCCGGCCGAGGAGCTCCTCGGCGTGGCGCGGCGCGACCCGCGCGTCGTGGCGGCCAGCGCGCGCCTGGTCTGGTGGGGCATGCTGGGCCAGGGCGGCGACGGCACCCACCGCACCGAGCGCCTGTTCTCGGACCCGGCCTTCGGCGGCCAGGGCATCGTCGAGATGGTCGGCGTCGATGTGGCCACGCCGGTGCGCGCCCTGGACGCCCTGTTGGCGCTGCGGCTGCCGCGGCTGGGGCTCCCCTACCGGCCCGCGATCATCCAGGACGAGCTGGACACCACGGGGCTCTTGGCGGCCCTCGAGCGGCCGCCCCTGGCGGGCCGCCGCTCGGCCCCGGTCCCACAGCCGCTGCTGCCCTTCGACCTGCCCAGCTCGGCGCGCGAGCGCGAAGGCCGCCCCCTGGAGGCCGTGCTGGTGGGCGAGCGCCTGTTCCACACCCTGCGCCTGACCCGCGGCGAAGAGCTCGAGCTGGCCACGGTGGTGCCGGACCTGTCCGGCAACCTGGCCCAGGCCAAGCGCCGCTTCGTGGTCGCCGGCACCTTCCGCACCCAGGACAACGACACCGACGGACGGCGCCTGTACCTCGATCGGCGCGTGCTGGCGGACTTCCTCAACCTGAGGAGCGGCGACGACCGCCGGCTGCTCGACTACACCGAGATCGTGGTCAAGGTGGCCGACTACCAGCGCGACGCGGGCCCGCTCAAGCGCGAGCTCTCCGAGTCCCTGTTGGCCGCGGGTCTGATCGAAGGCGACCGGGAGTTCGGCGCCTACGACGGCCAGGTGCGCACCTGGGAGGACTTCCGCCAGAGCCTGCTCGGCGCGATCCAGAACGAGCGCGTGCTGATGGCCATCATGCTCTCGCTGATCCTGGTGGTGGCCGGCTTCACGATCTTCTCGATCCTGACCATGATGGTGATCGAGAAACGCCGCGACATCGGCATCCTGAGCGCACTGGGCGCCACGCGACGCGGCATCCTGGCGACGTTTCTGCTGATCGGATTTTGGAACGCGCTGCTCGGGACCTCCTTGGGAGCCCTGGCGGGCATCCAGGGCGCCCGCCACATCGACGCCATCGAGCGCTGGCTCTCGAACCAGATCGGCTACCAGATCTTCGACCGCTCGGTGTACTACTTCGACGAGATCCCGGCCCGCATCGAGCCCGCCGCGGTCTTGTGGATCGTGTTCGGGGCCTTCGCCTGCACGCTCCTGTTCGCCGCCATCCCCGCCTGGCGGGCGGGCCGTCTCGACCCCCTGGCTGCCCTGCGCTACGAGTGATGCCGAACGGCGAAACCATGGCCGGTCAAAGCGGCGTGTTGCGCGCGGAGGCGATCTACAAGTCGTTCCGCGTGGGCGATCGCGAGCTGGGGGTGCTGCACGGGGTGGACCTCGAGCTGCCCGCCGGCCAGAGCGCGGCCCTGGTGGGCGCCTCGGGCGCCGGCAAGTCGACCCTGCTGCACATCCTGGGCCTCTTGGACACGCCCAGCTCGGGCAAGGTCTGGTTCGAGGGCCAGGACGCCTGGGCCCTCGGCCCGGAGCGCCGCGCCGAGCTGCGCAACAGGCGCGTCGGCTTCGTGTTTCAGTTCTATCATCTGCTGGCCGAGCTGGACGCGGTCGAGAACGTGCTCCTGCCCGCCATGATCACCCACGGGCGCGGCGCCTACCATCGCCGCTCGCGCGGCCTGCGCGAGCGGGCGCGGGCCATGCTCACGGATTTCGGCCTGGGGGATCGCTTGCGGCACAAGCCGGGCATGCTCTCCGGCGGCGAGCGCCAGCGCGTGGCCCTGGCACGGGCGCTGTTCAACGACCCCGCGCTGCTGATCTGCGACGAGCCCACCGGCAACCTGGACAGCCAGACCGGCGAAAAGGTGCTCGAACTCCTGTTCGCCGAGCAGGCCCGCCGGCAGGTCAGCCTGCTGATCGTGACCCACGATCCGCGCGTGGCGGCGCGCTGCAGCACCGTGTTCGAGATGAAGGATGGACGCCTCGAGGGCGTGCGCGCCGGGGGGGGCGGGGCATGAGCGCGCGCGGCCAAGGGGCGCGCCGGCGCGGGCAAAAGGCCTCGGGCAGCGAGCCCGCGGCCGCCGGCGGATCCGAGAGCCGGCGCGCGGGCGCGCAGCGAGCGGGCCAGGGCGCGGCCCCTCCGAAGGCCCCGGCGCAAGCGGCCCCCGAGAGCGCGCAATCCCTGGGCATCGAGCGCCGCGCGCGCCTCTACGCCCATGTGCGCGAGGCCCACGCGAGCGAACAGGCCGAGGACTACGTCGAGGCGATCGCCGAGCTGCTCGACAGCGGCGGGCGCGCGCGGGTGGCCGACCTCAAGCGCATCTTCGGCGTCAGCCACGTGACCGTCAGCAAGACCGTGGCGCGCCTCGTGCGCGACGG
>JBILNK010000210.1:0-6858 GCA_044375105.1 Planctomycetota bacterium
CCTGGCCAGCAGCCCGCGCCGCGGCGCGATCGACCTGACGCCCGCGGGCCGCAACCTGGCGCAGCGCTGCGCCGCGCGCCACGGCATCGTGCTGCGCTTCCTGCGCGCCCTGGGCCTCGACGAAGCCAGCGCCCAACTCGACGCCGAAGGCATCGAACACCACGTGGGCCCGCGCACGCTCGAGCTGTTCGAGCGCTTCGCCGAGCGCGAAGGCGGCTGAAGCGGGGCGGCGCCGCGGCCGTCCCGGGGCCAGCGCCCGGGGAGCGCCCCAGAATCGGCCCGGCTCCGGGCGCAGGGCCGCCACGGATCCGCGTGCGCCACGGATCCGCGTGCGCCACGGATCTGCGCAAGACGGGTGCTTGCGCAGCCGAGGCTGCCCCACGCGGCCAGCAGCCGCAGCGCGGGCCTTGGATCCAGCGGGCGCCAGGGCACTCTGGGCTCCTGCCCCGGCGCGGTCTGCATCCGAGGCCAGGGGGCGCGGTCAGGGCCGCGCCTGGGCAGCCCGGCGGAAGGCCGCCGTCCGCTGGCCGCCGTCCAAACGAGCAGGCCCGGTGCGTCCTGCGCAGCCCCATGGAGGCTCGCCGACCGGGCCGGTCTGGCCCCAGCGCCCCAGCGCCCCGGCCCTGCCCCCGGACATCCAAATCTTTCCCTGGACTGGATCCCGGAGGCCTCTCGGGCTATGGTAGCCATGACTACCGTAGCCATGGCTACCGATCGCCCCCCCCAGCACGACCGCGCCGCCCGCAGCCCGGGGCTGCGTTCTGCCGCCGGTTTGGCCGGCGCGCTGCTTTCGCTGCTGGGCCTGCTGTCCTGCGGGGCTTCCTCGCGGCCGAGCCCCGACTCGGCCTCGGGCGCGGCTGCGGGCGGCCCGCGGGTGCTGGCCACGGTGACCATGCTGGCGGACGGGGCGACGGCGCTGCTCGGCGAAAGCGGGCGGGTCGACGTGCTGATCGGGCCCGGGGTCGACCCGCACCTCTACCGCCCGACCCGCGACGACATGGGGCGGCTCCTGGAGGCGGATCTGGTCCTTTCCGTGGGCCTGCACCTCGAAGCCAACCTGGAGGGCAGCCTCGAGCGTCTGGCGGCGGACGCGCAGGAGCCGGCGCGCTTGTGGCAGCTCGGCTCGGCCCTCGAACCCGCGGCGCTGCTCGGCACGCCGGTCGGCGCCCAGGGCCTCGAGAGCCACGATCCCCACGTCTGGATGGACCTGCCCCTGTGGTCAAAGGGCATCGCTGGCCTGGCGCGCGAACTGGGCCGGCGCTGGCCCGCGCAAGCGGATGGGATCGAGGCGCGCGCCGCGGCCTACCGGGCCGAGCTCGAGCGCCTCGACGGCTACCTGGCCGCCTGCATCGCGTCGATCCCGCCCGAGCGCCGGGTGCTGATCACGGCCCACGACGCGTTCCGTTACTTCGGGCGCCGCTACGGGCTGGATGTGCGCGGATTGCAAGGGCTCTCGACCGAATCGGAAGCCGGCCTCAAGGAATTGGCCGAGCTGGTGGAGCTGATCGTCGAGCGCCGCATCCCGGCCGTGTTCGTGGAGAGTTCGGTGCCCGAGCAGGGCGTGCGCGCGCTGATCGCCGGAGCCGCCGAGCGCGGCTTCGAGGTGGCCCTCGGCGGGGTGCTGTATTCGGACGCCACCGGCCCCGCCGGATCCCCGGCGGGCACGCTGGTCGGCATGCTCGCCAGCAACGCCGAAACGATCGCCCGCGGGCTCGGCGGCCAGCCGCCGGCCGGGGGCTTCCCGGCTTGGACCGGCGCGCCCAGTTCCGGCGCCGGAGCGCAGGCGGCTGCTCCCGCGGTTCGAGGCCCCGCGACCAGCCCGGAGAAACACCCATGATCTGGCTGCAAAAAAGCAGCGCCGCAGCGGACCCGGCCCTGGCCGAGGTGCCGCTCAGCGTCGCGGGCTTGACCGCGGGGTACGGCGACCGGCCGGTATTCGCCGACCTGGACTTCAGCCTGCCGCGCGGCGAGCTGCTGGCGGTGATCGGCCCCAACGGCGCCGGCAAGAGCACGCTGCTCAAGTCCCTGCTCGGCCTGAGCCGGCCCTGGTCCGGCCGGGTGCGCTTCTTCGGCCGCCCCCTGGACCGGGCGCGGGCGCGCCTCAGCTACGTGCCCCAGCGCGAGGAAGTCGACTGGGAGTATCCCGCCAGCGCCCGCGAGGTGGTCGAGATGGGGCGCTATCCGCGCGCGGGCCTGTGGCGCCGGCTCGATGCACAGGACCGTGCCGCGGTGGATGCGGCCCTGGCCCGGGTCGGGCTCGAGCGCCAAGCGGATGCGCCCATCGGACGCCTCTCCGGCGGCCAGCAGCAGCGCGTGTTCCTGGCCCGCGCCCTGTGCAGCGGCGCCGAGCTGTTCCTCCTGGACGAGCCCTTCGCCGGCCTCGACGCGAAGAGCGAAGCGGACCTGCAGCGCCTGCTGGCGGAGCTGGTCGCCGAAGGGCGCTCGGCCCTCGTCGTGCACCACGACCTGGGCACGGTCGCCGCGCGCTTCCACCGCGCCCTGCTGCTCGGCGGCGGCGCCCCGCGCCTCGGACCGGTGGCCGAGGTGCTCGCGCCCGAGCTGCTCGAGCAGGCCTACGGGGCGCGCCCCTCCGCCTGAGTTCGGCGGCGCTGCGACTTGGACTTCGAGCTGCTCTGGCGCGCGCTGCGGCTGGACGCCGGTCCGAACCATGCCTGGGTGGCCTGCGCCCTGGCGCTCTTGGGCGCTGCTGCGGGGCAGGTCGGCAGCTTCGCGCTGCTGCGCCGGCGGGCCCTGCTGGTCGACGTGCTCGGCCACGCCACCCTGCCCGGCGTGGCTGCGGCTTTCCTGCTGGCCCTCGCGCTCGGACACGAGCCGCGCTCCCTGGCCTGGCTCTGGCCGGGCGGGGCCCTGAGCGCGGCCCTGGCGGCCTGGGCGGCGGACCGCTTGCTGGCGCGCACGCGGCTCGAACCGGACGCGGTGCTCGGGGCGGTCCTGGCCGCCAGCTTCGGCCTGGGGCTGCTGCTGCTCTCCCACATCCAAGCCCTGCCGGGCGCCGCCAGCGCCGGACTCGACCGCCTGCTGTTCGGTCAGGCAGCGGCCCTGCAGCGCGGCGACGCCCTGGCCATGCTGGCGCTGACGCTGCTGGCCGGCCTGTGCGCCAGCCTGTACGGCCGGCGTCTGCGCACCCTGGCCTTCGATCCCGGCTTCGCCCGCCTGGCCGGCTTCGGGCCCGAGGGCCTCGATCGCCTGCTGCACGGGCTGCTGGGCCTGGTGGCGCTGGCGGCCTTGCCGGCCGTGGGCGCCGTGCTGGCCGTGGCGCTGGTGGTGTTGCCCGCCGCCACCGCCCGGCTGTGGAGCGATTCGGCCCGGCGCTTGAGCGCGATCGCCATCGGGATCGGCGCGGGCGCCGGGTACCTGGGGGCGGCCCTGTCGCGCGCCGCGCCCAAGCTCAGCACGGGCCCCCTGCTCGTGTGTCTGCTCGGTGCCGCGTTCGCCGCAAGCCTCTTGCTGGCGCCGCGCCACGGGCTGTTCTGGCGCGGCCTGCGGCGCCGCACGGCCCTTCAGCGCTGGCGCGCCCAGCGCGCGACCCCATGAGCGCCCCGGACTGGTCGCGGCTGCTGTCCCTGGACCTGCCCGCGCTGCTTTGCGGCTCGGCCCTGGCCCTGGCCGGCAGCTCGGCGGGCACCCTGCTCGTGCTGCGCCGCCAGGGGCTGTTCGCCGACGGGCTGTCCCACGCCGTGCTGCCCGGCGTCGTGCTGGCCTATCTGTGGAGCGGCAGCCGCGCGCCCGGCGCGCTGCTCGTCGGCGGCCTCTGCGCCGGGCTGCTCCTGGCCGCGGCCACGCGCGCCACGGCGCGCCGCGTGCCGCTGGATCCCTTGGCCGTGTTGGGCGCGCTCTATCCGCTGTTCTTCGCGCTCGGGCTCCTGCTGCTCGAGAGCCAGAGCGGCGGCGATCTGGACCTGGCCCCCAGCCACGTGCTGTTCGGCCAGCTCGAGCAGCTGGCCTGGCGGGCGCCAGCGGATCTCGCCGGTTGGCTGGATCCCGACAGCTACCGGCGCCTGCCATGGCTGTTCTGGCAGAGCTTCCTGCTCTGCGGGGCCAGCCTGCTGTGGCTCGCACTGGCCGGCCGGGCCCTGTTCGTGGCGGGTTTCGATCCGGTCGGAGCCCGCTTGCTCGGGCTGCGGCCGGCGCTGTTCGAGAGCGTCACGCTGGTCGCCTGCGCCGCGATCGCCGTGGGTCTGTTCCAGGTGGGCGGGGTCGTGCTGGCCCTGACCCTGCTGCTCGTGCCCGCCGCCTGCGCGCGCCTGCTGACCGACCGCTACCGGGTGCAATTCCGCCTGGCCGCCCTGCTCGGGATCGCGCTGGTCTGGGCCGGCTACGGCCTGGCCGTGTTCCTGCTGCCGGCCCTGCTCGGCACGCAGAGCCTGTCCGCCGCCGGCGGGATCGCCAGTTCGGGCGGCGCGCTGCTGCTGCTGCTCTCCCGCGTCGGTCCGCGCCGCGCGCGGCGCTGACCGGAGCGCCCGCGCGCCGAGCCGGCGTCGCAGGGCAGCGGCCCTGCCCCTCCCCGGCCCTGCGGGGGGCCGTTCCCGGGCGGAGCGGCCCCCGGGACCCCGCTCTGGGACCCGGCCGGCGAGCGCGGCAAAGCACCGGCCGAAGGGGGTCGATCGGGCCGGCGCCCGGTCGTACAAGCTGCGATCGAAAGCGGGCGCTGCGTACACTCGCCGGCCCCCCTCGACCCCCGCCCACGAGCCCCGAGCACCCCCATGGCCCACGAACTCGCTCCCCTCCCCTACGCCCACGACGCGCTGGCCCCGACGATCAACAAGCGCACCATGGAGCTGCACCACGGCATGCACCATGCGGCTTACGTCAAGAACCTGAACGCGGCCCTCGAGAAGCACCCGGCCCTGTTCAACAAGTCCATCGACGAGCTGGTGCGCGACCTCGCCAGCGTGCCGGACGACATCCGCAACGCGGTGCGCAACAACGGCGGCGGCCACTGGAACCACAGCCTGTTCTGGACCTTGATGGGCCCGAACAAGGGCGGCAACCCGAAGGGCGAGATCCAGAAGGCGATCGACTCGGTCTTCGGCAACTTCGAGCAGTTCAAGGAGAAGTTCAACGCCGCCGGCGCGGGCCAATTCGGGTCCGGCTGGGTCTGGCTGACCCTCTCGCCCCAAAAGCGCCTCGAGATCGTGGCCACCCCCAACCAGGACACGCCGATTTCCATGGGCCACCAGGTCGTGCTCGGCAACGACGTGTGGGAACACGCTTACTACCTGACCTACGAAAACCGCCGGCCCGAGTACCTGAAGGCCTGGTGGAACGTGGTCGACTGGGACGCGGTCGAAGCGCGCTTCCTCAAGCAACGCGGCTGATTTCCGCCGGAGTTCCTGAGCCTTGGGCTCGATCGCGGATCGAGCCCAAGGCCGGTTGCACGACCCGCCCGCGGCGCCCGCCACACCGCTGGTAGGCAGAGCCACCGATCTGCTCGGGCTGGGTCCGAGCCGCAAGCCCAGCACGCCAAAGTCCTGTGGGCAGCCGATCGGCGGCCGCGGAGGCCGCGATCCTCGCTGCGCCCGATCCCAGCCTCTGGCGGTCAACCGCCCTGGCCTTGGGTCCCAAGATTCTCGAAGATCGTGCCATGCCCGGTCCCCGCCGCTGGCTGCTGGTGCGTCCCGGACATCCCGGCGGCGTGGCCGGCAACGACCGCAGCGCGGAGCGCTGGCGGGATCAGCTTGCCCGCCTGCCCGAGCTGGTCTCGGGCCTGCTCGGACCCTTCGATCCCGAGGCGGCCCTGCCCTTCGAAGCGCAGCCCGAAGGACTGCTGGCGCTGCACGCCGAAAAAAGCGAGCGGGCCGTGAGCGCCTTCGCCGCCCGCTGCCCCGGCCGCCCGATCCTGCTGGCCCTGGGTGGCACCGACGCCTACGCCGAGGGCGGCTGGAGCGCGGCCTCGGCCCGCGCGCTGGACCTGGCCACGGCGATCCTGTGCTTCCACGAGCTGCTCGCCGAGCGACTCGACCGTCCTGCTTGGCGCGCGAAGGCCTGGCTGCTGCGCCCCAGCGCCGAGCCGATCGAGGCGGCCGAGCGCGCCGCCCTGTGCCGGCCCGCCCCGCCCTTCCGGGCCCTGCTGCTGGCCAACCTGCGGGCGGTCAAGGCGCCCCTGCTGGCCGCCCTGGCCAGCGAATTGCTGCCCAGCGATCTGCCGCTCGAGATCGAGCACTACGGCCTGCCCCTGGACCCGCGCTTGCAGGCGGAGGTCGAGCGCTTGGCCTCGCCGCGCTGCCGGTTCCTCGGCCCGCTCGCGCCCGCCGCCGCCCGCCAGGCCCTGGCGCGCTGCCACCTGCTGCTCAACACCTCGGCCAACGAAGGCGCCAGCAACGCCGTCGTCGAGGCCCTGGCCTCCGGCATCCCGGTGCTGGCCAGCCGCGTGCCCGGCAACCTGGGTCTGCTGGGCCCCGCGCACCCCGGCCTGTTCCCCCCCGGCGACGCCGGCGCCCTGGCAGAGGCCCTGATCCGCTTTGCGCGGGACGCCCGCTTCCGCGCCGACCTCGAAGCCGCCTCCCGCTGCCTGGCCCCCCGCCACCAACCCGCGGAGGAACTGGACTCCTGGCGTGCCCTGCTGACTTGGCTCGCGGCAACCCACCGGGCCTGAGCGCCGCAGCAAGGGACCGATCGGCGCGCTCCCCCTGCCGGGCAGCCTGGGCCGGACCGCTCGGTTTCCGGCGGCCCCTTCGATGAATCGGCTCGAGCCGCCGCTCAGCCGGGGCCGCGGCGCAGGTTGCCGGACCAGCCCAGGCGTTCGCGCAGGCGGCGGTAGGCGTCGAGGCCGGGCATGGCCAAGAGCGGGTAGGCGACCGGGTGGCGCGAGAGGTAGATGCGCTGGCCGGTCTCTAG
>JBILNK010000284.1:0-3490 GCA_044375105.1 Planctomycetota bacterium
AAGCGGCTTGGCAGGCGCGGATGGTCGGATTGCCCCGCTGGGCTTGGATCGGCGGTCGATCGCTGCCGACGCCGCCGGCCTCGCGCTCGAGGGGCTCGAGCCGCGCGCGCAAACTGCGCCGGGGGAAGTTGCCCTCCACGGTCAGGGCCAGGGTGGCGAACGGGAACAGGCGCAGCGTGCCGAGATCCAGGTTGCCCCCGGGCGGGAGCTCGACCGGCGGCAGGACCAGGCGCTCGGTGCCCACCGCGCTGGCCACGAGGCGCAGCTCCCCGGGCTGCAGGCCGTTGACGAAGAAGCGGCCGCCGCGCAGTTCGATCGCCGCGCTCCCCAGCCCTTCGAGCCGCAGCCCTTCGACCGGGGACGAGCTCCAGCCGAGCAGGCATTCCCCGAACAGGCGCCCGCGGGGCGGCTCGGGCTGGCGCTCGAGCACCAGCCGCAGCGGCTCGCCGATCGGCAGCTCGAGGGCGCGCTCCAGCGTGCGGTATCCGGGCGCCGAAACGGCCAGCGTCCAGGTTCCATCGGGCAGGGACTCGAAACGGAAGCGCCCGAAGCTGCCGCAGCGATCGCGGCGTCGATCGCGGTCGCGGCGCAGCTCGACCAGAGCATCGGCCACGGCGGCCCCTTCCCGGTCGACCACCAGGCCCACCAGGGCCCTGCGGGGCTCCAGGGTGATGGTCACCTCGGCGGGCTCGCGGCCCTCCGGCAGGTCGGCGGAAGCGTTCAGGTAGCCCTCCAGCTCGACCAAGAGCCGCGCCTGGCGCTCGCGCACGCAATCGAAAGCGAAACCGCCGTCTGCGTTGGTGAAAACCGGCTCGGCCTGGCGTGGATGCCCGTTCTGATTGAAGCGCGGGGTGACCTCGGCGCCCACGGCGGGGCTGCCGTCCGGAAGCAGCACGCGGCCGCTGACCGGGCGGCCGATCCAAACAGCGATTTCTACGTCGGTGCGCTCCTGCTGAGGTCCGATGGAAGGCAGGTGCAAGGTGCCGGGGAAGCGGCGCCCATCGGCGTCCGAATCCGGCGGAAAGGCGGCCAGCCACAGCCCCTGTTTGGCCGGTATCTGCGAAAATCGGAAGCGGCCGTCGGCGTCGGCGCTGACGCTCAGCCAGCGGCCGTCCTCCAGGGGCGAGGGGGCCCGGCCCAGGCTTTCGGGGGTCAGCAGCCGGCCCTGGTCCTCGGGAGCCAGCGCGACCCGCGCGAAGGGCAGCGGACGGCCGTCCGTATCGAGCACGCGGCCCGAGACCTGCGCGGTCGCCGGCAGCTCGATGCTCTCGTGTCGCACGGAGGGGCCCAGCGCCACGATGCGGTCGATGCGCTCGGCCAGCGGGCTCTGCAGGCTCAGGCGCACCTGGCCCTCGGGCAGGCCCAGCAGGCGCGCGCGACCCTGCCCATCGGTCAGCGCGCGGCGGGTCAGCTCCTTCGATAGATCCAGCGCGGCGCTCTGCGGGATCGCCGAGACCAGGCACTCGGCGACCGGCCCGGAGCCGGCGCGGCGCACCTCGACCTCGAGCACGGAACCGGGATCGAGTTCGAGCAGCACGCTCGCGCGCTGGCCGCTGATGAGCAACACGCCGGCCTGCAAGGCCAGGGGCGTGGACCCGCGCTCGCCGTCGTCGGCCGAGGCCCCGACGGCGTACTCCCCGGTTTCGAGGGCCGCGAATTCGAAGCGCCCCTGCTCGTCGCTGCGCACGCTGGCGGCCGGCTCGCCGAGCCGGTTCTCGCCCTGGGTCCGCCAGGCCTGCACCAGCAGCCCGCTCGAATCGCCGGCGCCCTTCCAGCGCACCTCGCCGTCGAGGCTGGCCCGCGGGCGCAGCACGAACGGCCGCTCGCGGCGCCCGTCGAAATCGGCCAGACGCAGGCTGTCGAAGGAACCGTGGGTCAGGCTGAGGTCCGCGAGCTGGCCGGCGGGCCATTCGAGTTCGATGCTTCCTTGGCCGTCGCTGCGGGCCTCGGCGCGCCGCTCGCCCGCCTCCAGCACGGCCAGGGCGCCCGACACGGGCAAGCCGGCCTCCTCGCTGACCACGCCGAAGCTCCAGCGCTCGAGCAGCTCGCTGGGGACCGTCGCCAGGGCGCTGCGCCCCGTTTCCGCGGGCGCCGCGGAGGAACCCGAGGCCTCCCCGGCCGGCACCGGCTGCGCGCCCGAGATGAGACCCGCCCGCGGACCCGCCGCCGCCTCGGAGGCCCTCAGCCCCGCCTCTGCAGCCGCCCGCGTCGCTCCGCCCGGCGCGCGGCTCGTCGACAGCCACAGCAGCCCGGCGAGCAACGCCAAAGTCGCCACGGACAGGCCCAGATCGCGCGCTTTCACAGCTCCATCATACGCCCCGCCAACGGAGCCATCCGCGCGCCGCGAGGCCCTCTGCGGCCCCCGCCGGCGGCGGGATCAGGGCTGAATCCAAAGCTCCAGGCCGGGCGGCAGCACGGGTCGCGGCTGCCGCTCCTGGAGCGGCAAGAGCAGCGGCGCGGGCAGGGGGCGCAGGGTCAGTTCGTAGGGGCTGCGGGACACGAAAAGGGAGCCGTAGCGGCCGAGCAGCTCCAGCCGCCCAAGCTGGGCATCGCCCCAAGGAAAGCGCTCGAAGGGGCGGATCGGGCTCCCGTCCTGCTCCGCCGAGGACTCCGCTTCCTGCGCGCTGGAATCCTCATCCGCGGCGCCCGCAGCGGCGCCCTCCGGCTGTGATTTCCCGCCCGGCTGGGAGGTCCACGGCACCGGCTCCCAAGACCGCGCCTGCTCGACGCTGAGCGGTGTGAGCTCGAGCCCTTCGAGCCAAGCCGCCTCGGGCGGGAAGAACCACAGGCGCATCAGCGGGTCGAGCATCAACACCTCGTTGTGCAGCTCGCCGGCGAAGCCCACGCGTTCCCGGGACAGGGGCGCCGGCAGATGCCAGGGGGCCGACAGGCGCAGCGCCAAGGGCGCCGGGTCGATGCCGGTCAGAACCTGCTCGTCGCCCTCGTCCGACAGCGATGCGAAGGGACCCGCGCCCGAGCAGCGCACCCCCAGCGGAGCGGTCTTCGTGCCCTGCGTGCGCAGCGTCAGCCGCAGGGCGCCGAGGCGCGGCAGCGGGGTGCGCTGGACCACCAGGCGTGCGCGCCCGGCTTCCCCGGCCAGCCAGGTCAGCCGGTCGAGGGAAGCTCCGGCGTGGCCCAGGGCGCTGGCCCGGAGCTCGCCGTAGCCCGGCTCGAGTTCGTCGAAGCGGAAGCGCCCGACCGAGTCGCACTCGACCTCCCGGACCTGCGAGCGGTCGGTCCAGCGCACCCGCGCGCGTTCGACCCCGGCCCCCAGCTCGTCGACGACCTGGCCGACGATGACCGCCTCCGGTTCGAAATCGAGGCGCAGCCGCTGGGGTCGTTCTCGCCGCCGATCGGCGAGCGCCGGCAGGCCGATGCGGATCGGCAGATGCCCGGGCAAACGGGCCAAGAGGAGCAGCGGCTGGGGCGGAGCGGCGGCCAGGAATCCGCGCCCGTCGGCGCCGATCTCGAGCACCGCGGGCGGCAGGAT
>JBILNK010000119.1:0-13360 GCA_044375105.1 Planctomycetota bacterium
GCGATCACGCGCCACCAGGGCAGCTCTGTGGCGTCGGGCAAGTCGCGCAGCACGCGCGCCACCAAGCGCGCGCGGCGGGGCCAGCCAGCTTCCGCGGCCACTTGGCCGTAGGTGGCCACCCGGCCCCGCGGGATCGAGTCGAGGGTCGCCCGGATGGCGAGCTCCGCGGAGGACTCGGTTTTGGCCGGCGCCGGCGGCAAACCATGGATCGCCATGGGTCGGCCGCGCTCGTCGCGGTCCGGCTCGCCGGCGAAGCGGCTCGCGGTGCCGGCGGCGAGCGCCCGGGCCACCAGCGTCAGCACCAAGGCATCGAGCAGGTCGTCCGCAGCCACCTGCGAGCGCGGCCAACGCCGCTCGGCCTCGGCCAGCGCGGGCCCCACGCGCCGCAGGGGAATCTGCCGCTGGCGCTCCAACAGCCGCCGCCGCAGGGCCCGCCCTTCCGGGGTCTTCTTCGAGGTCTCGAGCGGCCGGCCGTGGAGCTGCGCAAAGGCCAGCTCGGGATGGGCTTCCCCGAAGGGACATGCGGGCGGCTGCTCGAGCCAGCGGTCCAGCTCGGCGATGCGCCGGATCAAGTGGAAGGCCTGCACGGACAATCCGGGCTGCCGGGCCGGATCGTATTCCCGGGCGGTCAGCATGCGCCGCGTCGGCGGGGTGAAGACCGAGGCCCGCCGCGGGCCGAGCAGCGCGCGGACCAGGCGCTCGGGCGGCCGCGGCTCGGCGCGCCGGCCGGGCAGCAGACCGATGGGCATGTCGATGGCCAAGGCGGCTGCGCAGCCCTGCCAATCCTCCAATGCACGAAGAAGCTCGAATTCGATCCACCCGTCGGCCCGCAGAAGGGCCAACAGCCAGCCGCCTCGGCAGCCGTCGATTCCGACCCAGTAGCCCGTGGTCGTCATGATTCTTGATGAGTGTAACCCCGCCAAGAACTGAACCTTCGGAAATCGGAAGTCGGAGATACCGAGCTCGGCCCATCGGTCGACTCGGGTAGGCCGGCGTCGATCATGGACGGCTGAACACCAGGCATGTAATCCTGACGCTCCTTCCCCTGACGAGGGGAAAGGGCATGTCACGTGGTTGGAGCTACCGCACATCAAGCCCTCTCGAAAGCCCCCTGCGCCCCGCCGTCCCCGCTGGACGAGGCCGAGCGGGCTGGGGCTCGGAAGATGACCCTGCGAGCTCTTGATCAGCCTTGCGGCTCCGAGCCCGCTGCCGATCCTGGGCCCGATCACCTGGGGTATCGAGACCGGACAGTTTCCGCCGGGCTACGCTCGTAGGCCGTGTTTCCCCAGCTCAGCAGCCTGACTGAAGTAGGTGGGCTCCAGCTCATTCCGAACGGGATGGGTCCGGTAGCGCCGCTGGAAGGCCCTGTCGCTCGCACCGCTCCTGGGCTGCATCTCGGCCCAGGGAAGTCCCGCGAGGTCACGCAGGCGGATCGGAATTCACAGGAAGCGCAGCAGGCTGGGGGCGAGCCCGGGATGCTGCTCGATGAGGTCGAGCAGGTCGCTGCGGCCGAGGGTCGGGCGGCGGATCGGCTCGGTAGTGGTCTGGGTCGCCGAGCCCGGGCGGTCGGCGAAGCTGTCGGCGCGGATGAGATGGAACTCGGTGGCACCGCCATGGGAGCGCGAGCGTTCGATGCGGATCCAGCCGGAGAGGCCCAGGTGGAAGCGGTCACCCGGATCCCCTTCGCGGCACAGTACCGTCCCGGGCGGCAGCTCGAGGACCGTGCCCCCGGCGATCGATTCCTGGCGGACATCCGCGGGCAGCTCTACCAGGGGGTCGAAGGCCTCGAGGGCGGTCAGGTGCAGGTCGCTCGTTGCGTGGACCGATCTGCGCTCATTTTTCCGCGAGGCCAGCGGCATCGAGCCTGGCCGCACATCTGAGGAGCCGGCTGCCATGGATCTGCTGCTGTCGTCGCTGCCCGTGCTCGCGGTCATCGTCCTGATGACCAAGCCACGTCCATGGAGCGCCCAGGCGGCGCTCGGGCTGGCCGTCGCGGCGCTCCTGTGGATCCATTGCGCCTGGTTCGGGACGGCCGTGCGCGAGATCCTGGCAGCGTCGCTTTCCGGCATCCTGGCCGCCATCACACCCCTTTCCATCATCGCTGGCGCCGTCGTCCTCTTCAAGCTGATGGCGGCCGGGGGTGCCCTCGAGACCATGCGGGCCTGGCTCAACCGCATCACGCCCGTGCCGGCCGCCCAGTTCATGGTCGTCGGCTGGGCCTTCGTCTTCCTCATCGAAGGCGCCTCCGGCTTCGGCACTCCGGCGGCGCTGGCCGCGCCGATCCTGGTCGCCCTCGGCATCCAGCCGCTGGGGGCGGCGCTGTTCTGCCTGATCTGCGACACGGTGCCGACCAGCTTCGGCGCGGTCGGCACCCCGACCTGGTTCGGCTTCTCGCTGGTCGGTCTGACGGCCGAAGACACCGCGGCACTGGCCTGGCGGACGGCCTGGCTGCAAGGCGTCTGCAGCCTGGTGGTGCCGATCGTCGGCCTGCGGCTGGTCCTGCCGTGGTCGGCGATCCGCCCGCACCTCGGTTTCATCTACGCCTCGATCCTGGCCTGCGTGGTGCCCTACGTGCTGGCCTCCCGGATCAGCGCCGAGTTCCCGGCCCTGATCGGAGGCGCCGTGGGCCTGCCCCTGTGCGTGCTGATGGCCCGGCTGCGCCTGGGGATCGGGGATCGCCAGGCCGGCCCGGCCGTCATCGAGGGCGAGGCGCCGGCGGCTCGCCGGGTGCTGGCCGCCTTCGCGCCGATCGCCCTGATCGTGGCGATCCTGGTCCTCACCCGTCTGCAGCAGCTGCCCTTCAAGGCCTGGATGAACGATGGCAGCGCCTGGCTCTCGATGGGCCTGGGCGGGCTGGGCGAGCTATCCGTCAGCCAGGGCCTGGTGGTCAGCCTGGGCGGCATCCTCGGGACGGCTCAGAGAGAGTCCTACAAGCTGCTCTATGTGCCGGCCCTGATCCCGTTCGGCGTGGTGGCCCTGGCCTGCTGGCCGCTCTACCGGATCCGCCGACCGGCGATCGCCGCGGCCCTGCGCGAGACGACCCTGCAGTTGGCCCGGCCCACCTTCGCACTCTTCGCCGCGCTGGTGTTCGTCAAGCTCATGATGATGGGCGGTGACGCCGCTTGCACGGCGCGGATCGGACGAGCCCTGGCAGCCGAGGCCGGAGACGGATGGCCCTTGGTGGCGCCCTGGCTCGGGGCCCTGGGCGCCTTCTTCAGCGGCAGCGCCACCGTGTCGAACCTGACCTTCGCCCCGATCCAGGTCGAGGCGGCGGCGGCCATCGGGCTGGACCGGATCGGCATCCTGGCCCTGCAGTCGGTGGGCGGGGCAATGGGCAACATGATCTGCATCCACAACATCGTGGCGGTGTGCACCATCCTCGGCCTCCGGGACGCCGAAGGCCCGATGCTCAGGCGGGCCGCCCAGCCGCTGGCGGTCTATGCGGTCATCGCCGGTGCCCTGGGCCTTGCCGCCCAGCACCTCGCCGGAGGCTGACGGCCCCGGTGCCCACGGGGGTCAGGGTGCCGATCCGAAGGCCGGTTCGTGGGGCCTGGAGGTGGCCTCCTGGCCCCAGGAACCGGGCTCGCGAGGCCGACCGCGAACTCGGGCTCGTGGCCGTCGCCGCCTTCATCCAGGCAGGGGGCGGAGCCATGTTTCGCCCCGAAGACTAGGGTCCATGAACCGATCGCAGCAGCCAGCGGCTGCAGTAGGTCGCCCTGTAGCCGCCCCCCAGCCCCCACTCCAAGAACCCGCGGCAGGCCCCTGCGCGCCTTTTCCCGGGTCGCGCCGGGCCGAATTCCTGGCCCCTCGGACTGTGATATAGCGTAATCCGAAGACGCGGGAGGGGTCGCATGCGGCCCAGCTTCGGCGTACGGAAGTCCTCGTCCTTCATGCCGACCCACGACCCCCAACTGGCCCTCGGCCTCGAGCGGGCCCTGGACCTGGCCGTGCGCTGGACCTTCCCGGCCACGGAGCCGGGGGACCCGGGTTTGCGCGTGGGTCTCGAGCCCGAGCGCCTGGTGCTGGCCATGGGCTGGCCCGCGCCGCCCCAGCGCCCCCCCCTGGGCGGGCCCCAGGGCCTGCTGGCGGCCCTCGAGGCGAGCCGGGACAGCGGCCTGCCACCCCCCACCGGGGGCCTCAGCGCCCCACGCATCGACCTGCCCCAGGGGGGCAGCCTGACCTTCGAACCGGGGGGCCAGGTCGAGCACTCCACCGCCGTGCACCCCGGGCTGAGCGCGGCCCTCGACGATTGCGCGGCCGTGGACGAGGCCCTGGAGAGAGCCTTTTCCCCGCGTGGCTGGACGCAGGCGTTCCTCGGCATCGACCCCTGGGCGAGGCCCGAAACCGTTCCCCAACAGCTCGAGGCCCCGCGCTATCCCGCCATGGCGCGCTATCTGGCCCTGCGAGGCCCGGCCGGGGCCTGGATGATGCGGCTCTCGGCCAGCCTGCAGGTGAATCTCGACCTCGGCCCCGGCGCTGCCGGCCCGGAGCGCGCGCTGCTCGGATTCCTGCTGAGCCCAGTTCTGACGGCGATCTTCTCGACCAGCCCGGAGCTGCCCGGGCAGCCCCGGCGCCACAGCCGCCGGGCCCGCGTCTGGCAGACCCTCGATCCGTCGCGCAGCGGTTTCCCCCGGCGGCTGGTGGAGGACCCGGGCGAGCCCCTGCCGCGGGCCTACGCCCGCGCCGCCTTGGAAGCGGACGTGCTGCTCCTGAAGGAGGAACAGGGCGGGGCCATCGCCGGGACGCCGGGTCGCCGATTTGCCGACTGGATCGCCGCGCCGGATCCGCGGCTCGGCTGGCCCACCGAAGAGGACCTGCGCTATCACCTGAGCACGCTGTTCTTCGAGGTGCGCTGCCGCGGCTTCCTCGAGCTGCGGGCCGTCGACGCCCTGCCGCCCCCCTGGCGGCCGGCAGCCGCCGGCCTGATCGCCGGGCTCCTGCTCGACGACCGGGCCCGCGGCCTGGCCCTGGAGCGGCTGACCCCGACCCTCAGGGAGCTCCCCGAGCGCTGGTGGCTGGCCGCCGACCAGGGGCTGTCCCTGCCCGGCCTGCGCGAGGAAGCGAGCTTCCTCTTCGAGACCGCGCGCTGCGGACTCGCGCGCCTGGGTGTGCCCTTCGTACGCCGGGAACATGTCGAGAGCCTCGAGCGTTTCCATGAGCAGTACACGGCGCGCGGTCTGGCGCCCGCGGACTGCCTGCGGGAGTGGCTCACCGACGACCCGGCCCTAGCGCTCGAGTGGGCCCGCGGCGGTCAGGTCTCGAGACCGGACCAGCGCCCCTTGGCCGAAGCGCTAGACTGATTCGAACGCCATGTCGCTGCTCAGACCGCTGTCCCTCGACCTGGATCGGCGTGTGCTGGTCCTCCTGCGCGCACCGGTGCAGGATCTGAGCGCGCTGCTGCCCGGGTCCCTGACCCCCTGGGTGCGACGGGGCATGGGCCTGATGGTGCTCGATTATGGCCACCTGCCGGCGCGCCGCCTGGGTCCCCTGCTGGTCGGCAGCGGCGTCAGCCAGTTGGCCGTTCGCATCCCGGTGCGCACCGGGCCCGACGCCGACTCCGAGGCGCGCCTATGGGTGCCGCGGCGCTGGCGCGAGGGCGGCCTGACCTGGAGTCTGTTCCGCCGCTGTCGCACCGAACCGGCCGAGTTTTCGTTCCATTCGGAGCGCACCGCGCTGGAACTGGAAGTACGCGCTGGGCGCAACACGGCCTTCTATCTGCGCGCCCATGCCGTGCCGCGCCTGCGCGGATCCCTGTTCGCGACCCTGCGCGAAGCGGAACTGGAGCTCGGGCGCTTCGGTCAAGCTGGCGATCTGTCGGGGGGCGGCCCGCGCTGGTACGAGAGCCTCGATCACTTGAGCCTGGAGCGCAGCGGCCAGGGCCTCGAGCCGCTGGCCGTCGACGCACTGCAGAGCAAAGCCTTGCCCGGGATCTTGCCAGGGATCGAAGAGATCGTCGAGTTCGACAGCGCCTTCAGCGTGGTTCGCCGTCGGCGCCTGCCGGGCCTGCCGAGCCTCCAGCAGCTCGCGCGCCGCCCGCGCGGGCTGAGCTTGCCGCCCGAAGGGGCCCTGACCGTGGGCAGGGCTTCGCCGCAGTGAAGCCTTGCGGGCCAGCCGCTGTCCTGGCCCATAGGATCCGGCGGTCCCCCGAGCGGCGGCACGGATTCCGCGCAGTGCAGCGATCGCGGACGGTGGGCGCCCGCGGGGCCCCGCCAGCCGGTTTTCGGAGTTCGGCCAGAAGGACGCCAGCCGGGCCGCCGACGAGCGACACTGCGCTTTCGATGGCCGCCGCTCAGGCCTTCGACTGGAACAGCCGCGCCGGATCGCGGAAGGACTTGAACTCGAGAAAATTGCCGTTGCCGTCCTCGATGAAGAAGGTCCCCTGCTCCCCCACCTCGCCCTGGAAGCGCACGTGGGGCTCGATGCGGAAGGCCTGACCCGCAGCCGCCAGGCGCCCGGCCAGGGCTTCCCATGCGCTCCACGGGAGCACCAGCCCGAAATGCCGCGACGGCACGTCATCGCCGTCGACCTCGTTGCTGGCCACGAAGGCCTGCTCCCCATCCACCTGGTGCACGGAAATCTGGTGCCCGCCCAAGTCGAAATCGATCCAGCGTTCGGCGCGCCGGCCGATCGGGCAGCCCAGCAGTCCCGCGTAGAAGGCTTCGGCCCGGACCAGATCCCGCACCGGGATCGCCAGGTGGAACGGAGCGTGGGGCAGAGGCTTCATGGCATGGACGCTGAGGCTTCGGTCCAAGGGCAGCGGTTCGCGGCTCCCGGACGACTGCTCGAGGGCCGCTGCGCGGGGTCCCGGGTCGGCCCCCCCCGGAGCCGCCGCGCTTCGCGGTGACTGCCCTGGGGCAGGCGCTGCGCTCTCCGTGGGAACGGGCGGCCGCTCGAAGGGCCTGGAGGCGAGGATCGCCCGGGTCCCGCAGGGCCCGGGTCGATGCTTGGTCAGGCGGTCACACCTTGGCGAAGACCTTGCGCAGCTCGCTGGCCACGAGATCGCCGACCTCGTTGGTCTTGTGCTGTCCGGTGCCGACGCCCTTGATGCGATTCGAGACGATCAGGTCCTGGACCGTGCGCTCGATCGCTTGAGAGGCGGTTTTCTCCCCCAGGTAATCGAGCATCATCGCGCCGGCCATGATCGCAGCCACCGGCGAGGCGACATTCTTGCCGGCGTGCTTGGGCGCCGAGCCGTGGATCGGCTCGAACAGGCTGACCTTGCCGGGGTGTAGATTGCCGCTGGCGGCGATGCCCATCCCGCCCTGCAGGGAGGCTCCCAGATCGGTCAGGATGTCGCCGAACAGGTTGGTGGTCACGATCACGTCGAACCACTCCGGGTTACGGACCATCCACATGCAGGCCGCATCCACGTAGGCGTGGTCGGTGGTGATCTGCGGGTACTCCTTGGCCACGATCGCGAAGGTGCGCGTCCAGATGTCCTGAGCCCGCACGGCGTTGGCCTTGTCGATCAGGGTGACCTTCTTTTCCTTGCGCTTGGTGGCCAGCTCGAAGGCGTACCGGATGGCGCGTTCGCAGCCCTCGCGGGTGTAGACCATCGTCTGGGTGGCCACCTCCATGGGCAGGTTCTTGTGCGCGAACCCGAACATGCCCGAATAGGCCCCTTCGGTGTTCTCGCGGATGATCACCATGTCCACGTCCTCGGGACCCTTTTCCTTGAGCGGGCACAGGCGCGCGTCCATCAGCTTGACGGGGCGCAGGTTGATGTACAGGTCGAGCTCAAAGCGCAGCTTGGCGATGATGCCGAACTCGATCTTGCCGACCTCCACGCGCGGATCGCCGATCGCGCCGAGGTAGATCGCATGGCGCTGCTTGACCTCCTCGAAGAGGTTCTCCGGGAAGATCACGTTGTGCTTCAGGAAGTACTCGGTTCCGAGGGGCAACTCCGTGTTGCGCAGCCGAAAGCCGAACAGCTCCTCGGCCACCTTGAGCACCTTGAATGCCTCGCGGGTCACCTCCGGGCCAATGCCGTCGCCAGCGATGGTGGTGATGTCGTATTCGTGCTTGCTCACGGGTTCTCTCTGCGCTCGGCGATCCGGTGGGTGGGCCGGGCTGCGGGGGCGGCGCCGGCCTCGGGAGGCGGGAATGCGGTAGGGTGGGCCGGCGGTGCGGCGCACCGCGGCGAGCCGCGGCGGCACCCAGGCCCCGTCTCAGGGCTGGCCCGTCGCCATCCGGGCGCCGGCTCCAGAGAGCTGAGCGCGGCCGGCAAGCGGGCCAAGAAGCGCCCCATGATAGAGCCCCGGACCCGCTCGGAGGCCCCCGAACCGGAGCGCTGGAGGTCGATCTGGACAGGAGCCCCCCCCCGGGGCACTGCGCGGCCGAGCCAGGCCGCGGGCGCTGGCCAGAGGGCCCGTCGCAGCCGGCGGGCCGGCGCTCACGCCCCTCGGGGCCATCCGGCGAGGCCAAGCCCGTCCAAACCCACAGCCCGACGCTTAGGTTTAGCTGGCCCAAGGACCCGGGGAAACTGGGACGCACGGGGGTGTTGGGCGCGGTTGCTCGGCGCTCCTGGGCCCGGCCGGCGTGTTCCCTTGGCTGCGCCCCGCGAAAGCCAACGGCGGCGGTCGAGCCGCACGGCCGGCGCAGGGGTCCGTGGGCCGATCCAACGCCGGCCAGCGCTCGCGGCGGCGGCGGGTTCGATCGAGCGGCGAACCTCGGCGCAGGCCCTCGACCGATCGCTCAACGCCGGAACATGCCGCGTCGATAGGCGCTGATGCGGCCGGTGACCGCGCTGGCGGCCACGGTCAGGGGCGAGGCCAGGTAGAGCTTGCCGGGACCGCTGCGGCCGGTGAAGTTGCGGTTGATGGCGCTGACGGTGACCTGCTGGGGATTCTCGCTGACCCCGGGGCCGCAGCCGATGCAGGCCCCGCAGCCCGGCTGGATCACCTGCACGCCGGCCTTGGCGAAGGTCTCGAGGTAGCCGCGGGCGGCGGCGTAATCGCGCACGGTTTCGCTGCCGAATTGGATGTACATCGAGACGCCGGGAGCCACCCGCCGGCCGCTGTCGACCGCCTCCTTCAGCACCTCGGCATAGAAGTCGAGGTCGCGCTCCTTGCCGGCCGTGCAGGAGCCGGCGTAGGCGATGTCGATCTTGACCTCGCCCAGGCGCTCGATGTCCTCGCCGTAGGTCGGGTCGTGGGGCTTGGCCACCATCGGCCGGATCGCCGACAGGTCGATCACGTGCACGCCGCCGTCGTAGGTCGAGCCCGCATCGGGATACACGAAGCTGGCCCGGATCTGCTCGCGGGAACGGCCCGGGCGGCGCGCCGCCAGCCAATCCACGGCCACCTCGTCGCCCTCGCAGATGCCGCTCTTGGCGGTGCACTCGGTGGCCATGTTGCACAGAGTGGCGCGCTCGTCCATGTCGAGCGTCGCCAGGCCGGGGCCGCCGAACTCCATCACCCGGTCGAGGGTGTCCTCCTTCGTGGCGTGGTGCTTCAGGATGTAGAGCATCACGTCCTTGGCAGTACACTCCGGCGCCAGCTGGCCCACCAGGTGGAAGCGGATCGACTGGAGCACTTCGACCAGCGTGAAGCCGGCGTGGATCAGGCCGGCGTACTCGGTGGCGCCGACCCCGTAGGTCAGGGCGTTGTTGCCGCCGCCCATGCAGGTGTGCGAGTCGGTGGCCTGGATGAAATCGCCCGGATCGACGAAGTGCTCGCGCGCCACCTGGTGGCAGATGCCGGGCGAGATGCCGTTCTTGGCCGAATAGTCGCGCACCCCCGTGTGGCGCTGGAACTCGCGCTGCAGGTCGCGCAGGGTCTGGATCTGGCTCGCGAAGGGCATCATGCGCTTGACGCCGTCCGCGTACAGCAGGTGGTCTTCGAAGACCGCGAACTTGGCCGGGGCCGGGATGCGATACCCGGCGCCGTATTCGCTGGACAGGAAGTGGTGCACCTGGGCGGTGGTGAACTCGTGGCTGTAGCCGCCGTCGACCTTGACCAGCACGGCGTCCCCGGGCTTGAGGTAGGCGGCCTGGGCCGAGCCCTCGCCGCGCACCAGGTGGCTGGCGAGGATCTTCTCCCCCATCGTCATCGGGCGGGCCCGGGTTTCGACCCGCGGCACCGCCAGCCGGCCGGCGGCCAGCTCGGCGGCGAAGCGGAACAGGCCCCCGTGCTCGACGATCAGCTGCGTGACCGGGTCGTAGCGCCCGATGATCTCGCCGAGCGGCACGTCCTGGCCCGCCTCCAGCCGGCGCAGCAGGGCGTGGTCGCCGAGCAGCTGGCCCAGGTTCAGGTTGTTGCGCTCGTGAATCGGCGCGAAGGAGGCCGCGATCACCAGCTCGATGCCGCTCCATTTCTCGCACTGCACGGCGGTCTCCCGGGAGGAGCCCGTGCCCTTGCGTTGCCCGGAGACGATCGCCTGGAAGTTGCCGTCCAACAGGTCCCGCGTCTTGAACACGCGCTGGCCTTGGGCGTCCATCAGGCCTGCGTAGGCGTCGAGGGCGATGTCCTCCGGCTTGTGGCGGAAGCAGACCCAAGCCGGGGTCATCACGTCGGTGTTGATGTCGTCGAGCAGCTCGGCGGGGTCGACCTCGCTCATGCGCACCGCGAGGCGGCCCTCCAGCTGGGCGCGGATCTTCTCGAGGTCCTTGAACAGGAACAGCACGCGCCGCTTGGGATCGAGGCGCACCACCTTCTGGCCGTTGGGCAGGGTGTGGATCAGGCGATTGACCATGGCAGGACCGGGCTGGGAGAGTCCCTCTCGGGTGGGGTCGGCCCCGCGGCGGCGGGGAGCGGCGCGGGCACGCGGACGGTTGGACGGGGCCGAAGGGATCGTCGGGCGGAACCCGGGGCGGCCGCCGACCCGGGTCGCTCAGAGGCTTGTGGATCGGCGCGTTGCGCCGATCCCAGCCTGTGTGGCCGCCGGAGGGAGGCCGAAAGGCAGCCTGACTGTTGGGTCTGGCTTCTCAGGCATCGCCCGAGCCGCCGGAGCCGCTTGTCAGGCGCGCGGGTTCTCGATCAGCAGCGCGATGCCCTGGCCGCCGCCGATGCAGGCCGAGGCCACGCCGTAGCGCTTGCCCGAGCGGCGCAGCTCGTACATCAGGGTCAGGATCAAGCGCGCCCCGGTGGCCCCCAGGGGGTGGCCCAGGGAGATCGCACCGCCGTTGACGTTGACCTTGTCGCGCTCGAGGCCGAGTTCCTTCTCGCAGCCCAGGTACTGGGCCGAGAATGCCTCGTTGATCTCGAAGCGGTCGACCTGGCCGAGGGACAGGCGGGCCTTCTCGAGGCAGGCGCGGATGGCCGGCACCGGCCCGATGCCCATCTCGGAGGGATCGACCCCCACCACCGCGTAGGACACGACCTTGGCCCACACGTCGAGCTTGTCCGCGCGGGCCCGATCGGCGCTGCAGAGCACCAGGCTGGCGGCCCCGTCGACCACGCCGCTGGCGTTGCCGGCGGTCACGGTGCCGTCCTTGCCGAAGGCCGGACGCAGGCCGGCCAGGGCCTCCAGGGAGGTCTCCGGCTTGATGTGGTCGTCGATGGCGATCTGGGTCGGCCCCTTCTTGCCCGGCACTTCGACCGGGGCGATCTCCTCGGCGAAGCGGCCGGCGCGCACGGCCTCGGCCCCCAGCCGGTGGCTCCTCAACGCGAACTCGTCCTGGGCTTCGCGGGAGATATTGAGGCGCTTGGCGATCTTCTCGGCCGTCTGGGCCATGAACAGGCCGCAGTAGGGGTCCATCAAGCTGGCGAAGAGCAGATCCTCGAGCTTGGGGTTCGAGCCGAAGCGGAAGCCATCGCGGGCGCCGTGCAGCACGAAGGGCGCCTGGGACATGTTCTCCATGCCGCCGGCCAGCACGCTGCGCGCCTCTTCCAGCCGGATCTGCTGCACGCCTTCGATGACCGCCTGGATGCCGGAGCCGCACAGGCGATTGACGGTCAGTGCCGGGGTGCGCTGGCCGATGCCGGCCTTGAGCGCCACGTGGCGCGCCCCGTAGATGGCGTCGTTGGAGGTCTGCAGGGCGTTGCCGATCACCACGTGATCGATGCTGGCCGGGTCGACCTTGGAGCGCTGCAGGGCGTGCTTGCTGGCGTGGGCCGCCAGGTCGATCGCGCTCAGGTCCTTGAACTTGCCGTAGCCCGGGGTGCCGCTGTATTCGGCCATCGGCGTGCGGGCGCCGCCTACGATCACGATCTCGTTCGTCATGGGGGATTGCTCGTGCGGTGTTCTCTGGTGTGCGGGCTCCAGGTCGGGTCTAGATCGTCCGAAACCGGCGATCGGGCCCACTGCGGCGTGAGGGGGCGTGCCGGAGGCCTGCGGAGCGGCTGGCTCGACCCCCGGGAGATGCCCGAGCGGAGCGCTGCCCAGCCGTTCCGTCGGTCAGCGGTTCTTGAAGGCCGCCGGGCGTTTTTCGAGGAATGCCTGCATGCCTTCGCGCATGTCTTCGGTGGTCGCCGCGAGGCCGAACATGTCGGTCTCGATCAGCTCGCCCTCGGCCTGGCTCATGTTGAGGCCGCGGCGGATGGTTTCGATCGCCAACCGCACCGCCACCGGGCCGCGGGTCAGGATCGTGTTCATCAGCTTGAGGGTGCCCTCGCGCAGGGCCTCCGGCGCGAACAGGCGGTTGACCACGCCCACACGGTGGGCCTCCTCGGCGCCGTACATGTCGCCGGTCAGGACCCACTCCCGGGCCACCCCGGGCCCGGCGATGCGCGCCAGGCGCTGGGTCCCGCCGTAGCCCGGGATGATGCCCAGGGAGACCTCCGGCAGGCCGATGCGGGCGCTGGTCGAGGCCGTGCGCAGGGTCGCCGCCAGGGCCAGCTCGAGGCCGCCGCCGAGGGCGAAACCGTTGATCATGGCGATCGACGGTTTGCCCAGGGTTTCGAGCTTGCCGAGCACGGTCTGGCCGTGGTGGGCCAGGTGCTTGGCGCCCAGGGGATCCATCTTGGCCAGCTCGTTGATGTCCGCCCCGGCGACGAAGGCCTTCTCGCCGGCACCGGTCAGGATCAGGCCGCGCAGCTCGCCGTCGGCCTGCACCGCGTCGAAGGCGTGGCTGAGCTCGCGCAGGGTCTCCTGGTTGAGCGCGTTCATGACCTTCGGACGGTTGAAGGTCAGCACGGCGATCGGGCCTTGGCGCTCGAGCAGCAGGTTCTGGTAGGTCACGGCGAGGGGGTGAGGCTGGGGACTTCGGTCGCCGCGGGGCCGCTTCGGCCCTGCGGGGACCGCTGGGGGAGGTTCGGATGCGCCGGAGGCGTCCGGCGCAGGTTCTGGCGGTGACGCCGGCGGCTGGCGCGGGCGACCGCCCGGCCCGGTCACTTGGGCCGGGTGACGCTGGCCTTCAGGATCTTGACCGGCTTGGCCGGCTTGCTGCGCTCGCCGCCCGCGCCGGCGGACACCGGCGCGC
>JBILNK010000285.1:0-3466 GCA_044375105.1 Planctomycetota bacterium
ATTTCGAGCGCCCGGCGGCGCCCTTCACGGCCCTGCGCCTGCTGCTGCCCTTCGGCTCTGGGCTGGATGGCCCCGGGCGGGAAGGGGCCGTCTCGCTGCTCTTCGACCTGCTCGACGAGGGCGCCACCCTGCCGGACGGCGAGCAGCTCGACGCCGAGGCCTTCGCCCAGCGCTTGCGCCGCCTCGGCGCCACCCTCGACCTGCGCGTCTCGGACGATTCCACGCTGGTCTCCCTGGACGTACTGCACCAGAACGCCGATGCGGCCATCGAACTGCTCGAATCGGCGCTGCTGCGGCCCAACCTGAGCGCCGCCGACTTCAAGCGCCTGGCCGCGCAGCGGCTCGAGGATCTGCGCTCGGAGGGCGACAACCCCGCGCGGGTGGCCGCGCGGGTCCAGCGCGCCGTCTGGTTCGGTCTCGAGCACCCCTTCGGCCACCCGCCGGAGGGCAGCGTGGCCGGGCTCGAAGCGCTCGAGCTGTCCGAGCTGCAGAGCTTGCATGGGCGCCTGCTGGCCGGGGGTGGCGAGCTGTTCTGTGCGGCGCCCTGGAAGCCGGAGGAAGCACAGCGGCGCCTGGCCGCGGGCCTCGGCGGCTTGGTGGGGCGCAGGGGCCAGGTGCCCGCGGCGGTCTTGCCGGCGGGGCCCCGGGCCGCCCCGGACCTGCGCATCGTGTTCGTGGACGCCCCGGGCACGACCCAGACCCAGGTGCGCTTCCTGAGCCGCGCCGTGCCGCCCGCCAGCCCGGAGCGGCTGGACCTCGAGCTGATCTCGACCGTGCTCGGCGGCACCTTCTCGAGCCGCCTCAACATGAACCTGCGCGAGGCCAAGAACTGGACCTATGGGGCCAGCTCGCGCTACTTGCCCTACGCGGGAGTGGCCTACCTCTCGGCCGGCGCCAGCGTGCAGGTCGATGCCACGGGCCCGGCGATCGCCGAATTCCTGCATGAATTCGGCCGGCTGAGCTCCCCGGACCTGACCGCCGAGGAGGACCAGAAGGCGCGCCGTTCCCTGGCGCACCGGGTCGTGGAGGCGGCCGCTTCCATCGGTGGCCTGTGCGAGATCGCGGCCACCCAGCGCCGCTTGGGCCTCGGGCTCTCAGACCTGACCGCTTTGCTGGCGGCCACGGAGAGCCCGCGGCTGGCGGAGATGCGAGCGCTGGCCCCGCGCGCCTTCCAGCCCGAGCTCCTGCTGCTGGTGGGCGATCGCAAGTTGGTCTTCGGGCAGCTGGGCGAGCTCGCCAAGCAGGGCCTGCTCGATCTCACGCGGCTGAGCGAGTTCGACAGCCAAGGCCGGCCCCTGGCGGCCGAGAGATGAGCCCAGGGGCCCTGCCCGAACCGCACGGACCAGCGCCTCCGCGGCCGCCTGGTTGCCATCCGTCGGCCGCCCAGGCTCGCATTCATCGGACTCGGGGCCGCTTCCGAGCTTCGCTGCGCGGCTCGCTCGGCCGCGCGCTCCGAGCGGATATCTTTTGAGCCCCCTCGACCCTCCCCAGTCGCTCCCATGACCCTCGCCAGCGCTGCCCACCCGGCCCAAACGATCCTGCGGAACCTCGGGCTCGAAGGGCCCCAATCCGGCGCCTACGCGGGACGCTGGCTGCCCTGCAGCGGCCCGTCCTTGCCCGTGCACAGCCCGGCCACCGGCGAGCGCCTGGGCGAGGTCCGCCAGGCCTCTGCGCCCGAATACGAGTCCGTTTTGACCGCGGCGCAGGAGGCCTTCCGGCGCTTGCGCGAGCTGCCGGCCCCCAAGCGCGGCGAGCTGGTGCGCCGCATCGGCAACGCCCTGCGTGAAAAGCGCGCCGAGCTGGGGGCGCTGGTCAGCCTGGAGATGGGCAAGATCCTGCCGGAGGGCATCGGCGAGGTGCAGGAAGCGATCGACATCGCTGACTTCGCCGTGGGGCAGAGCCGCATGCTCTATGGCCTCTCGATGCACAGCGAGCGTCCGGGGCATTCGATGAAGGAGCAATGGCATCCCCTGGGCCTGGTCGGGATCATCTCGGCCTTCAATTTCCCCGCGGCGGTGTGGGCCTGGAATTCCATGCTGGCCTTGATCTGCGGCGACGCCTGCCTGTGGAAGCCTTCGCCCAAGGCGCCCCTGACGGCCATCGCCATGACCAAGGTCTGCGCGCCGGTGCTCGAGGCCGAGGGACTGGGGGCCGCCTTCTCGCTCCTGATCGGCACCAACGAAGAGGTCGGCGAGCGCCTGGTCGAGGACCCGCGCATCCCGCTGGTCTCGTTCACCGGCTCCACGTTGGTCGGCCGGCAGGTGGCCCAGAAGGTGGCCGGGCGCCTCGGCCGCACGATCCTCGAGCTGGGCGGCAACAACGCCATCGTGGTCAGCGACAAGGCCGACTTGGACATGGTCGTGCGTGCCACCCTGTTCGGCGCCGTCGGCACCGCCGGCCAGCGCTGCACCACCACGCGCCGCTTGCTGGTCCACAGCCGCGTGTTCAGGGAGGTCGAGCGCCGCCTGCTGCAGGCCTACGCCCAGGTCAAGATCGGCAATCCGCTCGAGCCCGGGGTCCTGTGCGGCCCCCTGATCGATGCGCGCGCCGTGGAGGGCATGCAGCAGACCCTGGCGGCGGCCCGCGCCCAGGGCGCAGAGGTGATCTACGGGGGCGAGGTGCTGCGGCTGCCCGGCAAGGAAGCCGGCGGGCACTACGTGCGCCCGGCCCTGGTGCGCGCGGCCCACGACCTGCCCGTGGTGCAGCACGAGACCTTCGCGCCGATCCTGTACCTGATCGAGGTCCAGGACCTCGACCAGGCGATCGCCTACCACAACGAAGTTCCCCAGGGCCTGTCCTCGGCGATCTTCACCCTGGACGTGCGCGAGGCCGAGCGCTTCCTCTCCGCGGTCGGCTCCGACTGCGGCATCGCCAACGTCAATATCGGCACCTCGGGCGCCGAGATCGGCGGCGCCTTCGGTGGCGAGAAGGACACCGGCGGCGGCCGCGAGTCCGGCTCCGACGCCTGGAAGGCCTACATGCGCCGCCAGACCAACACGATCAACTGGTCGCGCGAGCTGCCCCTGGCCCAGGGCATCCAGTTCGGCTGACGGTAGACGGCTGAGAAAACCGCAGCTCGGGCTGCGTTCGAGCCGTCGCAACAGCTTGTCCGCTTGCTCTGCGGCCGCCATCCGGCGGCCGCAGAGGCCGGGACCGGTCAAGGCCCCCTCAGCTGCCTATGGGGGGCGTAGGCGCGGCCCGTCCGCTCTCCCGGCGATCTTTTGACGAGCGCCCTTCCGGCCGCGGGGACCGGCCGCTTGGTCGGCGCCGCTCGTCGGGCGCCCGGCTCGAGCCCTTCAGCGCGGACGCTGGGCGGGGCGCGGCTCGAGGTTGCGCGGTATCGGCGTCTCCAGCTCGGCCACGGCGTAGATCAGGGCGGCGATCACCGCGGCGCCGGAGGTCAGCTCGCGCGGGTTGACGGCGGCGAGCGTGTCGGCGCGGGTGTGGTGGTAGGCGAAATAGCGCT
>JBILNK010000286.1:0-3455 GCA_044375105.1 Planctomycetota bacterium
CGGGAGGTTAGGCGTCGCGCGTTAAGGCGGCCTTAAGACAGCGCTCGCTCTGGGTGTAGTCCTGGCCTCCCAATGCGATCTCCTGAACACGTCGAGTGTCCGGCTCCGCGCTGCCCCGCGTGCCGGTCCTTCGCACCCCCCCCTACCGCCGCGGCCTCGCCCCCCATCGGGCACGGCTCTAGTGTGCGCTCCTGGAGAGCCAGAAAGCCGCGCGGTGCTTGGTCGCCAGTTCTCCTGATGGACGATCCTGGCCCGGCCCCCGCCCGCGGCAGCGGGCGGCAGCCGGCGGCAGCCGAGCGCAGCACAAGTGCGCGCCATCGACCGCCGCGGCGACCCCGAAAGCGAGTTGCTCTCACCAGGGGTCGCGCAGCCCGGCCGCGATCTGCTCGATGCGCTCGGCCAGCTTGGGCTCGGGCTCGAAGCCGACCTGAACCATGGACAGCAAGGTCTCGACCAGATCCTCCGCGCGCGGCCGACCGTTGGGGTTCTCGGCGCCCTCCTCGATCACGCGCCAATACAGCAGGGTGGCTTGGCCACGGTCGCCGAGGCGCTCAGAGGCTTGCGCCAGGCCCCGCAGGGCGTCGGCTCTGTCGATGCCCATCAGCTGGTCGCGCTCCTGCTCATAGATCGCCAGTCCAGCCTCCAGGCCTTCCTTGGCCGCATCGGCTTCACCCGCCTGCGCCAGGGCCTCGATCGCGCGCCCGAGGCAGGGCCCCTTGAGATCCGCGGTGATCGTCGCCAGCAAGCAGGCATCCAAGGCTTCGGCGGCGTAACGCTTGGCGCCATCTGCGTCGCCCGCCTCGCGCGCGGCGGAGCTGAGGGCGCAGAGGGCATCCACCACGATCGGCAGGGGCATCTGCCCCGTAGCCAGGCGCAGCACCTCCTCGAGAGCCTTGCGCCGCGGTTCCTCCGCGTAGAACCTGCGCAGCAGCTCCCCACCGGCCTTCAGCACCGACTGCCGGCCTTCGAAGCCCCCGGAGGTGGCGGTCAGGCGCGCTTCCTGCAACCACGCGTCCAGTTCCTCGGCCGGCAGCAGGCGAGCCTTTGCCAAGAAGATCGGCAGGGACTCGCTCGGCTCGACGTTGGCCTCGATCTCGCGCGCCTCGAGCGGGAAGCCCATCTCGATTCGGCAGGTGGCCACCTTGGCCAGGATGCGGTCGCGCCGCCAGGCCTGGTCGCCGGCTTCGTTCAGCGCCCGGGCGATCTCCTCGGCCGCGGCCAGATGGGACTCGATCAGCGCCGGGAAGCCGTGGGATTGGCAATAGCGGGCGTATTCTGCGAACCCGCAGCCCCGGCGCCAGTCGCGGATCTCGCGGGCGTAGCCCAGGGCCAGCTCCGGCAGGTCGAGCTCGAAGCAGGCCATCACGACCGCATCCTGGAGCTTGCCGCGGGTCTTGTGGTGGGGCTTTTCCGGCACGCTGGAGGCCGCTCGGAAGGCGGTCTCGAGCAGCGAGCGGCGCCAGGCCGCAACCGCCGCATCCTGGGGAGCCGCGGCGGCCTCTTTCGCATCCACGGCCGCGGTCTCGCCCGTTGGCGCCTCCTGGGCGGGCGCCGAGATCAGCAACAAGCCACCGGCCAGCACCAAGAAACGGACGAGGGGGCCAATAAGGCGGGACTGCACGGGGAGCGGGCACTGGAATCGAAGCATGGCGGAAGCGGTGCGGAGGTCGTTGCGGATTGGCCCCGCGATGGGGACGAGTCTTCTACGAAGCAGGAGCACAAAATGAAAGGGTCCGCGGCAGGGCGTGCCGCGGACCCGCGTTCAGGCAACCCCTGTTCTAGGGGTTGACTCCAAAGATCAGTTGCCGACCGTGAAGGCCAGCGCGTTGGTCAGGCCCACGGCGAAGCTCAGGTCGACCGAGTAGCCTTGGGCGTGGAAGCCCAGGCCGACCAGGTTCGGCTTGTTCGGGATCGGCAGGACGAAAGGAGCCGGGAACTGGCTCAGGCTGATGAAGGGCGTTTCGAAGATCGCGTCGGCGATGATCGTGCCCAGGCCGGGGAGCGGGAAGTTCGTGGCGCCGACGGTCAGGAACACGCCGTCCAGGATCGAGATCGGGAAGAAGGTCGTGTGGTTGATGGCCACCGACCAGTTGGTGCCGATCGTCGGGCTGCCGGCGACGGTCGCCAGGACGTCCGGGTTGGCCGGGACGCCGACGATCGAGGTCACGGTCGCCGGGATCTGCTCGAAGAAGCCGAACTTGTCAGCGGCGGTCCAGCCCAGGGCCCAGTTCTGCAGGGAATTGAAGGCGCCGACGTAGTTCGTCGCCACGAAGAAGCCGTCGTTCGGGCAGACGTTGCCGGCCACACCGACCGCGTTATTGGCGGCGCGGGGGTCGAGCTTCTGCACGATCCGGATCGGCAGACCGCCGAGGGTCTGGATCGGGCCGTAGGTCAGGGAGCGGATCGGCGAGTTGGCGGCGCTGATGATGTTGCCGTTGCCGGGCACCAGAGCATCGACGGTCGACCACAGGGTGCTGTCCTGGTTGTTGCTGAAGCCGATCGACTTGGTGATCTGGCTGACGCGCTCGGTCGCGCACTGAGCGGTGTAGAACGGCGCGGTGAAGTTGCTGGCCGGGGTGTTCCAGAGGGTCTGGAAGTTGTTGCCAGCGCCCCAGCCGCCGCCGCAGGCGTCGCCGTCTTGGATGTCGTCGCGCACGGAGTCGTCACCGAGCTCCATCAGGATCGAGGAGGTCAGCTGGACGCCGGCGCCGTCGCGCAGGGCCAGGCCGTGGTCGCCGCCGCCGTTCTCCGGCTGGCCGACGACGGTGATGTTGCTCAGGCGGGTGCGGGTGACCGGGACCCAGTCGAAGCGCTCGGCGCCGTCGATTTCGATGGCGTTGTCGCCGACGCCCGAGCCCTGGGCCGCGTTGACGCTGGCGCCCTGGACGATCAGGCCGAACTGGGCCTTGCCACGCCAGCCCTGGTCGCAGTCGAGGCTGTCGTCGCCGACGTTGAAGACCACGAAGTTCTTGAGGTTCATGGTGCCACCCCAGATCTCGATGCCGTCGTCGACGTTGTTCATCACTTCGACGAAGGAGACGTCCGTGTTGCGGCCGATGCCGCCCAGGGACAGGCCGTTCAGCTCGTTGGCCAGGCCGATCACGCGGCCGCCGTAGCGGAAGGACACGTAGCTCAGGGCGCCGCTGTCGTCGTCGTCATTGCCGCCGCCGTAGAGCACGCGGGGGTCGCCCGGGAACTGGGCGGTCAAGCCTTCCATGGTGGCCACGTTGGTGGCCAGGAAGCCGCTCTGGTTGCCAGCGGCGCCGGAGCCCGCGGGGCAGGCCGAGATGTAGGCGCTGCCCATGATCGTCAGGTTGCCCCAGGTGTTGGCCTGCAGGATCCAAGAGTTCAGGTTGTCGGCCTTCGAGGTGAAGACGATCGGCTCCTCGCGGGTGCCGACGGCGATGATCTGGGAGCCGCGGGTGATCGCCAGCGAGCCGCCACCGTTCAAGGTG
>JBILNK010000120.1:0-13255 GCA_044375105.1 Planctomycetota bacterium
CTACGAGAGCGTCGACCGCGAGACCGAACGCGAGCTGGTCGCCATGGCCAGGAAGCGTTTCCTCCCCAAGGAAGCCAAGAGCTAGGGCGCGGCTTCGGCCGCGGGAAGTCTGCGGACTGGATGGAGCCAGGAGGAGCGGCGCTGACCAGCGCGAGCACCTCCTGGCGCCAAGAGGCGAAGGGAGGGTTCGCAGGGGCGCGGGCGGGAACTCAGGGAGCTGCGTTGATCGTGAGGGGCTCGGGGCCGGTCAGGGTGAAGCTGCCCTGGAGCGGCGGGCTGGTGGCGAGCTGGAAGCGGTAGGCGCCGAGGGGCAGGCGCGGGGCGATCAGGCGGCCTTGGTCATCGGTCAGGGTCGGGCAATCGGCCAGCCAGCCGCGGTCGATGGCGCTTTGGATGGCGAGGCCGGAGGGCAGGTGCTCGAGCTGCACGGGGGCGCTCTGCACGGGCTGGCCCGTGGGATCGACGAAGTGCAGCGCGGCGTTGGTGTAGGGATGCAGGTTGAGTTCGATCGGGTCCGTGGCCAGCCAGTGGTCGGTGGGCTGGGCGGTCTGATCGGCGCGGATCGGCAGATGCTGGCCGGTGTGCAGCTCGACGCGGTAGGCACCGGCGCCGAGAACGGTGAACTCGACCAGGCCCTGGTCGTTGCCGCGGGTCTCGCGGATCAGGAAGGCGCCGTCTCGGGAATAGAGCAGGGCGAACACGCCGGGCACGGGCTGGCCCTGGCTGCTGGCGACGACTTGCAGCGAGGCGGCTGCGCCGACCAACACACGGTAGGGCGACGCGGCCGCGGCGATGTCGCGGTCGGAGATGCTGGGCAGCCAGGTGCCATCGGGGAGCAGCAGATGGATGCCGAAGGCCTCGCCCTCCGGGACCGTCAGGCGCAGCAGGCCGTCGGCGTCGCTCTGCGCGGAGCCGCCGGAATTCGTGGCGGAACCGGAGCGCAAGGCCTGAGAATAGGCGACCACGCCGGGAACGGGTCGACCCTCCAGGTCGACGCAGAGCAGCTGCGCTTGCTGGCCCGTGCTGCGCAGCTCGAGGATCTGCTCGCCGGAGGGGACAGCGGGCGGGTGCCGAGCCGCCTCAAGGAAGACAGGTCCACCCCGGCAGGTTTTTCTTCTTTGAACCGCTTGGTCATGAAGTGGAAGGCCAAGTTGGGATGCCAGTACACGGTGGCTCTGTACTTGGTGATCGCGTGGAGGACGACGCTTAGCCGGGCGACCAAGTGGACCGGCGAACTCGAGATGAAGGGAGCGCCGAGCACCAGCAAGCAGATGCCGTTGCAGACCAGGCCCCAGTCGTGGCAGAGCGGGACCTAAGTAATCCAAATGCCCTTATCGGTCATCAAGGATAAATCACAGAAACCGCGACACTCGTTCGAGACCATACGGTGAGACAGCGCCGCGCTCTTCTGTAGACCGGTGCTGCCAGAAGAATACTGAATGCAGCTCGTATCCTCCGGGTCAACGGCGATCGAGCGGCTGGATGCGCGCCGAAACGGAGCCCCCCCCGGCGAAAAGCCGCATCCAGCGACCGATCGCCTGTGCCTCACAGGGGTCGAGTCTCGCGGGAATCGAGGCTCGAACGGATGCTCGCGGCCCGAAACGCCTGCGGCCGAAGGAGGCGACGAGCTCAGCGATCCCCTCGCTGGCAGGGCTCCACGAGAGTGCCCTCCGCCAAGCGAGCCGCGCGCATGGGCGACGCGGGGCGGAGAGAACCGCGTCGGCCAGCCGCCCGCTGCTGGCGTTTCTAAATCCCGGATCGGTGGATTCAGGCGATCTGAATCGGGCGCTGGACGGCCTCTGGATCGAGGCAAGCCCTAGCCGCTCCCCCATCCTGGGCAGCCGGCCTACGACGGCCGAGCAGGACCGAGGGCCGCTAATTGTCCGAGGGCTCCGTCCGGGCCGGAGGCTGCTGATCCCGGTCGATGTAGCCCAGGACTTGCATCTGGAGGAACGTCTCGTCGCTCATCTGCTCCTCCTGGGCACGCATGGGCAAGCGAACCAACTTCGCCAGGCGCTGCTCGAGCTCTTTGCGCAAGGCCGCCAATCGTACGGGCTGCTCGCTGGATAAGTCGTGGGCCTCAGCGGGGTCCACGCTCAAGTTGAACAGGCTGTAGCGGGAGGTCTCGTGATGAGCGATCAGCTTCCAGCCATCGAGCACCAAGGCCGTTTCGCGATCGCCCCGACGCCCCTTCATGGGCCGATCGACTTCCTCGCGCATACTCAGGCTGCCACGCAACCCAAGACCCCCACCCTCAATCAAGGGCCAGAGCGAACGCCCCTCCCAGAAGTCCAAGGGCTCGACCCCGAGGATCTCCGCAAGGGTCGGGGCGATGTCGATCAACTGAACTGGTTCCTGGCTACGCCGAGCGGCACCCGCTTGACCTGGAATCCGAATCACCATGGGCACTCGCACCAGCTCGTCGTAAAGCGATTGGCCATGACCCAAGTGACCGTGCTCGAGGAACTCCTCCCCGTGGTCGGCGACCAGCACGAACACCGTATCCTCCCATTCCCCGCGGGCCTTCAGGTAATCGATCAAGCGACCCAAGTCGCGGTCGGCCTCGAGCACGTCGCCGTCGTACAACGAAGCCACGTCGAAAACGCCTCGGCTCTCGAATTCCGCTAGCGGGCCGGCCAGCGCTGGATCGCCCGGAGCCGGTTCGCCCCGCTCCCGCCGTCGCAAGACTCCGCCGAACCGCGAGCAATCCTGGTTGAGCTGCTCAACCCGATCCGCGTCGACGGGGTGCCAGGTGGTGTTGTTGACCGCCAGGTACGGGTCATGGGGTTCGAGCTGGTGGACATATAGGAAAAACGGCGCCTCCCCGTCGAAAGCTTCGAGAATGTCGTACAACGGCCGCTCCTTTGCAAAGGCCGGACCGGACTCGACGGGTGGAAGCTGGTAGAAGGCGTCATAGCCTTCGGCCAAGCCGGCGTTGCGGCCACCCAGTCCGTTGGTCACGAAGCCCATCGTGTGGTAGCCGTGCTCTTTGATGAACTCGACGAAGGTCATCACCGAGCGGTCCAAGGTGTGCACACCGCTGAGGACGCCGTGCGTCGAGGGGTACGTCGAAGTGAATAGGCTCACGGTCGACGGCAGGGTCCAGGGCGCTTGCGAGCGGGCCTGATCGAAAACCCACGACTCCAGTGCCAAGGCCTCCATCCGCGGAGTGGTCGGCCGGCCGTATCCGTAGAGAGAGGTGTGATCGGCACGCAGGGTGTCGATCAGGTAGATCACGAGATTGGGGCGCCGGTTCTGGAGTTTGGGTGCGGCCGGTCGATCCTCCGCACCCGGCGAACAGGCAAAGCACAGCAGGCCGACGGCCGCAGCGAGGGCACTGCACGGGACGGAGCGCGGGGGCATGATTTCTTGAGCCTATTTGGGTGCCGGCGCCACAGGGAGAGCCGCGCCGGAGACCTAGCGGTCACCGGTTCCGGCCCGTCCGCAGCCTGGAACGGTCCTGTTATTGTAAACTGGCTATGTCTTGGGGGAGTCCTGGGGGGATCCTGAAGGCCTGCTGGGTACGGCTCTGCTCCTGGCTATCGAGCGTGGGGGTCCGCGCGCCCCGTCCAGGGCCTTGGCAAGGCCGTGTGCCTTGGTTCCGTGGGCATCCCGAAGCTCCAGCGCGGCTCGTCGCCCACACGAACCCCGGAAGCCTCGAACGCCCTCGGGGCCGGGTGCCATCGACTTCATGAGGCGACGGGTCTGCGGCGGACAGGCTGGGCGACGCCGGAGGGCGCTGGCTCGGGAGGAGGATGGGTTGGAGGGAGTTGGAGTTGGAAATGGCTGCGCTCGAACGCTGTGCGCTCGCGACAGAGGGGCGAGCGGCAGCCCGGCGACAGGCTTCGCGTGCTCCGGAGCTGCCCGTGTTCGTGCGCGCGGCGCCGTGGATCCCGGCCCCCGGGAGCGAGTCTTCGGCGGCTCGAAGAGCCCCGCTCCGATGGGAGCCCGCCACTGGGGCCGTGCACCCGCTGCTTCTCGGAGCCCCGACTCCCCAGGAACGCTTGGGGCTGCGCGACGGCACGCCAACGGCGGCGCCAAGGGCCGGATGCGGGGCCGAGTCCCCGAGCGCTCCCCGAAAGGCCGCAAAGCACCGGGAAAGCACGGCCAACGAGGACACGGCAGGCGAGGCGACCTGCGGACTTTCAGCACCTGCATTGACAGACTCGGTGGATCTGGTCCGGTTCCCCCTGGGCCCGCACTCCGGCATCGCGAACCCGTTCTGGAATCGCCGCGCCGCACGCCCGGCTCCAGCCGGTTTTGCGTCAAGGCCGCGATGCGCCAGTGTTCCATGGGCAGGCGGAGCAGCTCCCCCAGCATGCCGAATTCGATCGCGTCGTGGGGATCGAGCGGGTCGCCGGCCAATGCCTGATCCGTGTAGGCCGCCAGCAGATCGGCGATCGCCTCGCCGATGCAGCGTTCGAGAAATGCCGCCGCCCGGCCGGCCCGCGGCGTACCGCCGGCGCGCACCCGAAAGGCCACGCGCGCCGCGCTCTGGCGTCACAGGAAATGCGGATGCCGCACCCGGCTCTGGGCCGCCAAACGGTGCACGCCGCGCACGCGCAGCTCGAGCGGATCGCCGTCCAGCAGATCCTCCATCAGCTCCAACGTGCCCCCGTTCCGCTGCGCCGCGCGCCTCAAGGCCTCCAGCCATTGCGGCCCCTTGGCGCAGGGCCCCCGCCCCGAACGCAGTTGCTGCACCCATTCGAGCGCCGCCAAATTCGACGACGCAGGTTCTGGTCTGGGCGGCAGGTTCCCCGGATCCATGCATGAACAGTTGCTGAGCTGCCGACGCCCTGTCGATCCCTGCTTTACAGGAGCGCTCCAAGAGCTCCCGTTCCAGCCAAAAATTCCAAGGAGGGAAAAATGTGACATCTACACCACTCTTACAACGCGGCGACCCAGCGGACCCTGCTGGCCGGGTCGGTCGCGGACCCGCCCGATCCGACGGCGAATCGCCCGAGTCGCCGATCGGCCGCGGAGGAAGAGGGCACGGCTGGGGGGGCTGCTCGGGCAAGGGGGGCTGAGACGCGCCGGGAACGACCAGGCAGGATCGTGCGGAGGGACCCCTTGGGGCTCGGCGGCGGGGCGGGACGGGGGTCTGACCGGCCGGGGCCTTCGGAAGCTGGCAGGTCCCCGGATGCGGGCGGGCACCGGGGTTGCCCAGGTTCTGCGAAACCGGGGCGGGGGCCACCGGTTGAGGGCGGATCGTTCAGACTGGAAGCTGCCCGACGAACCTTCGCCCCCTATGCCTCAACTTCGGAACTGCGGATTGGCTGCGATCGCCCTGACTTGGATGTCGACCTCCGGGTTGGCTTGGCAGTGGGCGACGCCCCCGGCTCCTACGCCGCTGGCGCAGCAGTACAGCTTTCAGAGCGCGGCGGCGGGGGCGACGGTCACCTACCACGCCATGCTGCCGGCGGGTTATGGGGAGCAGGTAGGGCGGCGTTATCCGGTGCTGTATTGGCTGCACGGCAGCGGCTCGGCGATCGCCGGGATCCCGACGGTCTGCCAGTGGTTCAGCGCGCAGATGGCCCAGGGCAAGCTGCCGCCCGCAATCGTCGTGTTCCCCAACGGGATGCCCTACGGGATGTGGACGGATTCCAAGGACGGCAGCGTGCCCATGGAGACGGTGGTGATCGACGAGCTGCTGCCGGAGGTCGATGGCCGCTTCAGGACGATCCCCAACCGCCAGGGCCGGATCCTGGAGGGCTTCAGCATGGGCGGCTATGGGGCCGCGCGCCTGGGGTTCGAGCACCACGGGCTGTTCGGCGGGGTTTCGATGCTCGGCGCGGGCCCCTTGCAGCTCGACTTTTTGACCGCTCCCCTGGGCACCAGCATCCCGCTGGAGCTGCGCCTGCAGATCTACGAAGACGTCTGGGGCAGCGATCCCGCCTACTTCGTGGCCCAAAGCCCCTGGGTGCGCGCCCAGCAGCACGCGGCGACCCTGGTGGCGCTCGGACAGCGCATCCGGCAGAGCGTCGGCCAGCTGGACTTCACGGCGCCCGATAATCTGGTTTTCGAAGCCCATTTGACCGGCTTGGGCATTCCGCACGGGTTCTCTTATCCGCCGGGCATCGCCCACGAGGCGCCGGCGCTGCTGCAGCACCTGGCCGCCGTCGACCCAAACTTCTACACGCTTCAATTCGGGCCCTTGAGCCCCGGCGGCGCGGCGATCGAGGTGCTGAGCGGCTGCCAGCCCAAGAACATCCAACTGGCGGCGGCCGGGGGAGCCGCGAAAATCGGCGCGAACCTGTCGCTGTCCGTGGCCGCGCCGGCCCAGCCGGTCGGGCTGGCGTCGCTATTCCTGGGGCTGCCTGGCGCTGGGCCGGGAGGCTGCGGGCTGTTCCTGGATGGCATCGGGGAGCTGCTGCTGGCTCTGGATCCGCAGCCGCTGCTGTTCGCGCAGGTGCCGCTGGCGGCGGGGCAGGCGGCCTTCGTGGTGCCGGTCGCCCAGAAGCCGGCCTGGATCGGCCTCGAGGTCGGGCTGCAGGCGGCGGTCGTGGGCAGCGGGCCCGCCGGGCTCGAGGTCGGGCTCTCCAATGGCCTGGCGCTGCGGATCGGGCAGTGAGCCGCCAAGGCGATCGGTAGGGGCCGGCGGCGGGCCCCGGCGAGCGCCGCGCGGCCGGTTGGGCAGCCGAGCAACGCCGCGGCGCTGCCGAGCGCTCGGATCCACTCCGAAGGGCCGCGGTTTGGGGCCCGCGGAGGCGCGGGGCAAGGCACAATGGCCGGCCTTCCCTCACGCATCATGAACATCGGAGTTCCCAAGGAATCGGTGGCCCAGGAGGCCCGGGTGGCGCTCGTGCCGGAGAGCGTCGGCTGGTTGGTCAAGGCCGGGGTGCGGGTCACGGTCCAGGCCGGGGCGGGCGCGGCGGCGGGCTTCTCGGACGAGGCCTACCAGAAGGCCGGGGCCAGCCTGGGGGACGCGGGCGACGTGTTCGGGGGCTCGGATCTGATCGCCAAGGTCCAGCGGCCGGACGAGCGCGAGCTCGGCTGGCTGCGACCGGGATCGCTGCTCGTGTGCCTGATGCAGCCGGCCAGCGCGGCGGCGGCCATCCGGGCCCTGGAAGCGCGCGGGGTGACGGCCTTCGCCCTCGAGAAGGTGCCGCGCATCACGCGCGCCCAGTCCATGGACGTGCTCTCCTCCCAGGCCACCGTGGCGGGCTACAAGGCCGTGCTGCTGGGCGCCGCGGCCCTGGCCAAGTTCCTGCCGATGCTGACCACGGCGGCCGGCACGATCGCGCCCTCGAAGTGCTGCGTCCTGGGCGCCGGCGTGGCCGGATTGCAGGCGATCGCCACGGCGCGGCGCCTGGGGGCGGTGGTGTCCGCTTTCGACGTGCGCCCCGCGGCGGCGGAGCAGATCCGCTCCCTGGGGGCGTCGGTCGTGGCCCAGGAGCTGATCGCCGCGGGCGCCGAAGGCGCGGGCGGCTATGCCAAGGAGCAGAGCGCCGAGCAGCAGCAGCGCATCCAGGAGGCCCTGCGGGCCCACCTGGCGGGCATGGACCTGGTGATCACCACGGCGCAGATCCCGGGCAAGCCGGCGCCGCGCTTGATCTCGAGCGAAACCGTGCGCAGCCTGGCGCCGGGCTCGGTGATCGTCGATCTGGCGGCCGAATCCGGCGGCAACTGCGAAGCCACGAAACCGGGCGAAACGGTCGAAGTCGGCGGCGTGCGCATCCTGGGCCCGCTCAACCTGCCGGCCACGATGCCCCAGCACGCCTCGCAGATGCTGTCCCGCAACATCCTGACCTTCCTGAAGCATCTCCTGACCAAAGAGGGCAGCTTCAAGGTCGACCGCGCCGACGAGATCACCGGGGCCATGCTGGTGACCCAGGCCGCCCCGGCCTGAAGCGCAGTCCGGCCTGCGATCCCGATTCCCGCTCCACAGCCCGGGCGCTAGATTGCGCCGCTCGCGCGGCAGACCGCGCCGCAGCCCCCCACCCATGAACGATTCCCTCGTCAGCGGCATCGTCGTCTTCACGCTCGCGACCTATCTGGGCGCGGCGCTGATCGGCCGCGTCCCCCCCACCCTGCACACGCCGCTGATGTCGGGGGCCAACGCGGTCTCCGGCATCACCGTGGTCGGCGCCCTGCTGGTCGCGGGCTCGGGCCAGGGCTGGCTGTCCGCGAGCCTGGGCTTCCTGGCGATCGTTTTCGCGATGATGAACGTCGCCGGCGGCTACGCGGTCACCGATCGCATGCTGCAGATGTTCAAGAAGAGCCCCGGGGAGGCCAAGCGTTGATCCCCGAAGCTCTGGTGCGCCTGCTGTACCTGGCGGCGGCGGTCCTGTTCATCGTCGGCCTCAAGCGCCTGCAGAGCCCGGAAACCGCCCGCAGCGGCAACCGCATCTCGGCCGTGGGCATGCTGCTGGCCGTCGCGGTCACGCTGCTCGACCAGCAGATCCTGTCCTATGGCGCGATCGCCGCGGGTTTGGCCGTGGGCGGGGGTCTGGGCCTGTGGATGGCCCGGCGCGTGCAGATGACCGAGATGCCCCAGATGGTGGCGCTGCTCAACGGCTTCGGCGGCGGGGCCTCCCTGCTGGTGGCCGCCGCGGAGTACCTGCGTGCCCAAGGCAGCGGCGTCGCTCCCAGCCTGGACGTGGCCCTCTCGACCAATCTGTCGGTGCTGATCGGCGCGGTAACCGTGACCGGCTCGGGCATCGCCTGGGCCAAGCTGCAGGAGGTCATGAGCGGCAAGCCGATCCTGTTCGCCGGCCAGAAACCCCTCAACGCGACCCTGGGCCTGGCGATCCTGGCCCTCTTGGCCTGGACCGCCTTCGCGCCCGACGCCCCGGCGCTCGGCTTCTACGCGCTGATCGCCCTGGCTTTGGCGATCGGCGTGCTGCTGGTGATCCCGATCGGCGGCGCCGACATGCCGGTGGTGATCTCGCTGCTCAACTCCTACTCGGGCATCGCCGGGGCGATGACCGGCTTCATCATCCAGAACGAGGTGCTGATCGTGTCCGGGGCCCTGGTGGGCTCCTCGGGCATCATCCTGTCGCAGATCATGTGCAAGGCGATGAACCGGTCGCTCGGCAACGTGATCTTCGGCGCCTTCGGGGCCGGTCCGGGCAAAAGCACCAAAAAGGCCGAAGGCCTGAGCGTGCAGAGCACCAACGCCGAGGAAGCCGCGCTGCAGCTCGCCTACGCCCAGTCGGTGATCGTGGTGCCGGGTTACGGACTGGCCGTGGCCCAGGCCCAGCACCAGGTGCGCGAGCTGATGGACCTGCTCGAAAAACGCGGGGCCAGCGTCAAATTCGCCATCCATCCGGTCGCCGGGCGCATGCCGGGCCACATGAATGTGCTGCTGGCGGAGGCCAACGTGCCCTACGACAAGCTGCTCGACATGGAGGAGATCAACTCCGAGTTCGAGCGCACCGACGTGGTGCTGGTGATCGGCGCCAACGACGTGGTCAACCCCGCGGCGCGCACGGATCCCTCCTCGCCGATCTTCGGCATGCCGATCCTCAACGCGGACCAGGCCAAACGCGTGATCGTGCTCAAGCGCGGCATGTCCGCGGGCTTCGCGGGCATCGAGAACGAGCTGTTCTACGCACCGAACACCCAGATGCTGTTCGGCGACGCCAAGGCCACGGTCACCAAGCTGGTCAGCGAGGTCAAGCAGGTCTGACGGGTCGGCTGGCGGAGCCAGCGATCGACCCGGGCGGCCCTCGAGCGGTCGCGCCGGCCCGTCGGATGCCTTGGGGCCGCCCTCCGGCGGCTTGCGAGACGCCGTTCAGCTCGGCGGAACCTCGAGGGGCCCGAAAACAAACGCCGCGCCGTGCTCGCTGTCGCCAGCGGGCACGGCGCGGCTCGTTCGAGCGGCGGGCCCGGTGCAAACCGGGCCCGGGGTCCCTCAGGAGCCGCTGCGGGCAGCGGCCTCCAGGTCGAAGCGATCCAGGTTCATGACCTTGGTCCAGGCGGCCACGAAGTCGGCCACAAAGCGCTGCTGGGCGTCGCTGCTGGCGTAGACCTCGGCGATGGCGCGCAACTGGCTGTTGGAGCCGATCAGCAGATCGACGGCGGTGGCGCTCCAGCGGTTCGCGCCGGTCTTGCGGTCGGTGCCCTGGTAGAGGTTCGCGGCCTCGGCGACCTTCTCCCACTGGGTGTCCATGCTGAGCAGGTTGACGAAGAAGTCGTTGCTCAGCACGCCCGGGCGCGCCGTCAGCACGCCGGCCTTGGAGTCGCCGGTGTTGGCGTCCAGCACGCGCAGGCCGCCGAGCAGCACGGTCATCTCCGGCGCGGTCAGAGACAGCAGGTTGGCGCGGTCCACCAGGGCCTCTTCGGGGCGGCGCCACTCGCTGGGGCCGTAGAAGTTGCGGAAGCCGTCCGCCGCCGGCTCGAGCACGGCGAAGGACTCCACGTCGGTCCACTCCTGGCTGGCGTCCGTGCGGCCCGGGGTGAAGGGCACCTCGACCGGGAAGCCCGCGTCCGCGGCGGCCTTCTCGATGGCGGCGCCGCCGCCCAGCACGATCAGGTCGGCCAGGGAGACGCGCTTGTCGCCGCCCTTCGAGTTGAACTGCTGCTGGATGCGGGTCAGGGTGGCCAGCACCGTCTGCAGCTGGGCCGGGTCGTTGACGGCCCAGTCCTTCTGGGGCGCCAGGCGCAGGCGGCCGCCGTTGGCTCCGCCGCGCTTGTCGCTGTCGCGGAAGCTGGCCGCGGCGGCCCAGGCGGTTTCGACCAGCTGGGGCACGCTGAGCCCCGAGGCCAGGATCTGGCGCTCGAGCTCGGCCGCGTCGCGGGCGTCGATCGCGGCGTAGTCCGCGGCCGGGATCGGGTCCTGCCAGAGCTGGGGCGGGGCCACTTCGGGGCCCAGCAGGCGCGCCACCGGACCCATGTCGCGGTGGGTCAGCTTGTACCAGGCCTTGGCGAAGGCGGCGGCGAACTGGTCGGGGTTCTCGTGGAAGCGCTTGGAGATCGGCCCGTAGATCGGATCCAGCTTGAGCGCCAGGTCGGTGGTGAACATCACCGGCTTGTGCGTCTTGTTGGGATCATGGGCATCGGGGACGTTGGCGGGCGCGTCCTTGGGCGACCATTGCCAGGCGCCCGCGGGGCTCTTGACCAGCTCCCACTCGTACTTGAACAGGTTGTTGAAGTAGCCGTTCGACCACTGGGTCGGGGTCGAGGTCCAGGCGCCTTCGAGGCCGCTGGTGATCGTGTCGGCGCCCTTGCCGCTGCCGTGGGTGTTCTTCCAGCCCAGGCCCTGCTCCTCGAGCGGCGCGCCCTCCGGGTCGGGGCCGACCTTGCCCTGGGGGCTGGCGGCGCCGTGGGCCTTGCCGAGGGTGTGACCGCCGGCGATCAGCGCCACGGTCTCCTCGTCGTTCATGGCCATGCGCCCGAAGGTCTCGCGGATGTCGCGCGCCGCGGCCAGGGGGTCCGGCTTGCCGTTGGGGCCCTCGGGATTGACGTAAATGAGGCCCATCTGCACCGCGGCCAGGGGGCCCTTCAGCTGGCGTTCGCCGTGGTAGCGCTCATCCGCCAGCCACTCCTTCTCGGCACCCCAGAAGATGTCCTCCTGGGGCTCCCAAACGTCCGCGCGGCCGCCGGCGAAGCCGAAGGTCTCGAGGCCCATGGTTTCGAGGGCCACGTTGCCGGTCAGGACCATCAGGTCCGCCCAGGAGATCTTTTGGCCGTATTTCTGCTTGATCGGCCAGAGCAGGCGGCGGGCCTTGTCGAGGTTGGCGTTGTCGGGCCAGGAGTTGAGCGGCGCGAAGCGCTGGGTGCCGTCGGAGGCGCCGCCGCGGCCGTCGGCGACGCGGTAGGTGCCGGCGCTGTGCCAGGCCATGCGGATGAACAGCGGGCCGTAGTTGCCCCAGTCCGCCGGCCACCAGTCTTGGGAGGTCGTCATCAGCGCGCGCAGGTCGGCTTTGAGCGCGGCCAGGTCGAGCTTCTGGAACTCTTTGGCGTAGTCGAAGGCGGCGCCGAGGGGGTTGCTCTTGGCGGAGTTCTGGTGCAGGACGCCCAGATCCAGCTGGTTGGGCCACCAATCCTGGTTGGACATGGCCTGGCTCGAGGCCGGGCGGTAGGGCTCTTCCTTGGGGGCCGGCTTGGCGCTGGCCTCGGCGGCGGCCGGGCGGGCGGCGCTCGGCTCCTGGGCGAAGGCCGGCGCGGCGAAGCACAGCGCGGCGAGACCCGTCACGGCCTGGGCGAAGAAGGGTGTCGAAGTCATGAGGTTCCTGTTTGGGTTTGGGCGGTGTCGCCCGAGGGCGTACGCGGGCGGCCTGGCATCATCGGGCTCGGTTGCGATAACTTCCAGTTCTAAGCAGGTATACTCCTGATAGTCTGGCACTATTGACCGCCGGTGCCGACTGTTTTCTAGGGGCTCAGGGGGGCTGGGCTCAGGGGGGCTCTGGGTTCCGTGCAGGGCGGGGTCTGCCCTGGGGGTGGACGCTGAGGCGGCCTGGGCAGTCCGAAAGCGGGGGATCGAGCGCTGGGGATGGGGGGGCGAGCCGTGAGCGGCTCGAAAAAGCCTGGGCGGCCCCGGGGCGGTTTCGCAAGAGGGCGAGGGGCCCGCGGGAACCCGATGCGGGTTTGGAGAGCATCGCGGGCTCGGGGTTCCCGGGCCGCGGCAATCCCCGGGGCGCAGCGCCGAGGCGGCCCGCGGGCGGCACGCTGCGCGTCAGGCCGAGGGCCGGCCTCAGGGGCGCTGCCGGGCCCGCCGGGGACGGGCTCGCGGGCGATCGGGGCCCGCGCCGGGGGGGCGAGACGGGGCCGAGCGGTGGAAGCTGGCGCTGGGGATCGCACGCGTTGGCCGGGCCGATGGGAGCCGACGCTTGGAGCCGGCGGCACGCCCCGCGAAGCTGGAGACCATGCGGGTCGAACGCTTCATGAGCCCGGGTTGGCTCTCCAACACCTGGCTGGTGGCGGACCGCCCCGGCGGCACGGGCGTGCTGATCGACGCGGGCGGACCCTTCGAGCCCGTGGCCGCGCGCATCGGCGAGCTGGGGCTCGAGGTCACCCATCTGCTGCTCACCCACCACCACGTGGACCATGTGGCCCACGCGGCGGCCTGCGGGCAGCGCTTCGGCTGCGCCCTGTGCGGCGGCGCCCCGGAGGGCGAGCTGTTCGCCGGCGCGGGGCTGGCCCTCGAGCGCCCCCTGGCCCATGGCGACGAGTTCGAGACCGGCGGGCTGCGCATCCGCGCCCTGTGGACCCCGGGGCACACCCGCGGCCAATTCGCCTACCTGCTCAACGACGCCCACGTCTTCACCGGCGACACCCTGTTCCGCGGCTCCGTGGGCGGCACGCGCGCCGC
>JBILNK010000287.1:0-3438 GCA_044375105.1 Planctomycetota bacterium
CCGCCGGGGATCCTGGCGCCGCTCAGTGCGCGCCGCGGCGCTGATGCGCGGGCGGCGTGGCCGCCTGGAGCGCCGCCAGGGCCTCGGCGGCCGCTTCGGGGCCGCGGTGGCTGTCCCGCGAGAGCTCTACCGCGCACAGGCCGCGGAAATCGGCCTCCGCCAGGGCGGCGAGCACCTCGCGCAGGTCCAGGTCCCCCTGACCGAAGGGCAGGTGCTGATGGACGCCGCCGCGGATGTCGGCCAGGTGCACGTGGCGGAGCGAGCGGGCCTGATCGGCGATCACGCGGGCCACCGGCAGGTCGCCGGTGCACAGGCAATGGCCCACGTCGAGGGTCAGCCCCAGGGCCTCGCCCGCGGGCCCGAGGCGCTCTCGCAGCAGGCGGTATCCCGCGGGTCGTTCGATGAACATGCCCGGCTCGGGCTCGAACCACAGGGCCACGCCCCGTTGGGCTCCGGCCTCGAGCAGGGCCGAGAGCTCCTCGCTCAGGCGGCTCCACAGCGCCTCGAGGACCTGCGGATCGAGGTCCTGCGCCTGGGGGACCTGCGGATCGGCGGGCCCGGGCGAGGCGTCGCCGGAGAGCCCTCCGGGCGCCTGGCCGGCCCAGATCGAGAGCCCAGGGCAACCGAGGGCCTGGGCCAGCTCGAGGTGCGCCAGCAAGAGCTCGCGCCGGCGGCGGCGCTGGGCGGGATCGGGATCGAGCAGGGAGGGCGCGTGCTTGCGGCGGGGATCCAGCAGATAGCGGGCACCGGATTCGAGTGTCAGCGCGAGGCCCAGGCGCTCCGCCAGGGAGCGCAGGCGTCCGGCCTCTGCGCGCCAGTCGCCGAGGGGGTCGAGGGCGCCCACGTCGGGGGTCACGGCGGCGCCCCCGTAGCCCAGGTCCGCCAGGAGCCTCAGGGCGTCGGCCGGTCGGTGGTGGGCCAGGCCGTTGGTGTTGTAGGCAAAGCGCAGGGCCACGGGGGCAGGATAGCCGCGCTCGGCGTGGCGCTCCGGGGCGGGCTGATCGACGCACACGATCGGAGCCATGGGCCAGGCGCTCGGAACGAGGCTGGGTCCCATGGCAGAGGCCGGGCAGCGGGGGCGCCTCCCCCGGGGGCGCTGGCCGCGGTCGTGCAGGGCTGGCGGGCTGCGCTGCTTCGAAGTCCGCGGGGCCCCGACAGGGCGCTGAACAACGACTGGTTTGGGCGCCAGGACCAAGTCCGTGCAGCGATCGGAGACGGCCCCAGGATCGGAGACAAAGGCCCAGGCGTCGAAATTTGGGTCTCGATTCAGGCCTGGGGGCGGCCAAAATTGGGGGGTCCAGTCGCCTGGGGACGCCCAGGCGACCGTCACCCCCGTTCCCCTCGGATCCGATCATGAACCTCAAGGGCACCAAGACCCACGACAACCTGAAGGCGGCCTTCGCTGGCGAGAGCCAGGCCAACCGTCGCTACCTGTACTTCGCCAAGCAGGCCGACGTGGAGGGCTACCCCGAGATCGCGGGCAACTTCCGCGAGACCGCCGAAGGCGAGACCGGCCACGCCCACGGCCACCTGGACTACTTGAAGCGCGCCGGCGACCCGGCCACCGGCCTGCCGATCGGCGACACGGTGAAGAACCTCAAGGCCGCCGTCGAGGGCGAGACCCACGAGTACACGGACATGTACCCGGGCATGGCCAAGACCGCCCGCTCCGAGGGCTTCGCCGAGATCGCCGACTGGTTCGAGACCTTGGCCAAGGCCGAGAAGAGCCACGCCGGGCGCTTCCAGCAGCTGCTGAACGAGATCAGCTGATCGCAGCGGGTTGGTTGGCGTCGTGGCCCCCCCGGCCAAGGCGCCGCTGGCCTGGTCGTGACGGAGCCTTGGCCAAACAAAGGCCTCCAGGGGCCTTGGACCAGGGCCCGAATCGGGGCGGGGCGATCTCGCCGCCCGTCCTTGACCCCGGGAGCTGCCCTGCGCTGCTCCCGGCGGCGTTCCCGGGCCGCCCCCACCCCTCATGGCCAGGCTGGCCCAAGGTTTTCTCGAGCGGCCTGGAGATCGGTCTGGCAGCGCGGCGGGGCAAGACCTTGCCGCGGACCCATGCGAAGAGAGAGCACGTGAGCGATTCGAACCGGCCCATCTCCTACCTCCCGACCGACGGCCTCAGCTACGACCCCGCGGAACCCAAGTATTGGGAGCCGGAGGCGCTGGCCAAGGAGGTCACGCGGGCCTTCGAGATCTGCCACGGCTGCCGCATGTGCTTCAAGTACTGCGACAGCTTCCCCAAGCTGTTCGACGCCATCGATCGACGCCACGACGGGGATGTGCGCAAGCTGGAGGCCGCGGAGACCGAAGCGGTCATGGACGACTGCTTCCAGTGCAAGCTGTGCGAGGTGCAGTGCCCCTACACCCCGCGCGACAAGCACGAATTCCAGCTCGACTTCCCCAAGCTGGTGCACCGCTACAAGGCCCAGCGCCATCGCCGCGAGGGCGCTTCCCTGCGCGACAAGCTGCTGGCGGATCCGGACCGGGCGGGCAGCCTGGCGCGGGCCAGCCTGGGGATGGCCAACGTGATGAACCGCGTCTCGGCGCACCGCTTCCTGATGGAGAAGGTGCTCGGGGTGCACCGCGACAAGCTGCTGCCGGAGTTCGCCTCCAGCACCTTCGAGCGCTGGGCCGAAGGGCGCGGGCTGATGGCGGTCGACGAGCCCGAGGTGGTGCTGTTCCAGACCTGCTACGTGCAGAACAACGAGCCCCAGATCGGCCGCGATACGGTCGAGGTGCTCGAGCACAACTCGGTCAAGGTGGCTTGCTCCAAAGGCCTGCAGTGCTGCGGCATGCCGGCCTGGGAGATCGGCGACCTCGAAACCGTCCGGAGCCGGGCCAAGGCCAACCTCGATCGCCTCTCGCCGCACGTCGAGCAGGGCGCCAAGGTCCTGGCGATCAACCCGACCTGCTCGATGATGCTGCGCCGCGAATACAAAGACCTGGTCGCGCCGGAGGACAAGCCGCGCGCGGAGGCCCTGGCCAAGGCGGTCATGGATCCCAGCGAATTCCTCTGGTCGATCCGCAACGAAGAGCGCTTCAAGACCGACTTCAAGAGCTCGCCGGTCGGCCCCGAGGGCGGCACGGTGGCCTACCACGCGCCCTGCCATCTGCGCGCCCAAGGCGTCGGTTTCCGCGGTCGAGACCTGTTGCGCAAGCTGCCCGGGGTGCAGCCGCAGATGACCATGGAATGCTGCGGTCACGACGGCACCTATGCCATGAAGGTCGAGAGCTTCGAAGCCTCGGCGCGCATCGGCAAGAAGGCCTTCGAAGGCCTGGCCGAAGCCAAGGCCGAGATCTGGGTCACCGATTGCCCCCTGGCGGCGCTGCAGTTCGAGCAGCATGCCGACAAGAAGGCCATGCACCCGATGAGCGTGCTGGCCAAGGCCTACCGCGGCGAGGCCTTCCGCCGCCCCAGCGACCAGCCCTGAAGCGGAT
>JBILNK010000288.1:0-3420 GCA_044375105.1 Planctomycetota bacterium
AGAGCGTCAGGTACAGACCGGCCAGCAGCGCTCCGGCGAAGAGGGCGCGACCGCGCTGCGCGCGCGGCAGCAAGCAGGGCACGGCCAGCAGGAACACCAGGCCGGATTCCTTGCACAGCGTCGCCGAGAGCGCCAGGAGCAGCGCCCAGGCCGGGCGCGCGGGGCGTGCGCTGGCGCACAGGCAGGCGCCGGCGGCAAAGATGGCCTCGAGCAGCGAATTGCGGTTGGCCAGCCAGGCGACCGGAACCACGGAGGACTCGTCGGCGGCGAACAGCGCCAGGGCCAAGGCCTGGGCGCGCGGCGTCAGTCCGAGGCGTGCGTAAAGGCGTGCCAGCAGCGCCAGCAGGAGCGCGAGGTAGAGCAGCGAAAGCAGCTGCTGGGGCCAGGCCGAGGCGCCGAAGAGCCACAGCTCGAGGGAGCGCACCGCGCTCGACAGGGGCCGCAGAAAGCGCACGGACCAATCCCCGGAGGTCCACCAGGGCAGCTCGCGGAAGCTGCCCGGTGAGGCCGCGCTGCCGAAGTCGTACAGGTCGAGGAACGAGAGGCCCCCGATGTTCCGCTCCGGCTCCGCCAGGGCCAGGCGCTGCGCATGGTCATCCGCCAGGAACCCCACGCCGAGGGACGGGGCGTGCAGGGCCAGGGCGAAGACGATCGACAGCCATAGGATGCGACGGCTCACGGACCCCAGCATGGGCCGCGCCTGCTCGCGGCCCAACGGCCGGCTGGCCCGATCCCCGGGACAGCACCCGGATCGGGCGACGGGCGGAGCTTCCCGGCCCCTCCTCCGTGCCGCTGCAGCGTCCTAAGCTGGCCCGATGCAACTCCTGCTCCTGGGCCTGACGCTGGGGCTCCTGCCGATCGCCTGGGCCCTGCTCGCCCGCTACGTTCTGCGGAGCGCCCACGCCGGCGTCGAGGCGCGCTTCGAAGAGCTTTGGAGCGAGCTCGAGCGCCGCCGGAAGCTGCTGTCGCGCGGGCTGGAGCAGCCCGCGGAGATCGAGGGGGGAAAGAGCGCCGCAGAGCCGCTGCGCTCGCTGCTGGCGCGGGCCGAGGCCCTCTCGAATTCCGGCGATCGCGGGGCCTGGCTGGCGGCCGAGCGCGAGCTGGACGCCCTGCTGTCTGCCGCGGCCCAGCCGGCGGGATCGGCCCCAGCGCCTTGGGCGCAGCAGCAGGCCGCCCTCGTGGCCGCGGCCGCGCGCTACGACGTGGAAGCCCGGGACTTCAACCTGCGTTTGCGCTCCCTGCCGGGCAACCTGATCGCCGCGCGCCTCGGGCTCGCTCCCTGGCCCCTGGCGGCCTTCGGGGCCGGCCAGGCATCCGGTGGGAGTTCAGCCGCGGGGCCTCCGAAGGGCCGGCCGCGCTGATCGCCGCCGCCCGGCTTCGAACCTCGACGGGTCTCCCGGAAAACTGGCCGCCCCCGCGGCACCCCAGCATATCCACCCCGGGCGGCCGGGATTGACCGATCTCGGGGCCTCGGATAGAAGCGCCCCATGCCGCCCCGTTCGCTGCCGCTGCGCTTGGTGTTGCTGATTCTTTGGAGCGCGCTCTTCGCCGCCCCGCCCGCCTCCGCCCAAGGCGGCTTCGCCGTGCAGGAATTCAACAGCCGCGGGGTGCGGCTGCCGGTTCCGCGCGACTACGACACCGTTCCGGTGACGCCGGAGGAGTCGTGGATGCTGGTCAAGTGGGTACACCGCGAAGACAAGCTGTCGGAGCTCAAGAAGGGCGAGAACGGCAACGGCCGGATCCGGCCCTGGGCGACCTTGATCTGGATCGACCGGCAGGCCGTGGGCACCGGCGAGGGCAGCGAGCCGCCGCCCGCCGAGGGCGAGACGCCCGAAGAAGACGAGCCGGAGGGGGAGCAGCCCGAGACCGAAGAAGACCCGAACGAGATCCGCAGCTTCGACGACGTGCTGCGCGTGCGCTTCGGCGGCCGCTGGGCGGTCAAGCGCGGCACCCCCGGCAAGCTGCGCCGCGACGGGCACACGCCGATCTCGATCGAATTCGAGAAAGGCAGCGAAGCGCCGTCCAATTTCGCGCCCTGGGCGACCGTGCTGGACGGCCCCGGCCACCAGCTGGTGTTGCTCGGGTTCTGCTCGGACGTCGATCGCAAGGACCAGGCCAAGATCTGGGATCAGATGGCCAAGAAGATCGAATTCTTCGCGGCCGGCGATCCGGATGCGGCCAAGTGGCGGCGCTTCTACGAGTCCCGGCCCAAGCTGATCGATCCCGAGTACCGCATCCTGGTGCGCTCGCGGCTGGTCAAGGGTTGGATGGCCGACGACACCGAGAACTACATCTACGTCTACAGCACCAAGAACGAGCCCTTGATGCGCCGCATCAAGATCGAGCTCGAGGCGATCCGCACGGAGTACCTGAAGCTGTTCCCGCCGGCGGCGCCGATCACCGCGGTTTCGACGGTGAGGGTCTGCAAGGACGATGCGGAATACAAGGCCTACGGCGGTCCCGAGGGCAGCGGAGGCTACTGGAACTGGCGCGATCAAGAGCTCGTGCTGTACGACTATCCCGACGGCGAGGGCGAGAAGAAGGGCACCGGCAAGGCCGACACGCGCATCGTGCTCTACCATGAGGGTTTCCACCAGTACATCTATTATTCGGCCGGGGCGATCTCGCCGCACTCCTGGTACAACGAGGGCACGGGCGACTTCTTCTCCGGCGCGCAGGTGACCGCCAACGGCGTGCAGCGCATCGGGCCCAACCCCTGGCGGCTCGGGCTGATCCAGCGGGTGATCAACGAGGGCAAATACGTGCCCTGGAAGGAGATCGTGCGCTTCGAGCAGCCCGAGTACTACGCGCCCGGCCGCATCGGCATCTGCTATGCCCAAGGCTGGTCGATGATCTACTTCCTGCGCACCTGCAAGGACGTCGAGAAGAACCCGGCCTGGGCCGCGATCCTGCCGACCTATTTCGACGTGCTCAAGCGCGAGTACGAATCGCGCGCCGCCGAGCTCGAGGATCCCGAGGACTATGGCGCCAAGTTCGTGATCGAGAAGGCCTCTCGGGACGCGGCCGTGGAAGCGGCCTTCAAGGGCATCGACTACGACGCGATCACCCAGGCTTGGGAGAAATACATCCTGGGCCTCGAGGCGCCGCGTTGACGGGCTGATGGGCAACCGGCTCGGTCTACGCCCGAGCCGCCAGACCAGCCTGTCCGCTTGCCTTCGGCCTCCACCCGGCGGCCGCAGTGGCTGGGATCGTCGCTGCGCGCCGGGTTCGTTTCGGCCGGTCTGTCGCTCCGCGTTTCAGCCGCCGGATCCGGGGCGATAGGGCGGCGGCGGCTCGCCGGCGATGCCGCCCAGCACGGTCTGGATCAGCTGCCGCACGATCTCCGGTTTCTTGGGGTCCACGTGCCCGCCTTCGGTCCAGGCCAGGCGGGATGGGCAGGGCGCGCCGTCGAGCAGAGCC
>JBILNK010000122.1:0-13082 GCA_044375105.1 Planctomycetota bacterium
CCAGGTCAGCTCGAGGCGATGGAACAGGTCCAGCACCCCTGCAAAGCGGCTGGTCAGGCGGTAGGCGCCGCGCGCCAGCAGGCTCACGCGGCCGTGCTGCTCGGTCAGCAGCTCGACCACCAGAGATGAATCGCCGTAGGGCACCCGCCGCAGGCACAGGGCTCGGTCCGAGGCGACCGGGGGCGCCGCGCGTCGTCCGCGGGGACCGTGGGGCGCGTGGCGCTGCGGCGAGCCGGGTTGCATGGGCGGCGGTGGGTCGTGGCCGAAAAGCTGGAGCGCTGGCGCCCATCCGGGCCTCCCGCGGGTGGGCGGCTCAGACCGCGGCGGCCATCGGCCGCTCGAGGCGCACCTCCAGCACCCGGCGGTCGGAGGCGCGGGTGACCGTCAGGCGCAGACCGTGGCGTTCGAAGCTCTCGCCGGGGCTCGGGAAGTGCCCGAGCTCCGCCAGCACGAAGCCACCCAAAGTTTCGTAGCCCTGATCCTCGGGCAGCTCCAGATCGAGCTCCGCATTGACGTCCGAAACGCGCTCGGCCGCATCGATCTCGTAGGCGCCCGTGGCCGTGCGCCGAATGCCGACCGGCTCGGAGTCCTCGTTCTCATCGGGCAGGTCGCCGACCAACTCGTAGAGCACGTCGCCCAGGGTGACGATGCCCGCCGTGCCGCCGTACTCGTCGAGCACGACGGCCATGTGCAGATTCTGGCGGCGGAAATCCCCAAGCAGCTCGAACACCCGCTTGGTCTCCGGCACGAAGGTCGCCGGCCGCACCAGCTCGGACAGCTCGTGACCGTCCAGGCCTTCTTCGCTGATCAGTTTGAGGCAATCGCGTACGGACAGGATCCCGACCACGCTGTCGAGGGTCTCCGCGTACACCGGCAGCCGGGAATGCCCGGCCTGGGCCGCGATGCGCAGGGCCTCGCGCAGGGGGGTCGAGCGCTCGACCCCGTGCACCTCCGTGCGCGGCGTCATGATCGAGGCCACGGCCTCGTCCCGGAAGGTGACCACGTTTTCGATGATTTCGCGCTCGGTTTCGTCCAGGTCGCCTTCCCGGCCGGCGTCTTCGATGGCTTCGCGCAGGCCCTCGACGATGCGCCTCGACTGGGCCGTCGCGGGCAGATCGAAACCGCGCCGAGCGGCATGCTCGAACGAGACCACCGCGGCGGAGAAGGGACGCAGGGGCAGCTCGAGCCAACCGAAGGTGGGCAGGAAGGAGCGCAGCAGGGCGTCTCCCAGGGGCGAGGCCGCCAGGGCCCGCGACAGGCCGCGGGTCACCAGCACGAGCAGCGGCACGGCCAGGGCCAGGGTCAGGGCGAGTTCGCGGCGGCCGCCGCTGCCGGCGTCGAAGAGCAGCTCCGCCAGGGAAAGGGCGAAGCCGATCTGGCTGGCCAGCAGCAGCAGCACCGCCGAGGAGGCCAGGCGGTCGGAGTGGACCAGGGAGGCTTCGAGTCGCGCGCGGCGCGCTCGGTCCTCCACGGGGGCCAGGGTGCGGCTCGGCAGGGAGCGCTCGAGGGCCTCCCGGAGCATGGCGAAGAAGATCGAGGCCACCAGGCTCAGGACCACCCACAAGAGCGCGTCGAGATCCTCCCACTGGCCGAGGGAGGCGCTGGCGTTGGCGATGGATCGGGCTGGATCGGTTGGCTTCACGGCGGACGCGCAGAGGGTCTCGGGAGCATAACCAGCGCAGCGGCAGGCCCGGAAACGGCCGGCGCTTTGGGGCGAGCTGGCCTCCAGGCCGGCACGTTCCGCCGTAAGTGATTTCTGGAATATGATTTAAAGCTGCGGAGCGGCCCGGCTTGCCAGCCTTCCCGGGCGCCTGCGGGGTCGCGCGGGGGATGCTGTGCGCTTTCGCACAGACCGGGTTCCCGGTGGCCCCTGGGCCCCTGCCCGAGCTTGGCACGCCGCGTGCAGTCAACGCTCGTCATGCCCATGCCTCTGCCCCAGCCCGGGACCGTCGACCCGCTCGCCGCGGCCACTGCCGCCTGGCGCCGGCGGATCGATCCACGCGACCCGCGATTGGGACACAACTTGGGCAAACCGAGCCTTGCCGCGGGCCCGCGGCCGAGCAGCCTGAGCCTGGTGGCCGCGACCCCAGCCGCCGCGCGCCGGCCATCCGCGGATCTGCGCAGGGCTCCGGCGGGCGGGGCGGACTGCTCGGCGGGCGCCGTCGCGCCGGCCCGGCGGCGCTCCACGGCGGAAGGCGAAGAGTTCGACCGTCGGCTGACGGAGCTGATGGTCCGCTTCCAGAATTCGCGCGCAGCCACGGACTTCGAAGCGCTGTACTCCGCGGGCGCCGAGGACGTGCTGCAGTGGATCCGCTCGCTGCTGCGCCAAGGGGGCGCCCAGCTCGACCCCAGCGAGCTGTTGCAGGACACGTTCGTCAACGTCTACCGCTATCCCAGCGGCTTCCGCCCCGAACATGCGGGCAGTTTCCGCGTGTGGGTGCGCACCATCGCAGGCAACGCCGTCCGTCGCGCGCGCCGCCGCGCCGCACCGCGCGCCAGCGCCCTCGAGGAGCAGACCAGCGAGCCCTGCGATCCGGGCGCTTCGCCCCTGCTGCTCGCCCACGGGCGCGAGCAGGCCCTGGTCTTCGCCCGCTCCCTGTCCCTGCTCTATGCCGCGATCCTGTTCGCCTTCGAGCGCTTGCGTCCCCGGGACCGCCGCGCGCTCGAGCTGGTCGAACTCCAAGGTCAGCCCTACGCCGAGGCGGGCCCGCTGCTGGGAGTGCCCCCGGAGAACATGAAAATGATCGTGTTCCGCGCGCGCCGGCGGCTGCTGCTCGAGATCGGCGCGGCCCTGTCCGGCTGAAAGCGAAATCGACCCGGGCTGCGCTCGAGCTCCCCGACCAGCCCGTCGGCGCTGTCCGGGGCCGTCGCGGTCCGCCGGCGCGGCCAAGCGCGTCGGCCTTCGAGCCGCAACCGGGACTCCGCTCCGGCGGGATCGTTATCCTGCCTGGATGCACGCGCCTCCGCAGAGCATCGACCTGCTCTTGACCCACACGAGCGAGGTGGCCACGCCGATCGGCCGCCGGGCGCTGGCCGGCGCGCACCTAGGTCGGATCGACCGGATCCCCGGAGGCGCGGTCGCCATCGATCAGGAGCGCATCGTCGACGTGGGGCCTGCGGAGGCCCTGGCCGAGCGCTATCGGCCGCGGCAGCGCTTCGATTGCCGGGGCGGCCTGCTGGTGCCCGGACTGATCGACGCCCACACCCACGCGGTCTTCGCCGGCAGCCGCGAGCTCGACTTCGAACTGCGCAACCGGGGCGCCAGCTATGCGGAACTGGCGCGCGCCGGGGGCGGTATCCTCTCCACCGTCCAGCGCGTGCGCGCCGCATCGGAGGAGGAGCTGATCAGCGGGCTGCTGGTGCGCCTCGATCGGTTCCTGGAGCACGGCACGACCACGATCGAGTGCAAGAGCGGCTATGGGCTCTCGCGCGAGGGCGAGCTCAAGTGCCTGCGCGCCATGGCCGGCGCGGCGCGCCAGCATCCGGTGGAGCTCGTGCCGACCTTCCTGGGCGCCCATGCCTACCCGCCCGAATACGCCGCCGACCGGCCGGCCTACGTGGACCTGATCTGCGAGCAGCTGCTGCCCGAGGTGGCCGCGGCGGGCCTGGCGCGCTACGCCGATGTCTTCACCGAACAGATCGCCTTCTCGCTGGCGGACAGCCGGCGGATCCTGGAGCGCGCTCGCAGCCTGGGGCTCGGCCTGCGCTTGCACGTCGAACAGCTGTCCAACCTGGGCGGCGCCGAGCTGGCGGCCGAACTGGGCGCCGCCTCCGCCGACCACCTCGAGCACATCTCCCCGGCGGGCATCGAGGCCCTGGCGCGCGCGGGCGTGCAGCCGGTCTTGTGCCCGCTGGTGCCGATCTATCTGCGCGAGAGTCAGGAGGCGCCCGGTCGGCGCCTGGTGGAGGCCGACCTGGCGCCGGCCCTTTCGACCGACTTCAACCCGGGTTCCTGCCCGCTGCAGAGCCTGCCGGAGGTCTTGACCTTCGCGGCCCTGCGCTACGGCTACAGCGCCGCCGAGGCCCTGACCGCGGCGACGCTCAACGCCGCTGCCACGCTCGGCCGGGCCGCCGACCTGGGTTCGATCGAGCCGGGCAAACAAGCGGACCTGGTGTTGTTCGACCATCCGAACCTCGAACACCTGGTGTACGAATTCGGGCGCAACGCGGTCGCCGCGGTCTGGAAGCGCGGGCGTCTGGCGCTGCAGCGCACGCCCTTCCAGGCCGAGCGGCGGGCTCAGCCATGAGGGCGGCCGCGATCCTGAGTTTTGGCTTGGTGTTCGGGCTGGCCTTCCGGCCCGCAGCAGCGCAGACGGTGGCGCCGGCGGATCCGCGCCTGGCGCGCCATCGGGCCAGCCTGTGGGCCGAGGCCCGCGAGGTGCTGGAGCGGACCCTCGAAGCGGGCGCTGCGGCGCGCTTCGCGGGACTTCCGAGCGCCGCGATCGACCGGGCCCGGGCTTCCGCCGCCGCCCTGCGGGCCCTCGATCGCGATCTGCGCGGTCCCGGCCCCGCGGCGGGACCGGCCGCGCAGGCTTCGCCGGCCGACCAGCTGGCGGACCAGCTCGACCTGCTGCCGGTGCCCGGCCTGGCAGCGGCGGGGCTCGAGCCGCCGCCGTCCGTGGCGCTGCGGGTCTGGCTGGCCGGCGCGTGGCCGGCCGGCGCCGAGCCCCGCGCGGCCCAGGTCAGCTGGATCTCGCCGGAGGGCGAGCGCATGCGAGCCCGGCGCGAGTCCCTGAGCCGTGAGGCCTTCGCGGCGCCGGGTTTCGATCTGTACTTCCGGGCGCCCTCCGGCCCTGCGGGCCGCTGGTGGATCGAGCTCGAGCTCGAGTTTGCCGAGCCCTCCGCGGCCCTGCCGGTCGCGCGGGCGCCCTTCGATCTGGTGGCGGGGCTCGAGCAGCGCCTGGCGGCCCTCGGAGCGGGCGATGCCGCGGAAGCCCTGCGAGCCGAACTGCGCCTGACCGAGACCACCGGGCTGCGCAGCGGCCACGGGCTGCCGGCCGAGGAATTGTTGGCCGCTCTCGAGGGCCAGCTCGCCGGCGCAAGCTCTGGCTGGTGGCGCGCGCCCTTTGCGCCCGCTGCGCTCGCCTATCGCCCCGCGCAGGCCGGGCGCTGGGGCCTGCTGGTGGCCGAGCCGCGCTTCGGCGGCTCCGGTCGCTGGCGCGGTCGGCTGGGGGAGCGCTGGCGCGCCTGGTGCGAGCGCCACGGGGTGCTGCTGATCGCGCTCGAGACGACCGAGCTCGAGGAGTGCTTCAAGATCTGGGCGGCCGGGCGCGACGGCTGGCCCGCGCCCTTCGACGGCGATCCGCTGCTGCTGTTGCCGGGCGGCGCCAGCCTGGGGCTGCCGGCGCTGCTCTCCGCCGACCCGGGCCGCGCCCGCTGGTCCTTCGCCCTCGAGGCGCGCGGCGCCGCGCCGCCGGGTCTGGCGCTGCCCGGGGTCGTGCTGCTCGGGCCGCAGGCCTTCGCCGCCAGCCAGGCGTTGGCCGGGGCCAGCCAGAGGTTCCGGGCCGCTCGGGAGAGCCTGCTCGAGAGCGAGCTCGACTGGCCGCTGCTGCTCGGTGACTGGCCGGGGCCGCTGCGCTGAAGGCGCGCCGCTGCGGCGGCACCGAGCCGCGGGGGGATGCTGCCGCCGCGCGCGCTCGGCATGATGACCGCCGGATGCGCCCGCTGCTCTTCGCCCCGCTGCTGCTGCTGCTGGCGGTCTGCTTGCTCGCGCTCGGGGCGCACCGGCTGCGCGATCGCCTGGGACCCGTGCACCGCCTGGAGGGCGAAGCGCGCCTGCCCAGCGGCAGCCAGGTGCTGATCGACGATCCGGATGCGGCCTATCACCTGCGGCGGGTCTCGATCGCGCTGGCCAGCGGCGCGGTGCCCGAATTCGACCAGGCCCTCAACCACCCGCAGGGCAGCGCGGTGCCCTGGCCGCCGAGCTTCGACGCCTTTCTCGCCCGTCTGGCGAAGGGCCTGCTCCCCGAGCGCGCCGAAGGCGCCCTGGGCGGCCGCAGCGAGGCCGATCTCGAGCGCCTGCTGGCGTCCTTGCCACCCTGGTTGGGCGCCCTGGCGGCCCTGGCGGTCGCCTGGGCCGCGAGCCAGTTCGCGCCCGCCGGCTCAGGTCCGCTGCATCGGGCCGGCTTGGCTCTGCTGGCCGGGGCGCTCTATGCGGCGACGCCGATCTCGATCTGGTACGCGGGCTACGGGCGGATCGACCACCATGTGGCCACGGCCCTGCTCCTCGCGCTGGCCCTGGGCGCCGGGCAGCGGGCGCTCAGCGCTCGGGAGCTGGCTCCGGCGCTGGTCTCGGGCTCGGCCACCGGCTTCGCCCTAGGCATCGGACTGCTGTGCTTCCTGGGCTCGGCGGTCTCCGTGGCCGGCGTTTTGTTCGCGCTCTATCTGCGCGCGGCCTTGGCCGAGGGCCCCGGCGGCCGCCCCCTGCGCTTCGCCGGCCTGCTGACCGCCGCCTGCGCGACCCTAGCGGTGGCGCCGGCCGCCGAGGCCAGTCCTTGGAATCTGGTGCAGCCCGGCTCGCTGATCAACCTGAGCCTGGGGGTCCCGCGCGCGCTCCTGGCGGCCGCGCTCCCGTTCTTGGCCCTCGAAGTCTGCGCCCGCGCCGGCCGCAGCCGGGCCGTGGGCGTGGGGGTGTCCCTGGTCAGCGTGGCCTTGGCCGTGGTGCTGCTGCCCGGATTCCTTGAGGGGGCCCGAGAAGGCTTCGCCTGGGCCAGCCGGCAGAACCAATTCATGGACGTGGTCGAGGAGAGCCGGCCGCTCTTGGCGCCGGGCTGGATCGGCGCCCTGCGCGATCTGGGGGCCTGGTCCCCGGCGGCGCCGCTGCTGATCCCCGCGCTCCTGTGGATGGCCTGGCGGGGGCTGGCGGGAGCCGGCCTGCTGCTGCCGCAGCTCCTGCTGCTCGGCATCTCGACCCTGGCGCAGCGGCGCTTCGGCGACGCCTTCGCCGTGCCGCTGGCGATCGGAACGTCCCTGGTGGTCGTGACCGGGGTCCGCGCCGGCTGGCAAACGAAGGGCGCGCGGCGCGCTGCGGCGATTTTCCTCGCGGTCCTGCCGCTGTTGGCCCTCGGCACCACGCTCTCCGGGTTGCTCGGCGGTTTGCCGAGCGCCGACGAGGTCGCCGATCTGCGCGCCTGGCGCCAGGAGCGGCTGGCCCTGCTGCAAAGTCTGCGCGATCCGAAGGCAGCCGCGTTGGCGCTCGATCCCCGGGCGGGGGGACGGGGCGCGGTGCTGTCCAGCTGGAGCCTCGGCCACCTGATCGAGTACCACGGGCAGCGTCCGACGATCGCCACCAACTTCGGCAGCTTCGTCGGCGAAGCCAACTTCCGGGCCCACGCGGAGGCGCTGCTCGAGCGCGATCCGGCGGCTTTGTTCGAGCGCTTGCTGGCCCTCGACGTGGTCTGTCTGGCGCTCACGCCGCGCCAGTGCGGGGAGCTGACCTCCCTGGCGCGCATCGCGGGCTATGACGCGGCGCAGAGAGCGGAGCTGTTCCAGCGCGGCGCCCGCGGCAAGTCGTTCTCGCGCCTGGCCGAACAAAGCGCTTTGTTCCAGCTGGCCCTGCACGATCTCGAGCCCGGCGCGCGTCGCCTGGCCCTGCCGGATGGCCGCGCGCTGGAGCTGCTCGCACGCACGGCCCGCCGCGAGACCCCCGACGGTCGCCGGGCGGGCCCCGGCAGCCCCGGCAGCGGCCCGGCCCTGTCCCTGTGGAGGGTGATCGACCCGCGCCGCGAGCGCAGCGGCGGCCTGCGTCCGACGGAGCTCCGTCCGTTGCGCTGAGGGCCCGGCGCTGCTGCATGGGCGCAGCCCGAGTCGATCTTTCCTCAGCCGGCCGCCTGTCAGAAGGGCTTGAAGTACACCGCGTAGAGGGCCGCGGCGATCGCCAGCATCGCCACGGCGGTCAGCTGCCCCGCCTGGGCCGGCTTGCGGAAAGCGATCCCAGCCAGGGCCGCGAGGATCAGCCAGGCCCCGAGCTTGACCGCGACCCAGCCCGGGAATCCGTACTTGAGTTTGGCCAACAGGCCGAAGCCGCCCACGAGCGCCACCAGGGCGTAGATCCCCGAGCGCATCAAGACTGCGCGCTTGCGCTCCGGGTCGGGGCGCGCGAAGGCCTGGAAGGTGGTAGCGGTCAGCATCAGCACGCCGAGCACGTGCAGGAACGAGTAGAAGGTCGGGGACATGCCGGGATGCTAACCGCGCGCGGAGCGGGCCGATCCGCCGCCCGGCGGACGACAGGCCGTGGGGCGCAACGCGGACGAGCGCACCCCGCCGACCGGGTTGGTCGGCGGGGTGCGGGTTGGCGGAGCCGGATCGCGGGCTCGAGCCTTTGCGCGGGGCTGGTGCCGCGGTCCGGCTGGGTCCGAACCGTTCGCTCCGGGCGGATCAGCAGCCGGGCTGCCAGTACCCCGGCCGCCAAACCTGGACGCAGCGGGTCTCGAAGCGCCCGGGCTGTTCGACCAGGCGATAGCGGCCGGGTTGCACCAGCACCTGGTAGGGGCGGCCGCAGGCGTCGTGGAGGGTGGCGTAGACCGGCTCGCACCAGAGCTGGGTCCAGGTTCCGGGCACCCAGACCTGCTGCTGCTCGTTGATCCACTGGCCTGGGACCCAGACCGGGGGCGGGGGCGGGCAGGGGCGTCCGTAGGCGCCGATCGAGACGCTGACGTGGGGCGTGTGGAGGCTCAGCCCGAGGCCGGGCTTCGCCGGGCCGGGGTGTCCGTAAGAGCCCGGCTTGTGGAACGGCGCGGCGGGCGGGTGTCCGCCGTAGGCGGGGTGGCACTTCTGCGCTGCGGCCGGGGCGGCGCCGGCCGCGAACAGGGTCAGACAGGCGAGGACCAGGATCTTCATGGAGGTGGGTGGGGGGGGCGCGGGGCCCGCCCGGATGCCGCTCTGCGAAGGGCGTGCCGCGCGCCCCCAATCCCCGGAGGGCGCGCGGCACGCCGTGGCGTCCCTTTGGAGCTGCGCTGTGCTCTGGGTGAGACAGCTCAAGTCCACCGGGCCGGGGCGCCGAAACCGAGGCATCCAACGGAGCGCGTCATGCCCCTCTCTCAGCCCGAACCGACCGAAGAAGGCGACCTGCAGGGGAGCCTGTCGGCGCTGTCCTGCGGCGCGGAGCGCCGCCGCGCTCAGCGCGACGCGCTCACACTGCCGGTCGAACTGCGCTTCGCCGACCAGGCCATGGTGGGTTCGAGCGCCGACGTCTCGGACACAGGCCTCCTGTTCCTGACCGATGCCCCGGTGGAGGTGGTGGTGCGGATCGAGACCGAGGCCGGCCCGGTCGAGCACCGCGGCCGGTTGGTGCGCGGTCAGCAGCTGGGCGCCACGATCACGGCCCTGGCGATCGCCTTCGAGCCGACCAGCGAGCGCCGCGGGGCTTGACGCCCGGGCCCCTAGGGGGCCAGGCTCTGCCCATGGGCGAGCCGCACGCTAGCGATCTCCCGGCGGACTCCCTGGTGGAGAAGCGCCGGCGCTTCATCGAGCGCCAGAAGGCGGCCCACCCCGATCGCGTCGACGTGCGTTTCGCCGGGCGCCGACCGGAGGGCCTCGGGCCCCCCAACCGCCACGGCCTGCCGCGCCTGCCGGTGGGCCAACACGCGGTCAAGAATTGGCCGGTCCTGGACCTCGGCGACCTGCCCGATGTGCGGCGCGAGGACTTCCGCTTGGAAGTCGGCGGCCTGGTCGAGGAGCCGCTGCGGCTCGACTGGTCCGGCTTCGAGGCCCTGCCGCGCAGCGAACAACAGGCCGATTTCCATTGCGTCACCGGCTGGAGCCGCTTCGACCTGTCCCTGTCCGGGGTGCGCCTGCTCGACCTGTTGACCCGGGTGGTGCCCCGAGAGCAAGCGCGTTTCGTGCACTTCACCGGCAGCGACCGGGCGCCGGGCACGGCGATCCCCTACACCACGTCCCTGCCGCTCGAGCGCGCCCTCGAGCCGGATGTGATGCTGGTCGATCGGGTCGACGGCCGGGCCCTGGCCCGCGAACATGGCGGGCCTCTGCGGGTGATCACGCCGCGGCTTTACGCCTGGAAGGGCACCAAGTGGCTGTGTCGCATCGAACTCCTGGCGGAGGACCGCCCGGGCTTCTGGGAGCAGCGCGGCTATTCGAACAGCGCCGAGCCCTGGTACGACGACCGTTATTCCTCATGAGCGCGATCCCCAGCGATGCCCAGATCCGCGTGCGCCCCGCGCGCCGCGACGAAGCCGCCCTGATCGCCGAGATGAACCGGCGCATGGCGCTCGAGACCGAGGGCCTCGAACTCGACGGCGCACGCCTGCTGCGCGGGGTCGAAGCCGTCTTCGACGATCCGCACAAGGGCCAGTACTTCGTGGCCGAAGGCCGCCTCGCCGCGGATCAGCCGCCGCGCCCGTGGGCCTGCTTGCTGATCACCCGCGAATGGAGCGACTGGCGCGCCGGCTGGTTCTGGTGGATCCAGAGCGTCTACACCGAACCCAGCGCCCGCGGCCGCGGATGCTATTCCGCGCTCCACACCCATCTGCTGACCGCTGCCCGCGCCGACCCGGCCGTGCGCGGCCTGCGCCTCTACGTGGAGCGCGACAACCGCTCCGCCCAGGCGGTCTACGCCCACCTGGGCATGCAGGAGACCCACTACCGGGTGTTCGAAGCCGGCCTGTGACCTGGGGCGGCGGCCGCTGGTGCCGCTCGGCGCTGCAGCGAGCGCACCGGGCTGGCCGCAGGGTGGCGCCGCTCCACCGGACCGTCCGAGCGGTCGCAGTCCAGAGGCCCGTCCGCTTCGGGTTCGCCCCGCCCAGGCTGCTCTTCCCAGGGCTCACGCAGCCGGCCGCTCGGCGGCAGCGGACCCGAAGGCCCGAACCGGCCGGATCCCGGGAAGCAGGGCGCGTCGAGCATCCGGTCCTGCTGGCTGAGCAACCTCAAAGTCGATTGCCCCGTGGCCGTCAGCTCGCGCCCAGGTCCTTGGCCAAGCGTTCCAGTTCCCGCGCCAGAGCGAAGTCGAGGGGCGTCAGGGCCCTGGCGGAATGGGTGGTGAGTTCGATGCGCACCCGGTCGTAGACGCCGCTCCAGTCCGGATGGTGGTCGAGGGCTTCCGCGGCGAAGGCGGCGCCGGTCAGGAACAGGGCCCCGCGGCGGAAATCGGGGAAGCGATACTCGCGGATCAGACGCACACCCTCGCGGCGCCAGGCCGGGAGGGCCGCCAGGCCCGCTTGGATCGCGGCTTCGTCGAGGGGCTGGCGGGACATGGGCCTCGGCGGGATCAGCGCTCGCGGGCTCCGAAGGTGACCTCGAGCTGCAGGCGCGCTCCGGCGCGCCAGAGGGCCACGGGCGCCGCACTGCCGGGGCGCATCGAAGCGGCCGCGGCGGAGAGGTCGGCGCGGCTGACGATGGCGTGCTCGCCGACGCGCTCGATCACGTCGCCGATCTCGAGGCCCGCGGCGCGCGCCGGCCCGTCGACGCCGATCACGCGCACGCGGCTGGCGCCGTCGTAGGCCAGCTGCAGCAGCTGCCACTCGCCGAGGTACTCGCTGGTGACGCCCAGATAACCGCGCTGGGGCGCCCGGCCGCTGTTGACGTCCTCGATCAGGGCCTCGACCCAGCGCACGGGCACGGCGAAGCTGATCCCGACGGTGCCCTCGTCCTCGGTGCCGATGGCGGTGTTGATGCCGACCAGTTCGCCGTGGAGGTCGATCAGCGCGCCGCCCGAGTTGCCCGGGTTGATCTCGGCGTCGGTCTGGATGAAGTCCTCGTAGCGCGCCACACCCAGGTTGTTGCGGCCGAGGCCCGAGACGATGCCGGCGGTCACCGAGAGGCCCAGGCCCCCCGGGTTGCCGAGCGCCAGGACCCACTGGCCCACCCGCGGCCGGCCCCGGGCGCTGAGCCTGAGGTGGGGCAGATCCTGGCCCGCGAGGCGGATCAGGGCCAGGTCGGTCTCCGGGTCCGTGATCAGGATCTCGGCGTCGAAGCGGCGCCCGTCCGGCAGGCTGGCGCGCGCCCCGCTGGCGCCGGCCATCACGTGGGCGCAGGTGACCGCCAGGCCGTCCGCGCTCAGCAGCACGCCGGAGCCGCGGCGCAGCAGGCGCTGGCGGCCGGGGAGCCGGCTGGCCTCCAGGGCCTCGAGGGCCAGCACCGCCGGGCTGGCCTGGGCCGAGAGCGTTTCGAAGGCCGCCGACCAGGCCTGGGCCGCCTCCAGGGGGGAGGGCGGCTGGGCGGCCGGGGGCGCCGCGGAGACGGCCGTTGAAACGGTTTCCGGGCCGCTCCTCCAGATCCAGGGGACGGCGGCCAGGGCCAGGGCCAGGGGCCAGGGGGAGCGCTTCGGATCCATGGCGGTCGCGATCGAAGGGGGAAACGAGCGGGTCCTGCCAGGGGCGGAGGACCTGCCGGCGATCCCAGCAGATAGGATCTAAACGAGTCCGTCACAGCGGCTCGCGTGCAGCGTAGCCGCAGCGTATGGCTTGTGGGGTCTCAGCGGACCCCTCCGCCCAGCCGTTCCGCCCACGCAACCACGCATTTCCCACCCCGATGAGGACCTTCGCAATTCTGCTGTCCGCCGGCGCTCTGGCCCTGGCCCTGGTGCTGCCGGCCGCGGCCCAGTGCCCCTCGACCTGCTCGGACAAGGGGGTCGCCAGCGCGGCGCCCAAGGCCACCCCCGTCGCCGCCCCGGCCCAAGAGTGCCACGGCGGGATGAGCGTCTGCTCGGGTGAGGCCAAGGCGGTCGCCGTCGCCTTCAACACGTACAAGCCCTCGATCATCGACGAGGTCGCGTCCCTGCGGGGCGAGCTGGTGCTGGCTCGCGCCGAGCTGACCCGCCTGGAGAGCGAGCTGGCCGGCCTGCGCTCGCCGGCCGCCAAGGCGGTCGCCCAGGAAGAGTGCTGCGAGGAACAGAGCGCCTGCTGCGAAACCAAGGAAGCCTGCTGCGACGAGCCGACCGCTGCCCAGACCGTCTCGGCCACGACCGTGGCGGCTCCGGCCTGCAGCGAAGCCAAGCAGTGCGACGGCCAGAAGGCCTGCGACGGCCAGGCGGCCCAGACCGTGGCGGCTCCGGCCTGCAGCGAGGCCAAGCAGTGCGACGGCCAGAAGGCCTGCGACGGCCAGGCGGCCCAGACCGTGGCGGCCCAGAC
>JBILNK010000121.1:0-13082 GCA_044375105.1 Planctomycetota bacterium
CAACAACCAGGGCATCCGACTGGCCCTGGAGCGCGGCGCTGCGGCGGTCCTCTTGATCAACAACGACGTGACCCTCGAGCCGGGCTGCCTCGATTACCTGCTGGCGCAGCTCGAGCGCGACCCGGGGCTCGGGGTGGTCGGCCCGCGCGTCCTCGAGGCCCGGCGCCCCGAGCGGGTCTGGGCCGCGGGCGGCCGCCTGGACTGGCGCCAGAACCTCTCCACCCTGCGCGGCCACGGGGCCCCCGACGGCCCCGAATGGCAGCGCGAGGAGCCGGTCGACTATGTGGTCGGCTGCGCCCTGCTGGCGCGCCGCGAGACCTTCGAGCGGGCCGGCTACCTGGACGGCGCCTACTTCGCCTACCACGAGGACCTCGACTTCTGCGTGCGCGTGCGGGCCGCGGGTCTGCGGGTCCAGCACCTCGGCGCCCGCGCGGCTTTCCACGATGCCCACCACTCGACCGGCGGCGGCTACAACCCGCGCCGCAAGTACATGATGGGCGTCAACACGGTCTGGTTCCTGCGCGCCCACGGGCGGCCCCGGCACTGGCTGCGCTTCCTGTGGTTCGACGTGGCCAGCCTGCCGCCGTTGTTCGTGCTGGGGCTGTTCGACGGGCGCTGGCGCGGGGTGGCCGCCAAGGCCCTGGGGACCCTGGATGGATTGCTCGGGCGGCGCGTGGTCGCGGCGCGCCTGGCGCCCGGCGGCTGTTGGCTCTGGTGACCTCGGTTGGCGGCCTGGATTCCGAGCGGCGCACGGGAGCAGATGTAGGTGGAGCCGGCCCGCAGCGCTGGCCTCGGAGCCGTTGGATTGGGCCGGGGACTCCGGCGGAAAACGCGCCGCTCCGTTCGCACGCTGCGCTCAGCCGCCGCTCGGCACGCCGCTGGTCGCGCCCTCGAGCAGGCCGCCGCGCAGGCGCCAGAAGCGGTCCTCGGCGGGTCTGCGCTCGGCTTCGGGCAGCGGCTGGGCGCTTTCGGGGCCCACGTTCCAGCGCGGCAGGCTGAAGAACTCGAGGGCGGGCGCGGCTCCGGGCGTGGTCGGGCGAGCCAGGATGCGCACGTCCGGCCAGCGCGCCAAGCTGCCGAAGGTCCCGTCGATCCAGAGCGGTTCCTTAAGCTCAGCGCCCTCGAGGGCCTGGTACCCCGAGCGCGACCGCGACTGCAGCGGGGCCTGGCCGCGGGCCAGGCTCGGCCCGGGCAGCCGCAGCAGGTCGCGCAGCGTTCCGGCCAGGTCGACCTGGCTGAGCAGGACCTCGGCACGCCGCCGGGCGTTGACGTTGTTGGGCAGTTTGATCCGCACCGGCACGCGCAGACCCAGGTCGGGCTCGGGGCGCTGGGGCCCGGCCAGGGCCGTGAACAGGGTCAAGGTTTGAAACTGCTCCTGGCGCTCGCCGAGGCGACCCCACAGGGTTCCGAGGGCCGCTTCCAATTCGGCGCCCTGGGGGCCGGCCCGCTCGGCGTGCAGCCACAGGAACCGGCGCTCCCCGGCATGCTCCGCCAGCCAATCGGCGGCCTCTCTGGCCAGGGTGGAGAGTTCGGCCGCCGGATCTTCCCGGGTGGTTTCGAAGCCGGCGATCCCGTGGCGCCCGACGTAGTCGGACTGCAGGAAGGCCGCGGTGCGGGCGCCGCTCTCGAGCGCCGCGGAGGCGAGGGTCCAGGCGCCGGGCGGCAGGGCGCGCTCGGGGCCGTCGACGCCGTGGTTCAAGCGGAAGCGGCCGGTCAGCAGCGAAACCGCCGCCGGGCCGGGCTGGTCCGAGGCCGCGTAGACCCCGGCGATCTCGATGCCGCCGCTGGCCAGCTCGGCGAAATTCGGGCCCTCCGGCAGGCGAGCGGGGGTCGGCCAGCGGCCCACAGTCAACAGCAGCGTGTTGGCCCACAGGGGGCGTTCGGGCCGCGGGCTGGTCTCCGGCTCGGCCAGGGTCAGGCGCCCCACATAGACGCAGGGCGCGAGCAGCATGACCACGGCCAGCAGGAAGCGGGCCAGGCCCTCGGCACGCGGCTTTTCGTCATCGGGCGGCATGGCAGCGGGGGTGGCCTCAGAGCCGGCGCCAAAGGGCCATCCAGCGCAGCTTGAGCACGGTGGTGTAGCCCTGCATCAAGATCTTGAGGGTCAGCGTCGATTCCCCGCGCACGCGATCGACGAACTCGATGCCCACTTCCGAAATCGGGATGCGGGCCCGGGCGGTCTTGTAGAGCAGCTCCTGGACGATCGCCGGGCCCGGCGAGAAGGTGCGCTCGACCGCGATCGCGCGCAGGGTCTCCGCCCGCCAGCAACGGAAGCCCGAGTTGCAGTCCTTGACCGGCACACCGAGCAGCAGGCGGATGTAGAGATTCGCGAGGCGCGTGACCTGCCGGCGCACGAAGCCGCGATCCATGTCGCTGCCGCCGTCCACGGCGCGCGAGCCGAGCACCAGCCCATAGGGTTGCGGCGCCTGCCGGGCGCGCCGCCTGGGCGCTGAGGTCTCGGTCAGGCGCGCCAGGAGGGCCGGGATGAAGCGCGGATGGTGCGAGAAGTCGGCGTCCATCTCGACCACCACCTCGGCGCCCATCTCCAGGGCGCGCACGAAGCCGTCGCGCCCGGCGCGCCCGCGGCCTTTGTCGCGGGTGCGCAGCAGGAGGTGCACCCGCGGCTCGGAGCAGGCCAGCTCGGCTACCGCCTTTGCTGTGCCATCCGGAGAGTTGTCGTCGATGACGAGCACCTCGACCTCCGGGCCGAGGGCGATCAGCTCCCGGCACAGATCGACGATGTTCAGCACCTCGTTGTAGGTCGGGACCGTGCAGACGATGCGTCGGCCGCGTAGCGCCGTGGGTACCCCTTGGCTCTGGGTCGCGAGGGGCCCGAGCTCGGCGCCCGTCGGGTTCGGGGGCAGGGGCGGCCGGGGAGCGGAGGAGGCCGCGCCTACACTGCTCGTTGCCTCGAGGGCGGCCAGGGCCGCAGCCCCGCGGGCCGGCCCCCAGGCGAAATCTGAAGATCCGGCCGTTGCGTCGGGGCATGCGGCGTCCGGCCAGCGGGCGGTCCCTGCGGCGTGCGGCCGGCGCGGGGACGTGGGCCGGCCTGGCGCGCGCAAGCGTTCGCGGTCGTGGGGGGTGGCGGTCGCAAGCCCCGGGGGAGGCATGGTCGTCGGCGGGCTGTCCGCGCGCGGTTCCAGACCCGAGACGCGGTGGCTCCTCCGATCCGCGTCGAGGGCCGCGGCTAGGGAGGGCCTCGAGACTCTAGCGCCGGCACCGCTCCAGCGGCAACGCTAGGAGGCGGGGTCCGCGCTTGCCTCGCCGGGTTCTAGCCGTTTCCCTATGCCCCGATGTCGGCCGCTCGAGCCAGCCCCCCCTCCGCGCCCCAGCCCGAACCGGCGCCGTCCGTCCAAGCACGCAGCCCGCGCCAGGCCGGGAGCCGCCCGTCCCTGGGGGCGCGCTTCTTCGACCCGGAGGCCGACCTGCGCATGGGCGCCTCGGTTTTCGATTGGCTGGCCCGCTGGTCCCTGCTGGCGCAGCTGTTGCTCCTGCTGCACGGCGCCTGGAGTGTGGGGCCGACCTATGACGAGCACTTTTATATCGCCGCCGGCCAGGCCTATCTGGAGGACGCCGATTTCAGTCTGAACCGCGAGCACCCGCCCCTGCTCAAGCTGCTGGCCGGTGCCCCGCTGCGTTACCTGGCCTCCGTACCGCCGCTCGAGCACGCCAGCGACCTGCTCAACTATCCGGTCGAGTTCTTCTACCAGCGCCACGCGGAACACCTCGATCGGCTGCTGTTCCTCGGGCGCTTGCCGTTCTGCCTGCTGACGGTGTCGTGCGCCTGGGGCGTCTTCCGTACCGCTCGCCGCCTGTTCGGGCCGCGGGCGGCCTTCGCCGGCCTGCTGCTGTTCGCCTTCAATCCGAACGTGCTGGCCCACGGTCGCTTGGCGGCCTTGGACGCCGGCGCCGGCGCTTTCCTGTTCTTCGCCGTGGCCAGCTTCGTCAGCCTGCTGGAGCGGCCCAACGCCTGGCGCGTGCTGGGCTCCGGGGTGCTGTTCGGCCTGGCCCTGCTGGCCAAGTTCTCGAACCTGGTGGCGATCCCGTTGTTCGGGCTGCTGGTCCTGGTCCAGAGCCTGCGGCGCCTGTCCCCGGCCCCGCTCTGGCAGGGCCTGCGCGTGGGGCTGGTCGGGCTGTCGGTGTTCGCGGCGGGCTACGGCTTCGAGGCGCGCAGCCTCAACGAGGCCTGGGGCGATCCGCGCTATGCCACGCCGATCGCGCCGCGGCCCATGACCCCGGCGGAACTCTCCGAGGCCCTATCCGCCGCCTTATCCGGCCCCTTCAGCGCCGAAGCGCCGGCGCGCGCGGGCGCCGTGGCGGGGGCCCCCAGCGCCGCCGCGGCCCTGGAGGAATGGCGCGGGCTGCTGAGCGCAGCCGAGCCCAAGGGGCTGGCGGATCGGGCCGCCCGGGCGCTGGCGGGGTTGGCCCCGGACGCGGGCGCTGGCCGCGCTCCGGCTCCTCAGGAGCTGCGCAAGCGAGCCTTCGAGCTGCTGCTCGAGGCCAACCCGGAGCGCGTGCCTTTCGCCACCAAGCTCGAGCTCCTGCCCCAGCTGGCCGATCGTCGTCTGCTCTACGACGACGGCTCGGCCCTGCCCGACGATGCGCGCGGCTTGCAGGCCTGGTCCGAATGGTACGACCGACACCGCGAGGACGATTGGGACCGCGTGCTGTTCGAGCACCCGCTGCTGGCCCGTTGGGTGCGGGGCCTGTTCGGCGACGCGCGCCCGATCCCGCTGTTCTCGGCGCTCAAGGGCATCGACTACCAGTTGGCCCATGGCTCGAAGGGGCACGCCTCGTACTACCGGGGCAAGGTGTTGGTGCCCGGGGCCGACTTCCAGGCGGGCAATCCGTTCCCCTGGTACTACGCGGACGTGCTGTGGGTCAAAAATCCGCTCGGATTCGTCGCCGCCGCGGGCCTGGGGCTGTTCTGCGCGCTGCTCTTGCTGCGCCGCTGGACGCTGCTCCACCTGCTGGGTTTCGTCGGGCTCCCGACCGGCCTATTCTATCTGTTCTCGACCAGCAGCGCCCTGATGGGGGTGCGCTACCTGCTGCCGTTGTTCCCCTTCCTGGCGCTGCTTGCCGCGCGCGTCGAGCTGCTCCTTCCGCGCCTCGGGCTGGCCTTGGGGCTCGCCGCCCTCGGGGAATCGATCTGGATCCACCCGGATCAGCTCATGTACTACAACGCCGTGGTCGGCGGCCCGAAGCACGGGCCCTCGATCACCGTGCTCGGCGACGACTGGGGCCAGGACGCGCGCACCCTGGGCCGCTATGTGCGCAATCGCCGGGCGGCCATCGATGCGGCCGGCGGTCTCTACTACGACCATTATCTGAAGGCGGACCCCAAGGCCCTGGGCCTCGAAGGTGCCCAGCCGGTGCGGCCCAACGTGCAGGGCATCGTGGCCGTGCACGCCAACAGCTACTTCCGACAGCCGCAACGCTATGCCTGGCTCGAGCCGTACGTGCCCTACGAGCGGCTGGGCTGGTCGGTCTGGCTCTACGACACCCGCGTCGGACCCCCGGGCGGCAAACTCGACGATTGAGCGCGGGCATCCGATTGGGCTCGGGCGGGCCTCGAGGCGCGGGCCTGGGAAGAGCTCCAGCGGGCCCCCGGCCCTGGCCGTGGGCACCCCTCATCAAGGTCCCGCGCGATCGGCTGCGGGCGGCACCAACCCAGCCGGCGCGCCGGGTCCGCACTCAGCCGTCGTCCCAGTTGCCCTGCGACAAAACCTCGGCGTCCGCATCCGAAGGGGAGACATCCTTCGAGCCGGCGGGAGCCCCCGGAGACGAGGTTCCTTCAGCCGCCGATCCGGTCCCGTCCTGCGGGTCTTCCTCCGGGTTGCTGTAGCGCAGGTAGTTGAGCTGGCTCAGCATGCGCTCGAGCTCCGGGCTGTCGATGCGAGCGGCTTTCCCGAAGCGGCGCAAGCCTCCGTGAAACTGCTCCAAGCGGCGTCCGAGGCGCTCCGCATCGCGGGCGGCCTCGGCCTCGAGGGGCAGGAAGGTGGGCGCCAGGGAACCCGCGGTCTCGTAGCGAGCGAGCAGCTGCGGGGCGCTGAACCAGGGCGCCTCCAGACGCCAGGGCGAGCCGTCGCGCTCGGGCAGCGGCGCCTTGAGGCGCTTCCAATAGCGGAACTTGGGCGTGCGCAGGGAGGCTGCGAATCGGCCGGCGTAGGACACGGCGAAACCGCGGCTGGGGGCCTCGGCGAGCAGGCTCGGCCCGGGGAATTCGTACAGCCCTTCGACGCCGAACAGCTCGAGCAGGGTGGGTCCGATCTGCGACAGCTCCACGGGCTCGGCCACGCGGCCCGGCGGCAGCCCGGGGGCCCGGATCATCAGCGGTATGTGAAACACACCCTCGGTCATCGACAAACCGTGATCGTAGCGCACCCAGGTCTCGAACAGCTCCTCGCCGTGGTCGGCGCTGGCGATCAGGGCCGTGTGATCGTCGAGACCCAGGCGCTCGAGGCCCGCTAGCAGCCGTCCGAGCTGGTCGTCGGCGCCGGCGACCTCGGCGGCGTACAGCTCGAGCAGCCGTTCGATCACCTCGGGCGGCGGCATCGAGCGCAGCTCCTCGAAGCGGTTGTAGTAGGCGTATTGTTCGAAACGGTCGTCGAGCGGCCGCTGCGCCGCGTCCCAGCGGCGCGGAGGTGGGCGGTGCTCGGCGTGGGGGTCCATCAGGTGGGCCCAGGCCAGGAACGGGGCCTGGCCGCGGGCTTCGATCCACGCGAGGCAAGCGCTGACCACCGCTTCGTCCCACAGGTACTGATCGGAATAGGCCTCGGGGGCGTCCAGCATACCGCAGAAGCGCTCCTGCCAGCCGTCGTGGAAGACCGTGCCCGGGATCTCCTGAAGCTTGCACATGTTGGCCAGGAACGCGCCGGTCGCCAGACCGTGCTCGGCCAGGAGGTGGGGGATCGGCACGATGCCCTTGGCAAAGCCCATGCTCTGCTCGTGGACGCCGTGCTGAAAGGGCAGCAGCCCGGTCCACAGGGAGGTCAGGGCCGGGTTGGTCAGGGTGGCCGGGCTGTAGCAGCGCTCGAAAAGCCGCGAGCGCCGGGCCAGGGCATCGAAGTGGGGGGTGTGGGAGGGCCGGCGGCCGTAGGCGCCGAGCTGGTCCGCGCGCAGGGTGTCGACAGTGAAGACGACCGCATTGCGCGGGCGCAGGGGCCCCGGCGGCTCTGGGGCCGAGCCGCTGCAGGCGGCCAGCAGGAGCGCGCAGGGAAGTAGCGCGACGCGAGGCATGGGGTCAGTTTAGCCCTCTGAGCCGTGGGCTTCTGACCTGGTCAGGCTGCCGGGGGCCGCGCCGCCCCATCCCGGGGCCCGGATAGGATGCGCCCATGCCTCCGTTCCCCGTGGCCGCTCTGCCCCTGGGCCTGGCCCTGGCCGGGCTTTTGTGCGCTTGTCGCCGCGAGCCGGCCCCGGCCCCCAACCTGCTGCTGCTGACGATCGACACCCTGCGCGCCGACCGCACCAGCGCCTACGGCTATGGCCGTCCGACCACGCCGGAGCTCGAGGGCCTGGCGCGCTCCGCGGCCCTGTTCGAACGGGCTTATTCCCAGGCACCCTTCACGGCGCCCTCCCACGCCAGCCTGTTCACCGGCCTGGTCAGCCAGTCCCACGGCCTGCTGCACTGGTCGAGCCGGCTCGATCCGGCGGCGATCACCTTCGCCGAGCATTTCGGGGCCGAGGGCTATCGCACGGGTGCCTTCTACAACCACGCCAGCCTGCCCGTGACCGACCTCCTGCGCGGCTTCGAGCACGAGTCGAAGCTGGCCTTCGACACCTACGAGCGCACCCTCGAGGCCCTCTGGGCCTGGCTCGACGCGGACGGCAAGGGGCGCCCCGGGGAGCAGCCTTTCGCCATCTGGCTGCACTTCTGGGACGTGCATCGGCCCTACGGATTCCGGGATTGGAAGCCCTTCGAGCAATACACGCCACGGCGCGGGGCCGAGCTCGAGCTGGCCTTCGCCGAGCAGGGCTTCGGCCCGCCCCACGACCTGCGCGTGGGGCGGCTCGAGGAGCACTACAACGTCGACGCGGCGCGGCGCGAGCGGGCCCTGCCCCTGCCCGGAGGCAGCCCGCGGCCCTTCGGACCCGCGGACTGGCGCGCGATCTCGGACCGCTACGACAACGGCGTGCGCTACGCGGATCAGGGCCTTGGGGAGCTGCTGCGCGGGCTCGAGCAGCGCCGCCTCGGCGATCGCACCGTGCTGTGCGTGACCTCCGACCACGGCGAGACCCTGACCGAGCGGCCCGGCTGCTGGTTCACCCACGATCCCTACCTGTACGAGGAAACCCTGCGCGTGCCGCTGCTGTTCCGCTTCCCCGGCGGGCGCTTCGCCGGGGTGCGCAGCCCGGCGCTGGCGCGCGGCATCGACGTCTTGCCGACCTTGATCGAAGCGGCCGGCGTCGCGCCCCTCGAGACCCAGGGACGCAGCCTCCTGCCGGTGCTGGCGGGCCGGGACGATCAGACGCTGCCCCTGTTCGCCCAGACCCAGACCAGGGCGGCCAAGGAGAGCGACGCGCGCCTGCCCAAGGATCAGCAGGGCGCCTGGCTCGAACACCGCCAGGCGCTCTTCGACGGGCGCTTCAAGCTGATCCGCCAGATCGAGCCGGAGCGCCTCGAGCTCTACGACCTTGCGGCCGACCCCGGGGAACAGCGCGACCTGTCCACGGATCCCGCGGGGGCCGCGGAGGCTGAGCGCCTGCTCGGGCGGCTGCTCGACCTCGAGCGCAGCCTGCCGAGCCGCGGGCTTGGCAAGCGCCAGCAGTCGGCCGACGAGCTGCGCGTGTTGCATGCTCTGGGCTACATCTCGTCGGAGGAGCTGGAGCAGCAGCTCGAGGCCCTGAAGGGCAGCACAAAACCTGAAGGCCCCTCCGCCGGAGAACCACGATGAAGCCCGAACCCGAGTCCGGGGACGATTCGGGCAACCGCTCGCCCGGCGCCGCCGGCCCGGCCCTGGAAAGCGACCAGGCCCGTTTCGCGGCCGCTCTGCTGGCCCTCGAGCAGGAGCTCGACTGGACCCTCTTGGGGCAGGTCTATTGCCACGAAGGCGGCGAGGATTTTTTCGGGCCGGAGCAGATCGAGGCCCAGCGCGAGGCGGGGCTGCGCTTCGCCAGCGACGTGGCCGAGGCGCTCGAAGGCCTGCCCAAGCAGAAACCGTCCCTCTACGTGGGCGCCGGCGTGGCGGAGCTGGCTCCGATCCTGTGCGAGCGTCTGCTGCTGCGGCGCGAGGTGTCGATCGTGGGGCTGCCGGGCCTCGAAGCGCGCGAGCTCAACCGGGCCCTCTCCTTGGTCGAAGCCAGCCTGCGGCTGCCGCTGCCGCGCTGGTCGACCCGGCCCCTCGGCAGCCTCGCCCGGCGCGGATTCGGGCACCTGTGGCTGGTCTCCGTGCTGACCGATCCGGAGACCTTCCCGGCCCTCTCGCGTCTGGCCTACACGGAGCGCCGGCCGAAACCCGCCACTTTGGCCCGCGATCGCGAGCGCGCCGAAGCGCTCCTGGAGGCGGCCCTCGGACGCCTGGAGGCGCCCGCGGTGCTGTTCACCACCGACGAGGAGTTGCCGCTCGTGACCGAGACGGCGCGGCGCCTCGGGCTGATCCTGGAGCCCGGGGAGCGGGCGCGCCTTTCGCCGATCGTGGGCGATCCGGTGCGCCGGGTGGCGGTTCGGCGCGGCGGCGGCCGGGCCGCGGGGAACTGAGGCCCCTGGCCTCGGGTGGCGCCAGCACTTTTTTTGAGGGCGCGGCAGCCCGCGCTGTGGCCCTCGGAGCGGGGTTGCCAGGTCCGCGGCCCGAGGGACCGCGGCCCGTCGCCCAGGGCCTTGGCCCGACCTTGGTTTTCGAGCCGGGCCCGGAGGTCGCCGGGGCTTCCCCGAGGCCCTATCCTTCTGGGCCGCTCCCCCGGCGCGACCCCGCTTCCTCCCCCCGATGACCCAGTTCAGCCCCCAGGCCCAGGCCGCTTACGCCGTCCAGGACTACAGCGCCAAGCCGCGCATCCACGGCCTCGAAATCGTCGAGCTCAAGCGCTTCAACGACGATGGGGGCGCCATGACGGAACTCGGGCGCCTGGACGGTGGCCTGCACAAGCAGCTGCCCGGCTTCCAGGTGCGGCAGGTCAACTATTCGGTGATGGAGCCCTTGGCGATCAAGGCCTTTCACCTGCACAAGCGCCAGACCGACGTCTGGTTCGTGCCGCCCTCCGACAAGGCGCTGCTGGTGGTCGCCGACGTGCGCGCGGGCTCGCCCACCGAGGGCCTCGTGCAGCGCTTCGTGCTGGGCGACACGCGTTCGTTCTTGGTGCGCATCCCGCCCGGCGTGGCCCACGGGGTCCGGAACCTGCGCCCCCAAACCCCCCTGGCGATCATCTACTTCGTCGACGTGCAGTTCTCCACGGACGAGCAGTGCGACGAGGGGCGCCTGCCCTGGAACCACTTCGGCGAGAAGGTCTGGGAAGTCGAGCGCGGTTGAGCCGCGCCCTCTGCAGGGCCTCAGGACGGGCCGGCTCGAGTCCCGCCCAGGTCGCGCTGGCGCTCTCCTGACGGCCCGAATCCGAGCAGGCCGGCGAGGCAGCGAACTCCGAGGACCCGTCGAGCTTTCCTCGGACGGTCCTTGGGCGCCTTCGGACGCCGTGGAGCGCCCCGGGGAGCCCCGGGGAGCCACGGGGAGCCACGGGGAGCCACGGGGAGCCACGGGCAGACGCGGAATCGCGGCCAGGTGCGCGGCCGCGATCGGTCGTGGACTGCGCTCGAGCCGCTCGGAGCGGGGCCGATATCGCGGGTTTGGCCCGCTGGGGGGCCAACCGAGGAGCCGCAGGGGTCCCTGCGCTCCAAACGCTGCTCGCCCGGCACGTCCAGCGTGCTCGGTGCGCCGGGCCGAGGGCCTGCGGCCCGCGCTTCGGGCTCTCGCCCAGCCCTCGCGGGAGCTTGCTCGGGGGGATCCAGCCCCATTCCCGGGGCTGGGTTCCGGGAAAGGAAAAATGGGCTGAAATTCCAGGGTTGCCTCACAGCTAGGGCGCCGAGCGCCTTCGATCCCGTTAGTTTCGGATCTGGCTCGCCGAGCGGATCGAGCCGCCGCGCCGCAGGCCCGGGCCGGATCGAAGAGCACCGAGCTCCCAGAGCCCCCCGAGCGGCCATCTCGGTCCCGGCCGGGGAACTGGCCAGCGGTCCCTGCAACCAACCCTCCAGCTTCCGAGCTTCTTGCGATGCCTCGAATCCGCGCCCGTCGCAGCGGCTCCTCACCCGGGGCGATGCTGCTCCTGCTCTGCGCCTGGCTGGCCGCAACGTCGCGGGATGCCGTGGCCCAAACGCCCCCGGCCCAGCTGAGCTTCCAGGTGCAGTACGATCCGGCGGCCCTGCCCGGCAGCCCGGAAGCCATCGAAACCCTGGCCAACGTGATCTACCCGGCCGGGAAAGGGCCGGTTTCCCAGGGCTACCCGCAGGAGCCGCTCCCGGTCCTGGTTTTCTTCCGCGGAGGCAATGCCAACAAGTTCGGCCTCGGCGAAATCGACTTCGACAATCAGGCCAAGGTGGCGCACCTGGGCGGCATGGTCGGGGTCTCGTGCAACTTCGCCGTGGTCGAGAACGGCGAGGACTACAAGGTCGCGGTGGCCTCGGTGGCGCGCTTGATCCAGTATCTGCGCGCCAACGCCGCCGATCTCAATATCGATCCGGGCAAGGTCTTCACCGTCGGGCGCAGCTTCGGGACCGTGGTCGGTTACGGCCTGGCCCTGCGCGAGGACTATCGCGCGCCCGGCTCGAGCGACCCGCTGCTGTCGCAATCTTCGCGGCCCGATTACTACGCCCCGCGTTTCGGTCCCTCCCAACTGACCTGTTTCGCGGACGACGTGGGCTCCTGGGCGCCGATCCTGAACACGTTCTTTTTCCCCGGCAAGGTTTTCAGCGAAAGCTCCGATGCCGAGCGCCTGGCCGAGTCGGCTACCTGGTGGCTGATCAACCCGGAACTCTTCGATCGCCAGGTGACGCCGCCCCTGTGCGTGGTCTTCGCCCAGTCGTATACCGACACCTGCGACGACAACATCGACGTGCATTCCGGTCTATTCGGCGACCTGATGCTGCAGGCCATCGAGACCTACACCCGGCTGTCCGGGGACGCGGAGTACGCGCGCCGCTGCTCGTCCATCGACCTCGGCGTGTTCCCGGAGGCCGAGGTCGCGGTGGTGGTCTGGTGCATAAAGCGCCTGGCCGAGGATTTCGGTGGACTCTGGCTGAGCCCGCCGCTCGGCGCGAGCGGCCCCGCGGGCGGCACGCTGCAGCTCAACTGCCACGGCGCGGCTCCGGGCAACACGGTGTACTTCTTCCGGGGCGATCAGCCCGGCACCTTCCCCATGCCCGGTTGCGCGGGGCTGCTCGGCCAATTGCTCGATTGGCAGACCGTCGGCAGCGCGGTGGCCGGGGCGAACGGGGTGGCCAGCCTGTCGACCTCCGTGGCCGGCAGCCAGGTCGGCACCCGCGATTACTTCCACGCGGTCGATTTCACCGGCTGTGAGATGAGCAACCTGATCCTGCACACCTATCAATGAGCCCCGACGCCATGGGAAATCGCCTTTTCCTGCGCTCTTGTGGACGTCCGGGCGGCGGGTCGTCTGGGTCTAAATCCGGCCCTGCCGGCGTCGGAGGGTGGTTTTGGGGCAAGGCCCCGCAGCGTTCCGCGCGCTTGCACAAAGGCGCCGGGCCGAGGCCGCTAGGTCGCTGGTCCGGCCTGGCGTGGATCGGGCCCCTGGCGCTGCTGATCGCTCCTGCCCAGGCCCAGGATCCCGTGCAGCACCATCTCTTCACGTACCGCGGTTCCGGCGCGCGGGCGGGGCTCGGCAGCGCGCTCTTGACCCTGCCCGATCTGGACGGCGATTCCTACCGCGAGTTTGCCCTGGCTTCACCCGGCTCGTTCAGCAACCAGCGCGGGCGCGTCGAGGTTTGCTCGGGGCGCACCGGCAAGGTCTTGCTGCAGATCGATGGGGAGCCTGGGGCGGACGGTCTCGGGGATCGCTTCGGGGCGGCCCTGGCCCTGATGCCCGATCTCGATGGGGATGGATGGCCCGAATTGGCCGTGGGCGCGCCCCTCGACGACGAC
>JBILNK010000012.1:0-41053 GCA_044375105.1 Planctomycetota bacterium
CATCCGCGAGCTCGGGTAGATAGCCCTTGCCGATCTCGAACAGGCGTACCTGTTCGCGCTGGCGCAGGTTCTGCGCCAGCATCGAGAGCAGGCTCGGCACGACGCTGCGGCGCACCAAGGTCAGCCCCTCGAGCACCGGATTGACCACGCTCACGTGGGGGCGCCCTGCTTCGCGCACGGCCCGGGCCAGGGCCTCGCTCTGGAAGCTATAGCCCAATGCCTCGTGGCATCCGCCGGCGCCCGCCAGACGGTCTTGGATGCGCCGCTCCAAGGCGAAGCTCCCATGGTGCTTGGGCGGAGCGATCTCCGCCGTCAGCCGCCGCCCCGGGATCCGGTCGTAGCCCAGGGAGCGGCCGACCTCTTCGATCAGGTCTTCCGGCAGGGTGATGTCCTTGGTGGCCCGCCAGCTCGGAACCCGTACGGAGAAGCTACCCGGTTCCCCCCGGGCCTCGACCGCGAACCCCAGGCGCTCCAAGGCCGTGCGGATCTCGCCATCGGACTGTTCGATGCCCAGCACAGCGCGCACTCGCGCCCCGCTGAGGGCGATCCGCCGCTCCGGATCCTGCCAGCGGTTCTGGTCGTTCGGCGGACAGGGCAGCTCGATGCCCGGCTGGATCGCGGCCAGGGTGCGCACCAGATGGCCGGCGGCCGCGGGGATCAGGGCCGGATCGAGGCTCTTTTCGAAGCGGGCCGACGAATCCGTGCGCAGCGCCAAGCGAGCCGCCGTGCGCCGCACGGTGGTGCCGTGGAAGTTGGCTACCTCCAGCAAGAGGGCGGTCGTGTCCCCAGCCACCATGGAAGCCTGGCCGCCCATGACGCCCGCCAGAGCCACCGCGCTGCCGCCCGAGGAGATCACCAGATCCTCCGGCGCCAGCTCGCGCTCCTGTCCGTCCAGGGTCGCCAGGCGTTCCCCGGCCCGGGCGGCGCGCACCTCGATGCCCGCCTCGACCCGGCGCAGATCGAACAGGTGGTTCGGCTGCCCGAGGTCAAGCATGACAAAGTTCGAAACATCGACCACCACGTCGATCGGGCGCTGGCCGACGGCCAGCAGCAGCAGCTTGAGCCACAGGGGGCTCGCTTCGACCCGGACACCGCGGATCGGCAAACCGAGATAACGCGAGCAGCCCGCGTGCTCGATGCGCACCGGGAAAGGGGCCGCAGCGCCGGTCTTGGGCAGGCTCGTGTCGAGGGGCTGAAGGCTCCTCCCCAGATGCGCGGCCAATTCGCGCGCCATGCCGCGGTGCCCCCACAGGTCGGGCCGGTGGGTGATCGACTTGTTGTCGATCTCGAGCACGTGATCCGCGATCCCCAGGGCCTGTGCCACCGGCTGCCCGATCGCCGCCGCGCGCCCATCGGGCCCCGGCGGCAGGACCCAGATGCCGTCGTGCTCCTCGCCGAGGGCCAGCTCGCGCAGCGAGCAGATCATCCCGTGGCTCTCGACCCCGCGGATCTTGGACTTCTTGATCTTGAAGTCGCCCGGAAGCTCGGTGCCGATCGTGGCCACGGCCACGCGCTGGCCGGCGGCCACGTTCGGCGCGCCGCACACGATTTCGAGGGGCGGCCCCTGCCCCAGGTCCACCTGGCAGACGCCGAGCTTGTCCGCATCGGGGTGCGGGCGGCGTTCGAGCACGTGGCCCACGCTGACCCGCGAGAGCTGCGGGGCGAAGGGCTCGAGCCCCTCGACCTCGCAGACGTGACGGGTCAGCAGCCGGCGCACTTCCTCCGGCGAGATCCCGGCCAGGTCCACGTGGCGGGAGAGCCAACGGATCGAGAGTTTCATCGGGGATCGGCGCGGGGGATCAGAACTGCTCGAGGAAGCGCAGGTCGCCGCTCAGGAAGGTGCGGATGTCGTCGATGCCGTAGCGGGTCATCACCAGACGATCGAGGCCGAAGCCGAAGGCGAAGCCCGTCAGGCGCTCGAGCGGGATCTCGGGACGCCCCTGGAAGCCGGCGGCCAGCACCCGGGGGTGCACCATGCCGCAGCCGCAGAACTCGATCCAGCCGCTGTGCTTGCAAACCCGGCAACCTTTGCCGCCGCAAAAGCCGCAGCCCATGTCGAATTCGAAGCCCGGCTCGACGAAGGGGAAATAGCCGGGGCGCAGCCGCACGCGGGGTTCGCGACCGAACAGCTCGGCCAGGAAGCGCTGCAGGGTCCAGGTCAGGTGGCCGACCTGCACGCCCTCGCCGACCACCAGGCCCTCGACCTGGTGGAAGGTGTGCTCGTGGGTGGCGTCCTGCTGCTCGTTGCGGAACACCCGGCCGGGCGCGATCACGCGGAAAGGCGGCGTCAGCACCTCCATGGCGCGGATCTGCACCGGGGAGGTCTGGGTGCGCATCACCAAGCGGTGCTCGGCGTCGCAATAGATCGTGTCCTGCTCCTCGCGGCTCGGATGGTCCGCGGGGATGCCCAGGGCCTGGAAGTTGTAGTAATCGAGCTCGACCTCGGGGCCGTCGAGGATCCCGTAGCCCATCGAAGCGAAGATGTCCTCGACCTCGCGGCGCACGCGCGTCAGCGGGTGCAGGGAACCGCTCGACAGACGTCGGCCGGGCAGGGTCGGGTCGAAGTCCGGAGCCGCGAGTTGGCGCTCGAGCGCGCGTGTCTCCAGCGCGCCCCGGCGGCTGGACAGGGCCTCGAGCAGGGCCTGCTTGAAGCCGTTGGCGCGCTGGCCGAAGGCCTTGCGTTGCGCCGGTTCGAGGCTTGGGATCTGGGCCAGCAGCCCCGCGAGGATGCCGCCCTTGTCGAGGTACTGGCGCTCGAGGCCGCGCAGCTGCTCGTCGCTGTCGGCCTGGGCCACCTGGGCCAGGGCGCCCTGCTCCAGGGCCTGGATGTCGACTTCGCTGCTCATCGGGTCGGTGAACGGAGAGGGCGCGGGCGGCACACCGGGAAAATAGCGCTCGCCGGCTCCGGACGGTCCGGTGGCCGGCGAGCCTGTCGCAGATCGGGTGCGGGGAGTCGGCGCAGGCGTTCCCCGCAGGCTCAAGTCAGCGCCCCTGGGCGGCCTTGGCACGCTCGACCAGCCCATCGAAGGCGGCCGGGTCGTGCAGGGCCAGCTCGGAGAGCTGCTTGCGGTTGAGGTCGATGCCGGCCTTCGAGAGGCCCGACACCAGGCGGCTGTAGTTGATGCCGCGCATGCGGGCGGCGGCGTTGATGCGCAGGATCCACAGCCGGCGGAACATGCGCTTGCGCTGCTTGCGATCCCGGAACGAGAAGTACCAGGAGCGCATCAGGGTTTCGCGAACCGTGCGCCACAGCTTGCTGCGGCCCAGGACGAAGCCCTTGGCTTGCTTGAAATAGCGGACCTTCTTTTGGCGGCGCGGGGCGCCGTAGGTGATGCGTACCATCGGTTCAGCCCATCATCCGGCGCATGAGCACCGCCCAAGTGCCGTCGATGACAAGACGCTTGCGCTTGCCGCGCCGGGCCTTGCCGTTCTTGCTGGCATGCATGTGGCCCCGCCCGGAGCGGCTGCACATGGCCTTGCCATTCTTGCTGATGCGGAAGCGGCGTTTGACCGCCCCGCGGGACTTCATTTTGGGCATTTCCTTCGGTGGGGTTCTGGAGCCGACCTGGGGGGTCGGCCCCGACCGCGGGCCCCGCTCGCCAGCCAGCCCAGGCCGCTTGCGGGGGCCGGTGGGCGGGGTGCCTACCGGGCTTAGGGGGTGAGAGGATAGCAGTCGAACCAACCGGGCCCAAGGGGGTGGCCGGCCGAGCGCCTCGACCGCGAGCCGGCGCAGGCGCGGCGCCCCACGGGCCCGGGGGATGTCGACCTGCTCGCTCGGGGCCCCGCCGGCCAGGCCTACGCCGATTCAAATCGAGCGCCGAGGAGCGCGGGGAGCTCCGGACCCAACTGCGCTCCGGGGGGCCTCAGTCTCGCTGCCCCGGAGGCGCTGCGATCCAGGGCAGCCCGGGCGGCACCATGGCAAGCCCGCCGGGGCAGCCGATCGAGAAGCTCATCCGTTTCCTCCGGCCCCCGCAGCGCCCCTTCGCCAGCACGGCACGCCCGAGCCCAGGCGTCCTCGGCCCCACGAGCCGGCGCAGGCGCGTTCAGGGGGCACCGGGCGGGCTGGTCCGACGCTTGGGTGCTCGCCAAGGCCAGCCACTCTCCTGGCTGTCAGGATCGCCTGGAGCCGGCCCGGCTCAGTCTCACCTGGCAGCGGCCGGTCCCACCGGCGGAAGCGGGCTCAAGGTCCACTCGGGGGATCACCTCTTCACGATCCCAAGCTAGCCCGCCGCCAACCAAGCCCTCCCCCAGCGCAGCCCGCCGGCCTGGCCTCCATCGGCCGGAGGGGTCCAGCGCGAGCCGCTCACTTGCGGCTCAGCATCATCGTCATGCGATTGCCGGCCATGCGCGGTTCGGCCTCGATCTTGCAGATATCGCCGAGCTCTTCGGCCACCTTGCGCATGACCTCCATGCCATGCTCGGGGTGCGCCATCTGGCGCCCGCGGAAAATGCAGACCACCTGCACCTTGTTCCCCTCTTCGAGGAAGCGCCGGCCGTTCTTGACGCGGTACTCCAGGTCGTGCTTGTCGATCGCCGGGCGCACCCGCAGCTCCTTGAGACCGCCGCCGGTTTTCTTGCCCGAGGCGCGATCCTTCTTGCGCTGCGCGTACTTGAACTTGCCGAAGTCCATCACCCGGCACACGGGTGGACGGGCCTCGGGGGAAACCTCGACCAGGTCAAGGCCGGCGTCCTGGGCCACCTTGCGCGCGTCGTCGATGTTGAGGATGCCGATCTGGTTGCCTTCGGCGTCGATCACCCGCACCTCGCGGGCGCGGATCTGGCGGTTGACTCGATAGGATTGCTGGGAGGTCACAGAGTTTGTAGAGGCGTAACACGCCGCGGCTTTCCGGTGCCCCCGTGGGGCGGCGGAGCGGCCTGGCAGTCTTGTCCGGGCAGCGGCCCGGGAAGAGGAGGTCGGGTGGGTTGAGGTGGAACAGACGCTCGCCGCGGTCGGACAGCCCGGCCGGGAAGAGCGCGGACGGAGGTCGCGAGGCCTGCGGCCGGCCCATCGGGGAGCCCTCGGCCCAGGATAGGACCGAGAAGGCGCGGCTGGGTGTCGCCGGTCCGCAAGATAACCGCTAGGAAAGGCTCGGGGCGCCGGTCGAACGGGCGGATCGCTGAAAAATTCTGCCCTGCCGGCGGATCTCCCGACGCCGCGCTGGCCCGGGGCTCGGCCTGGCGGCTTCCCATGGAGGCTTCGACGGGGTCCCATCCAGGCCCGTCGACGGCTGCTCGCGGGATGCCGCGGGCACCGAGGAATGCCCGGGTCCCGGCCGACCTGAAAGCCGGCTGCAGACCTGGCCCTTCAACCCTCCCGAGGCGCTCGGGCCCGACCGGCGAGATCGATGTGCACCTCAGCCAGCTGCTCGGCGCTCACCGTCGAAGGCGCTCCGCACATCAGATCGGCCGCGGAGGTCGTCTTGGGGAAGGCGATCACGTCCCGGATCTGCTCCTGGCCCAGGCTCAAGGCCACGACCCGGTCGAGGCCCATGGCGAAGCCCCCATGGGGAGGTGCGCCGCTGCCGAGGGCTTCCAGCAGGAAGCCGAACTTGCGCTTGGCCTCCTCCTCCGAAATTCCCAGCAGCCGGAAGATGCGCGCTTGCAGCTCGCGCTGGTGGATGCGGATCGAGCCGGAGCCCAGTTCCCAGCCGTTGAGCACCAGGTCGTAGGCCCGCGAGGCGAGCCGGGCATGGTCGGGCGTCTCGCCGCCCAGGGTCGGATCGACCGGCGCCGTGAACGGATGGTGCGCGCTGGCCCAGCGGCCGGACTCCTCGTCGAACTCGAACATGGGGAACTCGGTCACCCACAGGAAGTTCCAGCGTCCCTCGGGAATCAGCCCGAGGCGGCGCCCGAGGTGGTTGCGCAAAGCGCCCAGGGCGGCCCAGGCGACCCGCTGCTTGGCGGCACAGAGCAGCAACAAGTCCCCGCGCGTGGCGCCCGTCAGCTCGAGCAGCCGCCGGCCGCTCTCGCCTTCGCAGAACTTGGCCAGGGGCCCAGCCCCCCCGCCCTCCTCGCCCGGCTTCCACCAGGCGATGCCGCCCGCGCCGTGGGTCTTGCCCAGGTCCTCGAGGGCCTTCATCTGGCCTCGGGAAATCGCCTCGCCACCGCCCTTGACCGGCAGGGCCAGGACCCGCTCCCCGCGCGCCAGGGCCGCTTCGAAGACGCCGAAGCCGCTCTTAGGCACCCAGGCGGCCACGTCGCACAGCTCCATGACGAAGCGCGTGTCGGGCTTGTCGACGCCGTAACGTTCCATGGCCTCGCGCCAGGAAAGCCGCGGGAACGGCGTGACCAGTTCGATCCCCAAGGCCTCGCGGAAGGTCTCCACCAGCACGCCCTCCCAGGCCCGGAAGATGTCCTCTTCAACGACGAAGGACATCTCCATGTCGAGCTGGGTGAACTCGGGCTGGCGGTCGGCGCGCAGGTCCTCGTCGCGGAAGCAGCGCGCCACCTGGAAGTAGCGATCGAAGCCGGCCACCTGCAGGATCTGCTTGAAGATCTGCGGCGATTGGGGCAGGGCGTAGAACTGCCCCGGATGGACCCGGCTCGGCACCAGGTAGTCGCGCGCCCCTTCGGGGGTCGCTTTGGTCAGGATCGGCGTCTCGACCTCGATGAAGCCCTGGCGCTCGAAAGCGCGCCGCATGGCGTTGATGAAGCGCGAGCGATGGATCAAGGCCTGCTGCAGAGGCCGACGGCGCAGGTCGATGTAGCGATACTGCAAGCGCGTCTCGACCGCCGTGCCGAGCTCGTCGCGGATCTCGAAGGGCGGCACGGTGGCATCGGAGAGCACTTCGATGGCCTCCGCACGGACCTCGATCTCCCCCGTGGGCAATTCGGCATTGGGCGCCTCCCGGCGAACGACCTCGCCGCGCACGGAGAGCACCCATTCGGCGGAGAAGTGCACCCGCTCGGCCAGCTCCGCAGGGATCTTGATCTGCGTCAAACCGTAGCGGTCGCGCAGATCGAGGAAGTAGATGCCCCCCAGGTTGCGGCGGGAATGGACCCAGCCGTTCAGGACCACCCGCTGTCCGGCGTGGCTCGGCCGCAGGTCCCCGCAGGTGTGCGTGCGACGCCAGGCGCCGGCGGCCCCAGCCGACGGGGAGCTGCTCATCGGTTGCCCTGCTTGGTGCGCAGACGGAACAGGGCTCGCTTGAGGGCCGCCTCGGCCCGCAGGACATCGATCGGATCGGTCGCCTGGCCGGCCAAGCGATGGTCCAGCCGTTCTCGGGCGCGTTTCTCGGCTTCCAAGGCGCGCGCCTCGTCGATTTCTTCAGGCCTTTCGCCGGCCTGGGTCACGATGCGGACCACATCGGAGCGCACCTCGGCGAACCCGCCAGCCACGAACATGGCCTGCTCGGGCCCGCCCGGGGTGCGGAAGAAGAGCTTGCCGATGTCCAGTGCCGCGATCATCGGGGCGTGCCTCGGCAGGACGCCCGCGCCGCCGTCCAGCAGCGGCAGTCGCACGGACTCCACCGCCGTGTCCACGGCGATTTTCTCCGGGGTGATCACCCGCAATTGCAGTTGTGCCATGGTCCTTGGGGCTGCGGTCGGTGGGGTCTGCGAACCTGGGGATGTGAAGCGCTCCAAGGGCAGCGCTCCCGAGTCCCCCGCGGTCCGCGGCGGATGCGCCTCTCGGTTGGATCAGGTGTTCAGCTTCGCGGCCGCTTGGAGCACCGCATCGATGCCGCCCTTGTACATGAAGGCCTGTTCCGGGACCGTGTCGTGCTTGCCCTCCACGATCTCGCGGAACGAGCGCACCGTCTCTTCACGCGGCACGAACACACCGGGGGTGCCGGTGAACTGCTCGGCCACGAAGAAGGGCTGGGAGAGGAACTTCTGGATGCGGCGTGCGCGGGCGACCACCAGCTTGTCCTCGTCCGAAAGTTCCTCGACGCCCAGGATGGCGATGATGTCTTTGAGGTCGGAGTAGCGCTGGAGGATGCGCTGGACCTCCCGAGCGACCTTGTAATGGTCTTCGCCGACCACCTGGGGGTCCAGCATCCGGCTGGTGGACTTGAGCGGGTCCACCGCCGGGTAGATGCCCAGCTCGGCGATGGAACGCTCGAGGATGATCGTCGAGTCCAGGTGCGCGAAGGTCGCCACCGGCGCGGGGTCGGTGATGTCGTCGGCCGGAACGTAAACCGCCTGCATGGAGGTCACGGAGCCCTTCTTGGTCGAGGTGATGCGCTCTTGGAGTGCGCCCATCTCGGAGGCCATGGTGGGCTGGTAACCCACCGCGGAGGGCATGCGCCCGAGCAGCGCGGACACCTCGGAACCGGCCTGCACGAAGCGGAAGATGTTGTCCACGAACAGCAGCACGTCTTGGCCGCGTTCGTCGCGGAAGTACTCGGCCATGGTCAAGCCGGACAGCGCCACGCGCAGACGGGCGCCGGGCGGCTCGTTCATCTGGCCGAAGACCAGCACCGCGTTGTCGATCACGCTCTGCTCTTGACCGTCGGGGGTCGTGTACTTGGCCTCGGTCATCTCGAGCCACAGGTCGTTGCCCTCGCGGGTGCGCTCACCGACGCCGCAGAACACCGAGAAGCCCCCTTTTTCGACCGCGGTGATGCGGATCAGCTCCTGGATCAGAACCGTCTTGCCCACGCCGGCACCCCCGAACAGGCCGATCTTGCCGCCTTTGGCGAAGGGGCAGAGCAGGTCGACGACCTTGAGGCCGGTCTCGAAGACCTCGGAGATGGCCTCCTGCTCATCGAAGCGCGGCGCAGGCCGGTGGATCGGCGCCGATTGCCCCGGGGGCACCGCCCCGCGGGTGACCGAGTCCAGGGCCTCGCCCAGGAGGTTGAAGATCCGTCCCTTGGTGCGCTCCCCCACCGGCACCGAGATGGGCGCGCCGCTGTCGCGCACTTCGACGCCCCGGCGCAGGCCGTCGGTCGAAGCCATCGCCACGCAGCGCACCACGTCGTTGCCGAGGTGCTGAGCGACTTCGAGGGTCAGGCGCAGGCCGCGGCTTTGGTCCTCGATCGACAGGGCGTTGAAGATCGCAGGCAGTTTGCCCGCGGGGAAGCGGACGTCGACCACCGGGCCGAAGACCTGGTACACGGAGCCGTGTTGTTGGGCGCTCATGGGGAGGGGGGCTCGAGGGGGTGAGCTGGCGGAGGGAGGGGCTCGGGGGGCTGGGCGGGTGCTGGCGCGCGGCTCAACGCAGCGCTTCGGCGCCGCCGACGATGTCGAGCAGCTCCTTGGTGATCGATTCTTGGCGTTTGCGGTTGTAGACCATCTTGAGTTCGCCCTGCATGTCGCGGGCCGCGTCCGTGGCGTTCTTCATGGAGACGCGGCGGCTGGCGTACTCGGAGGTCAGCGACTCGAGCAGCGCGTTGAAGATCTTGGTCTCCAGATAGCGCGGCACCAGCGAGTCGAAGATCGTGTCGGCGTCGGGTTCGAGGATCACGTCCCCTTGCAGGGCCGCCTTGGCCTGCCCCGCGGACCCGGCCGCCGAGGCCAGGCTCGCTCCAGAAACGGGCAGGAACGGGACCCAGCGCGGCACGTAGCGCACCACCGATTCGAAGGCCGTGTAGAGCATGCGCACCTCGCGATAGGCACCGCTCTCGAAAGCCTGACGCAGGATGCGCGCCGTGCGGGCCGCCGACTGATAGTCCATCTGCTCCAGGGGCGGCTCGCTCAGGAAGCGCTCGACGTGGTAGCCGCGCTTGGAGGCGTACTGATAACCCTTCCGTCCGATCACGAAGAAGTCCACGGCGCCCCCGCTCTGGCGGCCGCGCATCCACAGCTCGAGCTCGCGGAACACGTTCGAGTTGTAGGCCCCGCACAGGCCACGGTCGGAGCTGACCAGCAGCACCGCGGTCTTGTCGCCAGTGCCCGGCCGGAACAAAGGCCGATCGAGGGCCGCCTCGCCCAGACGCTCCGCCAGGTGGCCGACCAGCTGGGTGATCTCCGTGGCGTAGGGCCGGGAAGCCACGGCTCGGTCCTGGAAGCGGCGGAGTTTGGTCGTGGCGACCATCTCCATGGCGCGAGTGATTTGCTTGATGTTGCCGACGGAACGGATCCGTACGCGCAATTCGCGAATGCCGGCCATGGGGTCGGGGCGCCTTGGGGTGGACGGGACGGGGAGCGAATCGGAGGTCTGGGAACGGCTGCCGGCCCGGAGCGGTGCTGTCCACCGCTCCGGATCAGCCGGAGATCAAAGGCCGAGCTGCGCCTTGGTCTTGGCCGCGGCCTGGTCCAGCATCGACTTGCCCTGATCGGAAAGCTTCTTGGTCTTGGCCAGCTCGTCGATCACGGCCTTGAAGCTGTCGTGCACGATCTCGAGGAAGGCTTTCTCGAACTCGGCCACTTTACGGACCGGCACGTTGTCCAAGGCACCCGAGGTGCCTGCGTAGATGATCGCGATCTGATCCTCGACGGCCACCGGTTGGTACTGGCCCTGCTTCAAGATCTCGACCAGGCGCTCGCCGCGGCGCAGCACCTGCTGGGTGGCCTTGTCCAGGTCGGAGCCGAACTGGGCAAAGGCGGCCAGGGAGCGGTACTGGGCCAGTTCGAGGCGCAGACCGCCGGCGATTTTCTTCATCGCCGGGATCTGGGCCGCGCCGCCCACGCGCGACACCGAGATGCCCGCGTTCACCGCCGGACGCACGCCGGAGTTGAACAGGTTGGACTCCAGGAAGATCTGCCCATCCGTGATCGAGATCACGTTGGTCGGGATGTAAGCGGAAACGTCGCCTTCCTGGGTCTCGACCACCGGCAGCGCCGTGATCGAGCCGCCGCCCTTCTTGTAGCGCGGGTTGATCTTCGGGGCGTCGACCGAGAGCTTGGCGGCGCGCTCCAGCAGGCGGCTGTGCAGGTTGAACACGTCGCCGGGGAACGCTTCGCGGCCGGGCGGGCGGCGCAGCAGCAGCATCACCTGACGATAGGCCAGAGCCTGCTTGTAGAGGTCGTCATACATCACCAGCACATGGCGCCCCTCGTCCCGGAAGCGCTCGGCCATGGTGGTGCCGGCGTAGGCCGCCAGGTATTGCATGGAGGCTTCCTCCATGGCGCTGGCGGCGACCACGATCGTGTAGGCCATGGCGCCCGTGGACTCGAGGCGGCCTACCACGTCCACGATCGTGGACTGCTTCTGGCCCATGGCCACATAGATGCAGAGCACCTGCTCGGGGTTCTTGGGATCGCCCCCGCCGGTGCGCTTTTGGTTGATGATCGCGTCCACCAGCAAGGCCGTCTTGCCCGTCTGACGGTCACCGATGATCAGCTCGCGCTGGCCGCGGCCGATCGGGATCATCGCATCGATGGCCTTGATGCCGGTCTGCATCGGCTCGTGCACCGGCTGGCGCTCGACCACGGAGGGAGCGGGCTGCTCGATCGGCAGGAAGTCGGCCTGTGTGACCGCCAGGGCGCCGCGCCCATCCACCGGGTCTCCCAGGGCGTTGACCACCCGCCCCAGCAGCGCATCGCCGGTCGGCACCGAGATGATGCGTCCGGTGCTCTTCACCATGCCACCTTCCTTGACCTTGGCGGCGTCCCCCAGCAGCACGCAACCCACATTGTCGGCCTCGAGGTTGAGGGCGATGCCGCGCACGCCGCCCTCGAACTCGAGCAACTCGTTCATCATGCAGTTATCGAGGCCCCACACGCGGGCCACGCCGTCGCCCACCGTGAGCACGGTGCCGACGCTTTGCATGTCAGGTTGGCCATCGAAATGTTCGATCTCTTTCTCGAGGATCGAGGTCACCTCGGCGGGTCGCAGGTCCATGTTGGGAGGGGGGCGGGGCGTGGGAAGCGCGGATCGGCCAGCGGAGTGGACGGGGCGCTCGGGGGTGGTTTGGGATCCGGCGGGATGCCGGGGTGGACGATGGGGAGCGAAACGGCGCGCGATCAGCGCGGGTGGGCCAGAGGGGCCTTGAGCAGCTGAGTGCGCAGGCGCTCCAGGCGACCGGAAACGGACTGGTCCAGCATCTGACTGCCGACCCGCACGCGGAAGCCCCCCACCAGCGAGGGCTCCACCTTGTTGTCGAGGTGCACGCGCTTGCCGAGGCGCTTGCCGAGGCTGGCGGACAAGCGCTCGAGCTCCGCCACGGCCAGGGGCCGCGCGCTCTCGACCAAGCCCTCGACGGCGCCGGCCTCGCTGAGCAGTTTGGCCCGGAAGGCCTCGCCCAGCTCGAACAGTACGGCTTCGCGCTGCTTGGCGAACAGCAGGCGCACGAATTTCTGGGTCAAGGGGCTGGACCGGCGCAGCAGCGGCTCCAGCAGCGCCAGCCGGGATTCGGCCGGACGCCGGGGGTCCGACAGCACCTGACGCACCTTGGCGCTCGAGAGCTCGGCGGAGAGGCTCTCCACATCGCGGCGCAGGGTTTCGAGCTGCCCCTGGCGGCTGGCGACCGCGAACAGGGCCTCGACGTAGCGGGCGGAGACGGCGCTGACTGCCATGGATCAGACCCCCGCGTGGCGGCCGACGAAATCGCTGACCAGCCGGCGGTCGTCCTCGGAGGAGACCTGGCGCTCGAGCACCTTGCCGGCGGCCTTCAGCGACAGATCGACGACCTCGGCGCGGATCGTGGCCAGGGCCTTCTCCTGCTCGGAACGGATCTGGCTGCGGGCGCTATCCAGCAGCGCCGCGGCCTCGGCCTTGGCCTTCTCGAAGATCTCGCGCTCGCGGACTTCCCCGCGCTCGCGAGCCGCAGCCAGGATCTTGGCGGCCTCGGCGCGGGCCTCTCCGAGCTTGACCTCGACTTCGGCGCGGGCGCGCTCGGCCTCGGCGCTGGCCTGCTCCGCCTTGCGGACGGCGCTGAAGGCCTCTTCGTCGCGCGCCAGGAGCGCCCGGCTGACCGGCCCCATGACCATCTTCCAGACCGGCACCAGCGCCAGCAGGAAAATGATCCAGGTCCACAGCGCCAGGCCGCCGTGCAGCGGATTGAGCGGGTTGAAGACGGCGCCTTCGGCGACCGCCAGTGCCGGGGCGATGAGGTTCGGGATCATCCGTGGTGGGGGTCTTGCTGAGGGGCTCCGGGGGGAGCCCGGGATGGCGCTCGGGAGCGCCCGATCCGGTCGAACGGAATGGACCCGCGCTGCGGGTCCAGGGGGCGAGGATCAGCTCGCGCCCGAGCGGAGGGCTTCCCGCCGCCGCCTGGGCGGCGGGCGCACCCCACCTGCACGGCGCCGGGAATCCCGGGGCCGCTGGCAGCTCGACGGCCCGCGAGCGCCGCTGCGCCCAGGGCCGCCGCAGCCGCGATCAGAGGATCATGGTCAGCAGGGTCACGACCACGGCGAACAGGGCCACGCCTTCGATCAGAGCCGCGAGGATGATCGAGGAGCCGCGGATGTCGCCGGTGGCTTCCGGCTGGCGCGCGATGGCCTCGGCGGCGGCCGCACCGATCTTGCCGATGCCCAGGCCCGCGCCGAGGGGCGCCAGGCCCGCGCCGATGGCGGCGCCCAGCTTGGCCAGGCCAGCGCCGGTGGAGACAGCTTCCGCGGTTTCTTGCAGGGGGATGTTCATCTCTCGGTCAGGGGGGGGTTGGAGGGCCGCCGTCGGAGGGCCGCGGCGGGAGATCCTGGGTGGGGTGGGAGGGAGCTCTTGTGTCTCCGACCCGGGGACCCGGGCCGGTGGAGGGAGTGCCGCTTTGGGCGGCGAGGGGCGGAGCGTAAAGCGCAGGCCGGCGCCTGCTGTCTACCGCACTTGCGACCCGGGCGCGCGGCGCGGGGCGGCTCCTCGGGTGCCTGGGCAGCCGGGGGCGGTCGCTCCTTTCGTGATCAGTGCTCAGGGTGGACGGCGGCGTTGATGAAGATCACCGAAAGCTGGGTGAAGATGAAGGCCTGCAGCAGCACCACGAAGGACTCGATGATGGTGATGAAGACCGCAAAGCCCACCGACGCCGGCGAGACCGCGTAGGCCGCGGTGGCGCCCATCTTCTGGGCCAGGAAGAACAAGAGGGCCATGAAGGTCAGGACCACCATGTGCCCGCCCATCATGGTCGCGAAGAGACGCAGGGTCAGGGCCACGGGCTTGACGATCACGCCCATCAGTTCGACCACGAACATCAGCGGCCACATCCAGCCGGGCACATGGGGCACCAGGTTCTTCCAGTAGCCGATCACCCCCTGCTCCTTCATGCCGAAGAACAGCATGCAGGTGAAGGTGATCGCCGCCAGACCGCCCGTGACGAAGATACTGGCCGTGGCCGTGCCGCCATGGGGCAGGAGCCCCTGCACGTTCATGAACAGCACGAAGAAGAAAATCGTCAAGAAGAACGGCAGCCACTTGGAGCCCAACTCCGCCCCCATCACCGGATAGACGACCTCGTCGCGGATCCAGTGGGCCCAGCCCGCGAAAAAACGCGAAACCAGGTCCCCGCGGCCCGTGCGCAGGTACAGGGGGACGCCGCTGAAGCACAGGAAGATCAAGAGGATCGCCGAGACCTGGAACAGCTGCAGGTTGGTCAGGATCAGACGGGGGTGGTGCCCATCCCCGCTCATGTCGAAGAACCCGAGGAAGCCCGGCAGGGGCAGCTCGAGCAGGTGCTGGCCGGTCCCATGGCCATGGCCGTCGGCGTGGGCGGCTGCGGCGGCATCCGAGCGCGGCCCAGCGTGGTCTTCGTTGGGGCTATGGTCCTCGGCGGGGCCGTGGCCTGTGACCGCTCCCGCCCCGTTGCCATGCCCGTCCGCGTGCTCCGCGCCGTGCCCATGGGCCGTGCCGGGGACGAGCAGCGGCTCGGGCATCAGGTGGGCGAACAGCAGGATGAAGGGGTTCTTCTCCTCGTGGTGAGCGATCAGACGGGTGTTCGCGAACAGCACGCCGCCGATCAGGGCCAGGATGCACAGGACTCGCCAGTGGAGGAACTCGCGCACGGGGGATCTCGGTGCTGGGGGGAGGGCGGGCGCTGGGGGGGAGTGCTGCCGGGCGCGGAGGTCAGGCGGCGGCCGCCGGGGCGGGCGGAGAACGACGCTTGAGCGAGCGGGCGGTGGAGAAGGTCCCGGCCAGAAGGACCAGGAAGGCGGCGATAGCGTAGGCGCCGAGGGCGGCGATCGGATGCAAGCTCTCGACCAAATCGGGCCAGATCAGGAACAGGGCCGCGAAACACAGCAGCACCACGAACTTGAGTCCGAAGCCGATCGCGAGCCCCGGGATGAGCAGGGCCGGGCGGGTTTCGGCCAATTGCGCCTGGATCGCGATGCCGAAGCCCGAGCAGGCAGCGCCCAGCAGCACCCCGGCGACGAGCCCCAGGCCGACCGGCTGGCGCAGGGCCTCGAAGAGCCCCGCGGGAGGCCCTCCGATCCCCTGCCGGGCGAGCAGCCAGACCAGCCCCAAGGCGGTCAGGCACAGCAGCAGGGCGGTCAGGGCGGCGGCGCGCATGGTCGAGAGGCGGGCAGGCTCCGGGGCGGTCTGCGGTCGGGAACTGGGCTGCGGAAGGGTCGGGGGGGGGGGCGGGAAGGACCGGTCGGGAAGGGCCTGGCTGCTGCGTCTCGGGCGGGAGCCCAGGCGCCGTTCGCGAGCTGTCAACCGGCGCGCTTGATCAGCAGCCACATGCCGGTAAGCAGGCCGATGGCCACGCCCGTCAGCAGCAGCCAGGGCAGGCTGCCGAGCTGGCGGTCGAGCCATAGGCCCGCCAGGGTGAAGGCGGTCAGGCTGCCGGCGAACTGCAGGCCGAGGCCCGCGAAGGAACCGTAGCTCTGCAGCATCCTGCCGCGGCCCTGCGGCCGGGATCCGGAGGCCTCCCGGGGCACGCCCGGGGGACCGGACGGGGCTTGGGGCTTGCCGGGCGGCGGCAGGGGTACGGGCATGGGAGCGCTGGCTCGGGGACTCGAGCAGGAGTGCGCTGCGGAGCCGTCCCGTCCGAGCTGCTCAGCAGCCCGGACGAGGGCACAAAGTGTAGGTTCCAGCGCTCCCGGACGAGTGCGGCAAAGCGTCGCACAAGGGCCGAGTCCAGGGACTCGACGAGCACCTTCTCTCACCACGGCTCAGGCCAGCGGGAACGCGGCTGGGCGGACGCCTCGGCCCGCGCAACGGGCGCCTGGAGCCGGCGCAGCGCGGGGAGATCTGGCCTTGGATTCGAGGGAGCCTTCTGGCTCCGAGCGGAGCTGAATCGTCGCCCAGCCTCTGCGGCCGGCGGATGGCGGACCAGAGGCGTGCTGACAGCTTTGGCTTGCGGCTCGGGTGCGGCCGGAGTGGATTTTCGGTTGAGGTATCGGACGGCCCCTGCCTGGATCGGGCCGCCGCACCTGCCCCAGCCGCCTCCCGGATGATTTCGAGGACTCATCCCAGGAACCAGCAGCGGGTCCCGTTGCCCCGAAAGGCCGCAGGACCTGTGGCTCGAAATGCCGCGGCCCAGACGCGCGCCCCCGAGGCGCCGCAAGCTAGTCTACCGGGCTGCCCGGGGAGGACCCGGGCGACGCCACGCCCCCCCCCAGGCCGATCCCAGCCGGAGCTCCTGTGCACCGGCCCCGGCAGCGAGGGCCCCATTTCCCCCTGAGCGCCCCGGCGCTCCCTCTGCACAAGCCACGCCCGCACCATGGAACGCACCCTCGTCCTGCTCAAACCCGACGCCGTCCAACGGGGCCTGATCGGCCGCATCCTGCAGCGCTTCGAAGAAAAAGGCCTGCAGGTGGTCGGCCTCAAGATGCGCGTCTTCCCGCGCGCCCTGCTCGAGCGCCATTACGAGGCCCACAAGGCCCGGCCCTTCTTCCCGGCCCTGGTGGGCTTCATGGGCTCCGGCCCGGTCGTGGCCCTGGCGCTCGAAGGCAAGCAGGCCATCAACGTGGTGCGCGGACTGATGGGCAAGACCAACGCGGCCGAAGCGGCGCCCGGGACGATCCGCGGCGATTTCGGGCTGTCCTTTTCGAACAACCTGGTGCATGGCTCCGACAGCCCGGAAGCCGCGCTCAAGGAGCTGGCGTTGTTCTTCGGCGAACCCGGCGAGCTGATCGAATGGAAGAGCGCCGGTTTCAACTGGGTCTACAGCGACGAAGAGCGTTGAGCGCCGAAGCCCCTTCGGCCTGGGACGCCACGGCCGGGCGCTCTTCGCCGGGATCGCTGGCGCTCAGCCCGGCCCGGCGACGCCGGAGCGCGTCGCCGCAGCCCGCCGGCGGCGCCTCGGGGGCCCAGCCTGACCTGCGATGGTCCAGCTGACCGCAGCCCACCTCGGCGAGCTGCTCGCCGAGCTGCGTCCCCTGCTCGAGGGCCAGACCGTGCAGGCTCTCGAGGCCCTGCCGCCGCGCGATCTGGTGCTGGTCTTCGCCGCCCAGCCGGGGCAGCGCCGCCGCTTGCTGCGCATCTCGGCCTCCGCCGATGGTCCGCGGCTGCACCTGCAGCAGGGACGCTTCGAACGCCACCCCGGCCCGATCGGGCCCTTTTTCGTGCGCCTGGCAGGCGCTCTGGCCGGCGCGCGGCTGATCGGCCTCGACCAGCCAAGGCAGGATCGCCTGGCCCTCTTGCGTTTCGAGACCGCGGGAGGCGAGCGCCGAGCGCTGGTGCTCGAGCTGACCGGGCGCCACGCCAACCTGTGCCTGCTGGACGGCTCAGAACGGCTCCTGGCCGTGCTCGTCGAAGCGCCTGCCACGCCGAACCGGGCGCCGCGCCTGGTCCTGGGCCAGCCCTGGGCCCCGCCCCCGGGCCAAGCCCGTGCCGGCGTCCCAGGGGGTGCCGAGCCCGGTTTGGCGTCGCTGCTGACGCCCCTGGCAGCCGGCGCCGCGGCGGGGCCTGCGGACCTGGGCCAGCGGGTGGAGCCCGACCCCGCCGCGCCCCTATCCCTGCTGGTCGAGCGGGTCCTGGGCGGCTTGGTCGAGGGGGCCGACCGCGCCCGCGAGGCCAAGGCTCTCTCCGATCGCCTCGAGCGCCGGCTGGCCCGGGCGCGCTCGACCCAGGCGGGACTGGCCCAACGTCGCCAAGCGGCCGAGGGGGCCGAACGGGTGCGCCAGGACGGCGAGCTGCTGAAGGCCGCCCTGGGCAGTCTGCGCCGGGGCCAGACCTCCGTCGAGCTGGCCGATTGGTTCGCCGACGGCGCCCCGCGGCGCATCGAGCTGGATCAGAAGCTCTCGCCCCAGGAAAACGTCGAGCGGGTCTTCAAGCGCTATCACAAGCTCGAGCGCAGCCTGGGCGAGCTGGACCGCGAAGCCGAGCGCGCGGGGCAGCAGTTGGATCAGCTGACCCGCCTGCTGGCCGAACTGAGCGCCGGCGCGGAGCCGGCCGAAATCGAAGCCCGCAGCGTGGCCGCGGGGCTGCTCGAACCCTTGGTGCTCGAGCGCGGCAAACGCGCCCAAGCCCCGGCTCCTCGGCTGCCCTACCGCCGCTTCACGGGCCTGGCCGGTGGAGAGATCCTGGTGGGACGCAACGCCAAGGACAACGACGAACTGACCTTCAAGGTGGCGCGCGGCAACGACCTCTGGCTGCACACCGCCGATTCGCCCGGCAGCCACGTGATCCTGCGGCAACGCAAGGACGCGGAGGCTCATCCGGAGGACGTGCTCGACGCTTGCCACCTGGCAGCCCATTTTTCGCCCCTCAGCGCCTCCACACGGGTCAACATCCACCTGGCGCCCCGCAAGCAAGTCCACAAACCCCGCGGGGCACCAGCGGGCCTGGTGACCCTGTCGGGCGGCAAGACCCGCGCCGTGCGCATCGAGCCCGAGCGGCTCGCGCGCCTGCTCGAGAACCGCGACTGAGCTGCGACTGAGCTGCGAGGTCCCCGGGGACCGAGCTCGCCTGCACCCCGCCACCCCGCCACCCCGCCAGCCTTTGCTGGGCCGGTCGCGAGCGGCCCAAGCGGCTCGGCTCCCGCCGGGCAGTCGGCCGCGCCGGACAGCTGCCCCTCTGCCCCGCATCCGGGCTCCGTACGCGGGGTTTCGTGCGCTGCCGAAGCCCCCCCCGGAGCCCCCATCGCCCGGGGCCGGCCCGGCTCCTCCTCCTGCTGCCCCTCGGGCATCGACCCGCTCGGCCTCGCGCCGAGCTTGCAGTTCGATTTGTTGCACCGCCCCGGTTGCACCGCCGTCCCACGGGGTAGAAGCTGGTCCCTGACCCAACGCCATGCGCCCCTCGCTCCCCCCCTCGCTTGCCCTGTCCCTTCGCCCTTGGGCCGCCCTGGCCATGGGCCTCTGCCTGGCGGCCTGCAGCTCCTCCAAGGACAAGCTCAGCCGCGAGCAACAGATCTCCACCCGCCGCGAGCTCGGCAGCTACTACTTCCAGGTCGGCGAGATCGGCCGCGCCGAAGACCAGGCCCTGCGGGGGCTCGAGCTCGATCGCGACGACAAGGAGCTGCGCCTGCTTCTCGGCCAGGTCAAGCTGCGCCGGGGCGACACGGAGAGCCTGCTCAAGGCCAAGCTGGTCTTCGAAGGCTTCGACATCAAGAAGGAGCCCCGCGCCGCGATCGGACTGGGCCAGACCCTCGAGCGCCTGGGCCTGGTCCATCGGGAGACGGCCGAGGCCATCGAGCGCGGCGATCGGGCGGCGCCCAAGGGCAACGCACCGGCGGAGATCAAACGTCTCCGCGAGGAGGCCAACCGGCTCTGGGAAGAGGCCGCGAAGTCCTTCGAGACCGCCCTGGCGTTCGACCCGGAGGAATTGCGCGCCCTGAACGGGCTGCAGCGCACGAACGCCTTGATGGGCCGCTATGAGGAGGCCTCCAAGCACTCCGACCGCTTGATCCAGCTGGCCGAGGCCGAGCTCGAGGCCATCGCCCGCACCCTGTCGAGCCCCGCCGGTCAGCCGGATGCGGCCCGGGACGAGCGCCTGCGCGTGCGCTCCCGCGAGACCCGCAACCTGCTGGTCGAGACGCGCTGGCTGGCTTATTCGATCGAGAACTCGCGCCAGAAACCGGCCGCCGCCCTGGCCCACCTCGATCGGATCATCCAACTGACCCCGAACAACGAGGTCGCCTACAGCCGGCGCGCCCAGGTGCAGTACGACCTGGGCAACTACCAGGCGGCCATAGACGACGCCCTGGAATTCGTGCGCCGCTCGGACAAGCCCCTGGAGGATCCAGACATCCGCAAGGCTTGGCAGCTGCGCTACGACGCCGAGGCCAGGTTGCCCTAGCCTGCCCTAGCCTGCCCTAGCCTGCCCTAGCCTGCTCTAGCCTGCTCTGCGCAATCCCGCAGCCCGCAGCCGGCCCGCTCGCCGGCCTAAGCAGCGCCCGAGTCGATCGTCCTTCAGGCTCTCAACGCGGATAGCTGAGGTTGACCAAGGTCTCGCGGCCCGACTGCCGCGCGTCCGCGCCGGGCAGCATCTCGAGGTATTCGAAGCCCTGGGCCGCCAGGCGGAGGCGCTCCGAGGCCGGTATTGGCCTCAAGCCTCCGGCGCGGGGCGCCTCGGCGACGTCCGACGCGGGCAGATCCGGCGAGGCCACGGGATCGGGGGCCTGGGGCAGGAATCCGGACGCCGTCCCCTCGGCCGGGGTCCGATCTGCAACCTGCCCGACGGGCAGGCCCGTGTCCTTGGGCCGGGCCGGGCCCAGGAGACCGGAGGCGTAGAGCAACGCAGCGGCCGCGATGCCGCCCCCTACCAGGCCGAAGGCAGCCCGGCGCCACCCCCGGGCGCCCAGGCCAGGGAACGGATCGGCGGGGCCGGGGCGGGTCCCCTTCGGCCCTAGAGCGGCGCTGCCGGCCCCCATCCCAGCGCCCACGGGAGCGGGCCGGGTCGGTTCGGGCTCCTGCGCCATCGCCGAGAGCTGCCGGGGCAGCGGGTCCGCGCGCTCGGAGTCCGGGGCGCGGACCTGGCCGAGGAGCCCGGCAGCGGTCAGCTCCGCGGCCAAGCGCGGCCACAGATTCGGAGCCTCGATCCCGTCGCTGGCGGCCTGTTCGAAATAGACCTGGCGAGCGCGGCGGGCGCGGCGGGCCAGGGCAGCGCAGGCCTCGCAGCCGGCCAGATGGGCGCGGGCCGACTCGAGCTCTCCCTCGTCGAGGTCGCTGCCGATCACCAGGTGCAGCACCGCTTCGAGGCGCTGGCACTCCTCGGGGCTATTGCGTTCGGGTGCGTGGGTCACGATGCAGGGCTGCTAAGGGGGGGAAAACCGGACCGGGGAGGCAGGGGGGAAGCCGGGGCGCCCCCGGACGCAGGGAACGGACGCCGGCCCGCAGAGTTGGAAGCAAGCCTCGGGAAGCTCGCTGGGGCCGGGGAGCCGGAGGGCCCGGCCAACGCCAGCCGGACTGGACCCGGGCAAAGGGAGGGGCCCGTCAACGCTCAAGGCAGCGCCTCCTCGGGTTGCTCCAGGGAGTCGCCGCCCAAAGGCCCCCGCGGGGCATCGGCGGATTGGCCCCCGAGGCGCTCGCGCCGCTCCCATTCCTCCTGGAACAGCTTGCGGGCGCGGTGGAGACGCCAGCGCACGGTCACGTGGGTGGCGCCCACGATGCGGGCGATCTCGGTGCAGGGCAGGCCCTCGAGTTCGCGCAGGGCCAGGACCGAGCGGAAATGGGCCGGCAGGCGCTCGATGCACTCGCGCACCCCGCGGGCCAGCTCCTCGCCCTCGAGACCGGCCGAGGGGCCGGGTTGCTGCTCGTCGACGACTTCGGGCAGGCCGGCTTCGTCGTCCTCATCGCCCCCGGCTCCCGACAGCGGGCGGCGTTTGCGCAGGTGGTCGATGGCCAGGTTGTTGACGATGCGATAGAGCCAGGTGGTGAATTCGTGCTGGAAGTCGAAGCGCTCCAGGCTGCGGAACACCCGCAGGAAAGCCTCCTGCGCCAGGTCCTGGGCGTCGTCCCGGTTGCCGACCATGTGCCGGGCGACCCGGAAAGCGCGGCCTTGGTGCCGCTCGACCAGGCCCCGGAAGCCCCACTCCTCGCCGCGCTGGGCGGCGCGGATCAGATCGTGGTCGGAGACCTCGCTGGCCTCGGCGGCGCCCGAGGGGCGAAGGGAATCTTGGGGTCGCTTCAGGGGGCTACCCTCCCGGGCGCGGCTCGAGGCGGCCGAATGGGCCGCAGCGAACTGCCGGCTGCCCTGGCGGGGCGCTGGGCGTCGCTCTGGTCCGATCATAGCGCCGCGCTACGGGCTGCCTGGTCGGAGGTTGGCGCGGACTTCGTGGCTGTCAGGGCTCCGGAAAGCCCTTCCGGCTCCTTCCCAGGCCCTGAAGCGGGGGAAGGACATCCGGCCGGGCTGGTCCGCCCCAGAAGGGGTGCGGCTTGGAGCTCTGAACCAAGGACATCAGAAGGCGCCCTAGGGCGTCCCGAGCCGCCCCCTTCCCGCCGAAGCAGGCACCGGGGCTGCGGCCGGGCTGCCCGCGGGAGGGTCAGCTCAAGACCGGGAAGCGGCCCTCGATCGAGGCCATGCGCCGGAACTTCTCGCGCCGCTGGGCCAAAAGCTGCTCGACGGGCACGCGATCGAGCTCGTCCAGGTGCCGCAGGAGCGTGGCCCGCACGGTCTGCATGGCGGCCTGACGATCGCGGTGGGCCCCGCCCAGGGGCTCGGGCACGATCTCGTCGATGATCCCGAGCCCGGCCAGGTCCGGCGCGGTCAGCTTGAGCGCTTCAGCCGCCTCGGGCGAGCGCTCGCCGCTCTTCCACAGGATCGCCGCACAGCCCTCCGGACTGATCACGGAGTAGTACGCGTGCTCGAGCATCAAGATCCGGTCGCCCACCCCGATGCCCAGGGCGCCGCCCGAGCCGCCCTCGCCGATCACCAGCACGACGATCGGCACCTGCAGGCCGAACATGCCCAGGATGTTCTCTGCGATCGCCAAGGCCTGGCCGCGCTCCTCGGCGCCGATGCCCGGGTAGGCCCCGGGGGTGTTGACCAGGGAGACGATCGGCAGGCCCATCTTTTCGGCCAGCTTCATCTTGCGCCAGGCCTTGCGATAGCCCTCGGGATGCGCGCAACCGAAGTTGCACTCCATGCGCTCCTTGGTGGTGCGCCCCTTGCGGTGAGCGATCAGCATGAAGCGCCGCTCGCCCATGCGCGCCAGCCCCGTGACCATGGCCCGGTCATCCCCGTAGACGCGGTCGCCCTTGAGCTCGAGCCACTGGTCCAGGATGGTCGAGATGTAGTCGGAGGCGACCGGGCGTTCGGCGTGGCGCGCCACGTTGACCCGCTCCCAGGGGGTCAGCTCGGCGTAGGTCTTGGCCAGCATCTCCTGCAGCTGGTTTTCGAGGGCCTGGATCTCGCTGGAGACGTCCAGATGGGTGCTGGGGGCTAGCTCGCGCAGCTCGCGCAGCTTGGCCTCCATCTCGCGGATCTTGCGTTCGAAGCTCAGGCCGCCGGCGGCCTCCCGGTTCGATTCGGACTTGCTCAACGGAAATGCTCCTCAGGCAGGGGTCGCCCCGGCCGCGATACGGCCGAAGCCCTTTCGTTGTACCATCCGCAGGTCCAGCCCCGGGGAGACCCGGGCCCAGCCGACCCGCCGCCGAGAGCCCCCGGATGTCGCCGGTGGACCGCCGCGGGAACCGGGCCCCTGAACGTCCGTGGCTGCCCCCCATCGTGCAGCAGCGACCGACGCGCCCCGCAGCCCCGGATTCCGCCGCCTCGGACCGCGGGGCCCATCGCAGCCCCGCCGAGCGGGCGGACCTCCCCCACGCCTGGCGCGTCGAGGTGTACCGCGCCGATCGCTGGGACGATCCCCGCGGCGCCCAAGCCCTGTCCGTGGCCCGCGAACTGGGTCTCGGAGGCTTCGAGCGGGTGCGCTTCGGACGGGGCTATCTGCTGAGTCCGCGCCTCGAGCGGGGCCAGGCCGAGCGCCTGGCGCGCGAGGTGCTCAGCGACCCGGTGGTCGACCAGGTGCGCCTGTTCGCACCCGGACAGGCCCCGGAGGTCCCCAAGGGAGCCCGGCGCCTGGTGGCGGCGGCCCTGCCCGGGGTGATGGACCCGGTGGCCCAATCCGTGGCTCGGATGCTGCCGAAGCTCGGGATCTCCCTGCCCCAGGAGGAAGCCCAGGTGGCCACCTTCCGGGTCTACGAAGTCTACGGGCCCGTGTCCACGGAAGCCTTGGCTGAGCTGGCCCGCCGGGCCTTGGCCAACGAGACCATCGAACGGGTGGGCGTGGACAGCGAAGGGCTGCCCTTCGGCCTGCCGAGCGGAGCGGGGCGCCGGGGGCGGGTCGAAGTGGCGCTGCTCGGGCTCGATGAGCCGGGCCTGATGGAGCTCAGCCGTCGCGGACAGCTGAGCCTGAACCTGGTGGAGATGCTGGCCGTGCAGGCCCATTACCGTGCCCTGGAGCGCGAGCCGAGTGCGGCCGAGCTCGAGACCATCGCCCAGACCTGGAGCGAACACTGCAAGCACAAGACCCTGACGGGCGTGGTCGACTACGAGAGCGTCGACTCGCAGGGCCGCCTGCAGGTCGAGCGCATCGACAATCTGCTCAAGGCCACCATCGTGGCCGCCACCGAGCGGCTGGCACGCGACTATTGCCTGAGCGTCTTCAAGGACAACGCGGGCATCGTGGCCTTCGAAGGCGACTGGGCGGTATGCATCAAGGTCGAGACCCACAACCACCCCTCCGCCATCGACCCCTACGGCGGTGCGGGCACCGGGATCGGCGGGGTCATCCGCGACGTGCTGGGCGCTGGCCTGGGCGCCAAACCGATCGCCAACACCAACGCCTTCTTCGTCGGCCCTCCGGACCTGCCCGAGGGTCAGCTGCCCAAGGGGAGCCTGCATCCGCGCCGGGTCCTGCGCGGGGTCGTGGCCGGAGTGCGCGACTACGGCAACTGCATGGGTATCCCGACCGTCAATGGAGGTGTTTGGTTCCATCGCGGCTACACCGCCAATCCGCTGGTCTATGCGGGCACGGTGGGCCTGATCCCCAAGCGGATGGTCGACAAACGCGTCGAGCCCGGAGACCTGATCGTCAGCGTCGGAGGCCGCACTGGCCGCGATGGCATCCACGGCGCCACCTTCTCCTCGCTGGAACTCTCCGAGCACAGCGAGACCGAGTCGAGCCACGCGGTCCAAATCGGCAACCCGATCGCAGAAAAGGGCGTGCTCGACTGCCTGCTGGCAGCTCGCGATCGCGGCCTGTACCGGGCGGTGACCGATTGCGGGGCCGGGGGCTACAGCTCGGCGGTCGGCGAGATGGGCGAACACGGTGGCGCCCGAGTCCATCTCGACAGCGTGCCGCTCAAGTACCCGGGGCTTTCGAGCCATGAAGTCTGGATCAGCGAAGCCCAGGAGCGCATGGTCCTGGCGGTGCCCCCGGAAAAGCTCGCGGAACTCCTGGCCCTTTTCGCCGGTGAGGACGTGGAAGCCAGCGTGATCGGCGAGTTCACCGACACCGGACGATTGCAGATTTTCGATCAGGGCCAGCTGGTCGGCGACCTGGACATGCGCTTCCTGCACAAGGGCACACCGCGCCCGGTGCGCCGCGCCCGCTTCGAGGCCCCGCGCGCCGTCGACCCCGGCGTCGCGCGCTGCGACGATCCGGCTGGCCTGCTGCTGCGCCTGCTGGGCGCACCGAACCTCTCGAGCCGCGAGTGGATCGTGCGCCAATACGACCACGAGGTGCAGGGCACCTCCGTGATCAAGCCCTTGGTGGGCATCCATGGCGACGGCCCGGGCGATGCGGCGGTGATCCAGCCCTTGGCCGGCTCCCGCCGGGGCCTGGCGATCGCCTGCGGCGCGAACCCCAGCTATGGCCTGCTGGATCCCTACGCCATGGCTCTGTGCGCCATCGACGAGGCGCTGCGCAACGCGGTCGCGGTCGGCGCCGATCCCGATCAGGCCTCGATCCTCGACAATTTCTCCTGGGGCAATTGCGACAAGCCCGACCGCATGGGGGCCATGGTGCTGACGGCGCGGGGCTGCTACGACGCAGCCATCGCCTATCGCACGCCCTTCATCTCCGGCAAGGACAGCCTCAACAATGAATACAGGGTGGGCGGCGAAACCCTGGCGATCCCCCCGACCCTGCTGATCACGGCCATCGCGCCCGTGCCCGACATCGGCCGTGCCCAGACCATGGACCTCAAGCAGCCCGGCAGCCTGCTCTACCTGGTCGGGCGCACCCGCGCGGAGTTCGGCGGTTCGACCTACTTCGAACTGCTGGGGCAGGCCGGAGGCCGCGTGCCGCGGCCCGATCTGGTGCTCGCGCCGCGCCTCCTGCGCGCGCTCCACGGGGGCTTGGCCCACGGCCTGGTCCTGGCTTGCCACGACCTGTCGGAAGGCGGTCTGGCCCCCGCCGCGGCGGAGATGGCCTTCGCCGGCGGGCTGGGCCTGGAGCTGGAGCTCAAGCAGGTGGACATCTGGACTCCGGAAGCGGCCGAAGCGGCCGGTGCGGACGCGGACACGGTGGCGCTGTTCTCCGAGTCCCCGACCCGCTTCCTGGTCGAGGTCGCGGCCGAAAACGCCCAAGAATTCGAGCATCGCTTCGAGGGCTTGCCACTCGCGCGCGTGGGGCGCGTGCTGCACGAGCCCGTGCTGCGCGTGCTCTCCCGCCGCGGCGAGAGCTGGTTCGAAGTGCCCATCGAGCGCCTGCGCCAGGCCCACCGCTCGGGCTTCGCCGGTTGATCCGCCCCGCCGCACTGGCTGCCGCCGAGCCCCCCCCCTACCGAACGACCCGCCCTCGCTGCCCTCCTCCACGTGACCGCCCTCAGCACAAAACCTCGTTCGGTGAAGGCCCCCCCGACCGCCTTGATCCTGCGCGCCGCGGGCACCAACTGCGAGCTGGAGACGGCCCGCGCCCTGGAGCAGGCGGGGGCTCTGCCGCGCATCGTGCATCTCAACCAGCTGGTGGCCGCGCCGCGCGAGCTCTCCAGCGCGCGCCTGCTGGTGATCCCCGGCGGGTTCAGCTTCGGCGACAACGTGGCCGCCGGGCGGCTCTTCGCCGCGCGCCTGCGCCAGGATCTCTACGAGCCGCTGTCCGAGCACGTGGCCCGCGGCGGTTTCGTGCTCGGCATCTGCAACGGCTTCCAGGTGCTGAGCGAGCTGGGCCTGCTCGAAGGATTCCCACGCCAGCCCGACCAACGCACGATCGCCCTGATCGACAACACCTCCAACCATTACGAGTGCCGCTGGGTCCACCTGCGCACCGAGGCCTCCCGTGCGACCTGGCTGCCGACCGGCATCTGGCCCTGCCCGGTGGCCCACGGAGAGGGACGGCTGGCGCTCGCGCCGGGCGCGTTGGAGCGGCTCGAGGCCAGCGGTCAGGTCGCCCTCCGCTATGTGACGGCCGCGGGGGGCACGCCGACCTATCCAGAGCTCCCCAACGGCTCGACCGCGGCCATCGCGGGCCTGTGCGACGCAACCGGCCGCGTGCTGGGGCTGATGCCCCACCCCGAGCGCAACGTGGCGCCCTGGCACCACCCCACCTGGACTCGGCAGCCCGGCCGCAGCGAGGGCGAAGGGCTGGCCTTCTTCCGCGGGCTGGTCTCGGCGGCCAGCGCATGAAGCGCCCAGATCTTGCCGCTGTAAGGGAGCGGATGCCGTTGTGCCGCCTCGGTTTCCCGCGGGCCTGAGCCAGCCAGCAAGCTCCGCCCCGCCAGCCGGCTCCCTGGCCTGCCGCTTGGCCCGATTCCCGATCTGGCTCCCCTACGGGGGCCTGAACGCTGCCGGCCCTTCCCTGGAGTCGCCGTCCGCGCCAGCCTGTTCACAGCGTGTCCTCCGTGCTCGAAGAACCAATCGACTCCCGCGCCCCGATCCGCAGGCGCCCGGCGCTGCTGCTGGTCGCGGTCGCCGGCCTCGGCCTGCTGATGCCCCTGTCCGGCTGCCTGGCGGCGGCCGTCGGCGCCGGGGCCGGGGTGCTGGTGGCCCGCGAGATGTCGGGGACCGATGTCTATTCGAGCCTGGTGCGGCTGGACGTGGAGGAGGTCTGGTTCGTCGCCAAGGACGTCTTCGGGATCCTGTCCTCGATCCCCCTGGAGGTCGAGGACTTCCCGCGCACTTTGTTCGGCAAGGTCGATGGCGCCCAGGTCACGATCGAAGTGCTGGCGTACGACCTGGGCCGCACGACGATCAAGGTGCGCGCCAAGAAGCTCGGTTTCTCCGACGGCAGCACCGCCGAGCGGGTCCTCAACACGCTGCTGGCGCGGCTCGCAGAGCGCAACGGTCCGCTCGATTGAGCGCTCCCGATGGCTCGGTCGGCTGAGCGAACCGCCAAAACAACAGCGCAAAGAGCGATCGACCGGGGCTGGGCCCAGTGAGGAGCGCCCGCCTGTGCCTATGCCTTCGCGCCACTATCCATCGGCTGCAGTGGCCCGGCGCGTAGCGGAGCGCCGATTCGGTGATCCGCCGCCGGCCGGGATCCGCGCCCCAGCGGAACGCGTTCTCAGCCTTCAGGCTTGGCCGGCGAGTTCGGACTCTCCGTGGGCCCCCGCCGCGCGCGGCCTGGCAAGCGCACCCCGTAGGGCTTGGACCAGCCGGCCTCGGGGCTGGGCAGCGCCGTCCCTTCGACCTGGCCAGGCGGCACCAGGGGGCAGAGGCCCTTCTTGACGCACACCCGGCAATAGCCGAACAGGCGCAGGTCGTGGTCGACCATCACGAAGCCCTTTTGCTGGGCGGCGGCGAGCTGCAAGCGCTCGATCTCGCTGTCGGAGAATTCTTCGATGCGCCCGCACGAGACGCAGACCATGTGATCGTGGTGCTTGTGTCCAGCGATGTGCTCATAGACCAGCTCGCCCTTGCCCACGTCCAGGCTCTCCATGAATCCGCCCTCGACCAGCAGAGCCAAAGTGCGATAGACCGTGGCCCGCGAGACCCTCGGCCCGGGATCGCCGGAGAGCCAGGCAAACAAAGTTTCGGCCGAGAAGTGGTCGTGGGTGCGGAAGGCGCGATCGAAGATGCGCTGGCGTTGAGGCGTGAACTTGAGGCCCTGGCCCTCCAAGTAGGCAGCGAAGGCCTTGCGCAGGCGTTCTTGGGGCATCGGTGCGCTGGCGAAAGTCGGTCGCGGAGGGCGAAGGGGTACGGGGGCGGTTTCGGCGGCGCTTTCGAGCAGGCTCGCTGTTCTGCGCCTCGGAGAGTGGCGCTCTTGGGGCGATTCGAGGACTCGGTCTGGGGGGGCGGTCTCGATCAGGATCGGACGGAATCCGAGCGGCCGGTCAAAGCGCTCGCACGGGGCGCTGGCCGATGTCGCGGCGGAAAAAGAGCCCGGCGAAGTGCACCCGCTTCAGCAGACCGTAGGCCTGCTCGCGGGCCTGTTCGAGATCCTCGCCGCTGCCGGTGGCGCACAGCACCCGGCCGCCGCTGGTGACCACGTGGCGCCCCTCCTGTTTGGTTCCGGCCTGGAACAGCACCGCGCGCGGGTCCCCGTCGAGCCGTTCGAGCCCGGTGATCGGGTCCCCGCGGCGCACCTCCCCTGGATAGCCAGCAGCGCAGCCCACCACACAGACCGAGACACCCGGGCTCCAGCGCGGCGGCTCCTGCTCCTCGAGCTTGCCTTCCGCCGTGGCCAAGAGGTACGGGAACAGGTCGCTCTCGAGCCGACGCAGGATCGCCTGGGTTTCCGGGTCGCCGAAACGGACGTTGAACTCGAGCACCTTGGGGCCCGCGTCGCTGACCATCAGGCCGGCGAAGAGCACCCCGCGGAAAGGAATTTCCTCCAGATTGAGGGCGTGCAGCAGGGGCAGGAACACGCGCTGTTCGATGGCCAGGGCCAAGCGCTTGCCCACGAAGGGTGCCGGGGCCACCACGCCCATGCCGCCCGTGTTCGGGCCGGTGTCGCCCTCGCCGACCTGCTTGTGGTCGACCGCGGGCTCGAGCATCAGCAGGGTGTGGCCGTCGGTGAGCGCCATCACGGAGACCTCCTGGCCCTCCAGGAATTCCTCGATCACGATGCGCAAGCCGGCTTCCCCCAGGCGCTTCTCCTCCATCAGGGCGTCCACGGCCGCGCGAGCCTCGGCCAGGTCCTTGCAGATGAAGACCCCCTTGCCTGCGGCCAGCCCGTCGGCCTTGACCACCTGCGGCCAGGTCTTGACCGTTTCCAGATAGCTCTTGGCCAAACCCGAGCGATCGAAGCGGCGCCAGGCAGCCGTGGGGATGCGATGGCGCTCGAGCAGCTCCTTGGTGAACATCTTGCTGCCCTCGAGGCGCGCCCCGGAGGCTCCCGGGCCGAACACGGCGATGCCCTTGGCGCGCAGGCGATCGGCCAAGCCCGCGCACAGCGGATCCTCGGGGCCCACCACGACCAGGCCGACCTGCTCCTGCACGGCCGCCCGCACGAGCCCGTCCAGGTCGTTGGCCGCCACCGGCAGATTGCGGCCGACCTGCGCAGTTCCCGGGTTGCCCGGGGCACACAGCACCTCGCTGACCCGCGGCGAACGGGCCAGCTTCCAGCACAGGGCGTGTTCGCGGCCGCCGCCGCCGACCACCAGGACCTTCATGGGAGAGAACTCGAGGTTGCGAAGGTGCAGAGGGTAGCAGCCCCGCGGTAGGTCACGACCTCTCGGATCCCGCCCGAGGGCGGCTCCGGGCGTCGCTTCGCCTCCCTACCGGAGGATCACCGTCCCAGCCCCCGGAATCCGAGTCCGGGCCCCAGGCAGCCGGAGAGCGCCTGCCGGGCCCGGCGAGAAGGCGCTAGACTAGGCTCCGCCGGGGAGTACCTCAGTTGGTAGAGGCGTAGCTTTGGGTGCTACGAGTCGTGGGTTCGAGTCCCATCTCCCCGACCCTGCCGCCGCGCGGCGGGCGGCTTTGGAACCGGCTGGGGAGGCGTCTCGCCAGGCCCCCGTCGCTCTGCGGCCCAGGGGCCGCCGGCCGCTAGGCCCTGCCTATGCCGGCCGCCCCAGGTCAGATCCGACCCGAACGCGGCCGCCGGTCACCCTCCGCCGCCGACGCCGCTCCGGGTAGAAGGCCCCGGGCCGCAGGAGGACCTGCCGCCACGGCGTCGGCCGGCAAGCGCCGCAGAGCCCCTGCTCGCATCAGCGGACCCCATGGACCGGCGAAGCCTGTATCGGGGGAGGTCCCCAGATCCGTTGGGTGCCCCCCCCCGCTCTGCTGCACGGTTTCCTCACGCCTGACTGTGTCGGCCTGGATCCACCTCGCCGAGTGCTCGAGCCTGGATCGGCCGGACGCGCCGGCCGGCCACGGCCTCTATCTGGGCGGCACCCCGAGCCTGCGTCTGCGCGTCTGAGCCGGGACGTTCGAGCCGTCCGCGGGCCTGAGCAGCGAAGGGGTTCCCCGCTTTTCGGCCGACCTGCGCCGCCCCGTTGCGCGTCGTTATCATGTCTCACGGAAGCGCCCGTAGCTCAGCTGGATAGAGCAGCGGATTTCTAATCCGCCGGTCCCAGGTTCGAGTCCTGGCGGGCGTGCCAATCCCAGGGCGTCGCGGGCAGACTCTGGACGCATCCGGGAGTCAGGAAGCACAGCGCTCTTCATGCGAGGCTGCGCACGGTTGGTCAAACCAGGCTGTCCACCTGTCTGCGAGCCGCCTCGCAGGAGCCAGGCCTGGCATCGTTTGGGCTCGGCGGGCGCCGAGACCGTCTTCGAGCCGCTCGCCTGCGGTCTCGTTCGTCGGCGCGGCCGCCGGCCTGGACGACTCGCTTCACGGCTTGATCGATGCGCGGAGCGCAGAGACTTCGGCGGATAGCCTCAATCGGGCAGCTCGAGTAGCCGCAGAACCGGGTGGACGCTGGCGTCGCGCTCGAGTTCGGCATCGAATCGGTTCCAGGTGGTCAGGGAATCGAGGCTTTCGGGCTCGAGCAGCCAGGCGGCCAGGCGGGCCCGGGGCTGGCTCCTCGGAACGATCAGAGCTCCCGCGGGCAAATCGACCCGGCCGGCAGTCCAGGCTCCGCTCACGCTGCGTTCGCGATGCCCCTGGAAGGGGCGCAGAGCCTGGCGGCTCTCTCGGATCAGGAAACGCTCGCTGCGCCCGCTCCAGGGGCGATCGAGCCGGCGCATCTCTACGCCATGCAGGGTCAGAGCCTCGAGCAGCGCGGCGCTCGGCTCGGCCAGCGCCCAGCCAGCCGGCAACGACCGCAGCGTCTCGGCCCGGAAGCGCACCTGGGCCAGCGTCGGGCGCGGCTCGAGCTCCCAGGTGGCCTGGCGACGGCGGCCCGTGCGGCCGTCGGGGAGGCGCAGCTCGAGTTCTTCGATCCTCTGCAGCCAAACGGTCTTGGGCCAGGGCGCTTCGAGCGCCACGGCCAGCGGCAGGGAGAGCGCCTGGGATGGATCGATCGCTCGGCGATCCGCCGCTTCGATCCTCCGGTGGATGTCCTCCGCTTCGAGCGCGGCGCGCTGCAGGCAGGCCAGCACGAAGGCCCGCGTGACCTCGATGCGCAGCTTGAAATCGGCGTAGCTGAAGGCTTCGCTCAGGATCGGGATGCGGTTGCGGAGTCCGATGTAGTTGGTCAGGAAGCGCGGGCGAGCATCGAAGCTGCGCCAGGCCTCCCCGCCCCCTTGCAGGGTCTCGAGATTGCCATAGTCAAAGGTCGCGTAGCCCTGTGCGGCGAGGCGCGCGGCGACCGCGGGCAGGAAGCGCTGCTCCGCGTAGGCCGCCAGGTCCGCGTCGAGCCCGGGTGTCAGGGACGTGGCGTAGGTCAGCGGATAGGCGTGGTCGGTGCCGTTGGTGGTGTGCAGGTCCAGCAGCAGGTGTGGGTCGAACTCCAAGAGCGCTGCGAGCAGCGCGCGGGTCTCCGGCGCCTCGGCCTTGATCAGGTCGCGGTTGAGGTCGAGCCCCAGGCCGTTGGCGCGCTCGCCCACGCCCTGCTCCGGTCCGTTCTGCTCGACCCGGTTCCAGGGCCCGATGGCTTCGTTGCCGTCGGGGTTGTAGACCGGCAGCCAGAGCAGCTCGAGGCGCCCGAGCAGCTCGGGATGGCGTCCCTCGGCCAGCTCGCGCATCAGCATCAGGCTGGCCTCCTTGCCCTCGACCTCGCCGCCGTGGATGTTGGCCAAGACCAGCACGCGCAGGCGGCCGGGCTGACCGTCGGACATGCGCAGGGCGAGCAGCGGCAGGGGCTCAGCCTGGTCCGCGCGCCCTGCGCTGTAGCCCAAGGTCGCGCGCTCACAGCGCTCGCCGAAGGGCGAGGCCTCGAGGGCCGCCAGGGCCGCTTCCACCTCCGCCAGACGCGAGGTGCGCTGGTAGCCGGAGGCCTCCGGCGCGGTCAGGTAAAGCGGTTCCCCGGAAGTCGGGGGCCCGCCGGGCCGCGGGAGCGGGGCGGCTGGGGCGCCTGCGAAGGCCGGTGTTGGCCGCTGGGCTGGATCGCCCCCAGATCCTCCAGCGCCGGCCTCGGCGGCGGCAGCCAGCGGATTCATGAGCAGCAGGGCGGGGAGCAGGAGCCCCCGTTTCAAGAACACGCAGCGGGCGGGACGCATGGGCGCAAGGTAGCCGGACCGCCTGCTCCCGGCCCGCCCCAAAGGCCGATGGGTAAGATCCAAGCGGACCCGACCCGTCGCCGGCGCCTGCCGTGAACCTCGATACCTTCATCAAGCTCCTGATCCTGCTGGCCCTGGCCCCCTATTGGTGGCCGGTGCTGAAGGCTTTGTATGCCGACTTCCAGGGTGCGCTGGCGGACGAAGGCGGCCTGTTCGGCTCCGACCCCTCGCCGCGCCAGCTGGCGGAGCTGCGCGAAAAGTACCGCGACTACGAGAGCCCGCTGGTCAACGAGTCCTACGCAGAGGCCCTGGCCCGCCGTCGTGCACGCCCCATGCGCGAGGGGCCCAGCGCCGGCGGCCAGAACGACGCCGGCCGGCAGGCCTCCCCCGGTCCGCGGCAGCGCCGCTTCTGACCGACCTAGACCAGGAGTCGCCCCGGACGGCGAGCGAGCGGCCGGACCAGCCGGTCAGCATCCCGCTCTGCCCCTATCCGGCCACCGGGAGAGAGCTTTGGGAAGTTGAGGTCTGATCCGGTGGCCCGACGGGATCAGAAACCGAGCGAGAAGCCAAGATAGGGCCCTGAGACGCGCGTGTTCCAATCGATTTGCTCGTCGGACCCCTCCTCGCGGTAGTTGGCTTCGAGGTCCACCCAGCGCAGGCCCGCGACCAGAGCCGAACTCCAGCCCCGTTCGGGTCCGCGCAGGAACCAGCGCAGGCCGAGATCGGCATCGAGGTAGTGGATCTCGGTCTCGCTCAAGGAAAAGCCCAGCCAGCCGAGCAGGAGCCCCACGTCGACGTCGCCCCAGTCGTAGCCGGCGCGCAGGGCCAGGTTGGGGGCGGCTCCGAGCTGATCCGTGTCGGTCTGAGCGGTGCTGGACGGGTCGAACAGCTGGGCCTCGACCGAGTAGATGCCGAGCCCTCCGCCGAGCCCCAGGGTCCAGTGCGCGTGGTCCAGCACGTCGTAGGTGGCCAGCCAGCGGGCGACGCCGAACTCGAGGTCGCTGACGATCGCGCTTCCCTGCGGAAAGGTGACCCCGTCGAGGGTGAAGTCGTTTTGCACCTCCCCTTGACCCGCGTACTGGGCACCTACCCAGTCGACGGTGTGGTCCCAGCGGCCGGAGGTCCAGTCCACGCGGGGCATCAGACTGGCTTCCCGGTCGCCGAGGCCCAGGGCCCCCAAATCGTTGGGCTGGCCGGGAGCACCCGCCCCGGCGGCGAAGTCCCCCTCGAGTTCGAGCCAGCCGAGACGGGGCATGGCATCGACCCGGGGCGTGCGGCAACCGGACAGCCCGGCCCAGATCAGGGCCAGGCCCAGGGCTTGGAGTCCGGGCCGGAAGAGCATGAGCAAGGGACGCGGAGAGGGGCTCTACAGACTATCCCCGGATTCGGGCCCAGGCCGCTCCAACGGCCTTCCCGGGATCCCGGCGTTGACAGGGGCAGGGCCCCTCGCCATTCTCTGCGAGCCTGCTGGCGGCCTCGAGCCGCCCGGTGGTGAGCGTAGCTCAGTCGGTTAGAGCACGAGATTGTGGTTCTCGGGGTCGGGGGTTCAAATCCCCTCGCTCACCCCACCGGGCATCCGTCGGGCGGTTTCGCAGGGGGTGCTGGTCAGCCGAATGGCCCGGCGACCGTGGCGCGTGCGGTGTGGGGCGTGCGAGGCGGCGCGTGCGAGGCGGCCCCCGCCGTCCCCCGCCCGAAATGGGGGCCAAGAGCGAATCTCCAGGCCCCTTTGGATCCCACGGCGTCAACGGGCTCCCCGGAACACTCCGCGCCCGCCCTAGGGCCAACCCCGCGATCGCCGCTGCGCGAAGGGCCGGCCTGCTCCGCCCTGGGCGCTCGGCAGCGGTGCAGGCCACCAGAGGCGACCGGCGGCTCCGCCGGGTCGGCCCCGACCTTGGAGCCGGATAGGCAGGGAGTTATGACACAGTCTGCGGGCATCCGCCCCCGCAACCAGGATGGACCAATCTTCCCAGCCGGCCAGATTCACGCGCCAAATGGCTTTCGCCGGGCTGGGACCAGCTGGGCAGGCTCGGCTCGAGCGCTCCCGCGTGGCGATCGTCGGCGTGGGCGCCTTGGGGGGCGCAGCGGCGCTCACCTTGGCGCGCGCCGGGGTCGGCTTCCTGCGCTTGATCGATCGCGATCTGGTCGACGAGAGCAACCTGCCGAGGCAAGTGCTATTCGAGGAACGCCACGCCCGAGAGCGCACCCCCAAGGCGCTGGCCGCGATAGAAACTCTGCGGCGCGCCGGTGGGCCGACCCAGCTCGAGGCGCAACTCGTGCATCTGGGTCTCTCGCAGCTCGGCGAGTGCCTGGCGGACGTCGATCTGGTCCTCGATGGCACCGACAACGTCAGCACCCGCTATCTGCTCAACGATTGGTGCGTGCGCCAGGGCCAGCCCTGGGTGCACGCCGGGGTCGTCGGCAGTCAGGCGCGGGCCCTGCTGATCGCGCCGGGGGCGAGCGCCTGCCTGCGCTGCCTGTTCCCTGAGCCCCCGCCCCCGGGCCAGCTGGAAACCTGCGAGAGCAGCGGCGTGCTCGGGCCGGCTGTCCTGGTGGCCGCAGGCTGGCAGGCGGCTTTGGCCCTGCGCTGGCTGGGCGGCGAGCCGGAGCAGCGCGGTGGGGCAGCGGGTCGATTCGTGAGCGCCGATGTCTGGAGCGGCGAGCAGACACGGCTCCTCGCCCAGCGGGATCCCGGCTGCCCCTGCTGCGCCTCGGGGCGCTTCGAATTCTTCGAGCAGGCCGAGCACCTTCGCCCTGTGGCCTTGTGCGGTCGCAACGCGGTCCAGGTGCCCGGCCGCGGGCAAGCTCCCGACCGCCCGAGACTGCTCGAACGCCTGGGACGCAGCGGGGCTCTGGACCTGCGCCAAGTCGGTCCGCTGCTGAGCTTCCGCCACGAAGATCTGCGCTTCACGATGTTTCCCGACGGCCGTTGCCTGGTCGAGGGCACCGAAGACCTGGCGCGCGCAGAGGCTGCCTGCGAGCGGCTGCTGCTGTGAGCGGGGTGCCGCTGCTGGTGGTGTTGGCCGCGGGTCAGGGCCGGCGCCTCGGACAGACGAAGGCCCTGTGCCGCCTGGGGCCCCGCACGGCCCTGGAGCACGTCCTCGACGCGGGCCGGGGCTGGCCAAGGGCGGTGGTGCTGGGCGCGGACGCCGAGCGGATCGAAGCCGGGCTGCCCGTGGAGCTCCCCAGGATCCACAACCCAGAGTGGGCCCGGGGTCGGACGGGCGGACTGCGGCTCGCCGTGCAGCGCTTCCCGGGGCGCGACTTCCTGGTGGCGCCGGTCGATGTGCCACTGGTGCAGGCGCACACGCACCGAAACATGCGTGGCGCCTGGGAAGCCGCGGGGGCCCCCGAGCGCGGCTGGCTCGCGCCCTCCTACCTCGCCCCTGGCTCAGGGAACGATCCGCGCGCCGGCCACCCGGTGTTGATCGGCCGCGAGCTGCTGACCGAGCTGGCGAATTTTGAACCCGACCGTCCGCTGAAGGAACTGCGCGCCTTGGCCCGCCCCTGCTGGCTGCTGGCGGTCGAAGACGAGGCAATCTTGGATGACCTGGACAGTCCGGCCGACGCGGAACGCCTGCGTCAGCGCCTGGTGCGACGATCCCCAGGATGACACCGTGACGGTGCGAGGAATACCTCGGACGGCTTGCCCGCCGAGACGCGGGACCGCGGATCAAAGCCGCCGCTCGACCCGCAGGGGAGCCCCGCGGAGGTCGGCCGACAAGCGAACCCGGCAAACAGCCGGACAGACCTCCGTTGGAGATCAGGGGTCCCCAAGAACCCCAAATACACGTCGGAATCACGGGGCTCGGGGGAGCCCCGGGGTCAAAGGAAGCGAAGAGGACGACCGAGGCTTGGAAGTTGCGCGGGGCAACGCGTTCCGCCGACCCGCCTGGAACGGCCAGAAGGGCTGCCCGCTGCCTGGCCCCCCCCGAGGCGTCAACCCCTCAGCAAGGCCGTGAACAGCGCCCCTGCGGGGCCATGCGCGAGTCCCTGAACCTCCCCGACGCCGCTGCACTCCGGAGGATTCCCGGGATTATGCAGGACACGATCAACCCAGGCCTGGACAGCTGCGGGTCTATCCTGCGGTGGCGCGGGCCGATTGGACCGCCCTGCGCAAGGGCCCGACCCGTTTGTATCGGCTGCAATGCGAGCAGCCTCGATTGCCAGCCGGCGAGGCCGTTCCCGGAGCTCCCTGTGACCCTTGAGCAGAGGTCCGTGGGGTGGAAAAGCTTTCCCTACAGACGAGCTTACATCGCGCCGATGCATGAGCCCGGAGAGGTCGGCGTCGCTGCTGACGAGCCGGCGCCGCGACGGTCGAACCGGATCGGCCCGCTGAAGAGCCATCCGTACCGAGCCGTTTCGAAACCCAGACCCACTTGGAAAGCCGGAACAGCCCGCTGATCCCCACGGAAGCCGGACTCGACAGCTTTCCCTTGAGCGCATCCCTGCGTCCTGACGAAAAACCGAGGGTCTCGTCCCACGTGCGGAAGGGTGCCCCGACCACTTCCCCGAACTAGCCAGAGCCTCGCTTCGTCCGAATGAATCGATACCCATGAGTTTCCAGGGAGATGTAGCCGGAATCGGCCTGGGTGAGCTGCTGCAAGGCCTGGCCCGCGGCGGTAGGGACGGCGTCCTGACGCTCTACGGCAACGAGCAGTCCCTGCGCCTGGGCCTGGAGAACGGTCTCGTCTTCCTACTGGACAACCCCGAAGAGGACCCGGACATCTGGCGTGCCCGCGCGGATCGGGCCTTCAGCTTCGCCCCCGACCCGGCCTACGACGTCGAGCGCCGCGAGGCCATCGCCAGGGCGGCACGTCGGGAGGCATTCTTCCAGCTGCTCGACACCCAAAACGTCCACTTCCGCTTCGAGCCCGGGGACCTGCCTCAGCCGATGCACGGGGGCGTCCACGACGGGCACCACAAAGAGGACGCCCCCCCCAACCCTTGGGGTCAGGGAATGCCGGTCGAGTACCTACTGCTCGAGCATGCCCGCATCGCGGATGAGAACGCCTCCGGGAGCGTGCAGGTCCGTCCAGACGACGTGCCGATCCTGCTCAGCGAGGAGGATCACAGCGAAAATCCCAACGCGCTCCTCGACCAGATCGATGGCCGCTCGACGGTCATGGAGATCGCCGACCGCCTGGGTTGGCCATGCCGGCAGGTCCGCGGACTATGCGCCGAAGGCGTCAGCCGAGAGCTCCTGCGCCTGTGCACCCCCACCGAGCAGCTGGCTCTCGCCCACGCCGAACTCGAAGGTCAGCGTCTCGATCGGGCGGCTCACCACTTGACCGCCTGGCTGGCCTCAGCCCCCGCAGGTCCGCCGCTGCGCACCGAAGCCCAGTTGCTGTGGAGCGCTTGGGAAGGGGGGCAGCTTCAGTCCGCCACCCAGTTGCTCGGGATGCGTCAGGCCCGGGCCCTGTTCCGCAAGCTCGATGCCCTAGATTCGGATATCCAGAGCCAACTGGATCGCTGGCGCGAACTCGCTGAGCACCCGCAGGGTGGCGTTCTGGCCAAGCTGCACTTCCATGCCCTGCGCACGCGTCTGCCCAAGGAAGAGCATCAAGGCTCGGAGACAGAGCTCCTGCGCTTGGCGCGCGGCTTCCTGGCGAACGATCAGAACTTCCGTGCCCGCTGTATCCTGAGGGTCGTTGCGGCGATCGCTCCGGACTCCTTGACAACGCGTATCGAGCTCGGCACACGCTTGCTCGAGGCAGGCCTGCTCGACATGGGCTCCGACTGGATGATCGAGGCGGCTCAGGAGCTGCTTGTCCACGAGGAACTCGAGAAGGCCACTCAGGTGCTCTACTCGTTGCTCCAGTCGGCGCCCAACCACCGGGTCGCCAACGGCATGCTGCTGGAGACCAGAGAACGGCTCCGGCGCAAGACCAAGAACCGCTGGAACGTCGCCATCGGGGCCGCGCTTGCCGTGGTCCTGTCCGGTTCGGGGGTGATCTGGTTCCAACGCAACCAGATGCGCGAGCAACGTCTGATCGAGATCACCGAGCTGCTGCATACCCCATCCCAGGCCCTGGCTCTGCTTGAGCGCTACTTTCCAGGCGACGACTCCGAGCGCATCAAGACCATGCGGGAAGGCCTATTCAAGCGCCATGCCGATGACCAGGAACAACGCGCAGGAGCCTGGGTCGCGCATTTCGATGAAACTGAAGCCAAGGTGCGCCGCGGCGATCTCGCCGAGGCCTTTCGCAGGGTTGTAGCCCTCCCCGAGAAACCCGACGTGGCAATTTCTTACAAGCGCGGCTGGGGCAGCCACGAGGACCTGCTTGCGCTGCTCGGCAACCGCTGCGAAGAGGAAGCGGAGCGGCGCAACCCCGCAGTCCACGCATCCGAAGAAGAACTTGACGCCGAGCGCAATCTCTTGGCCAGCATCGACAAGCTCGTTGTCGATGCCAAGTCCCAAACCAAAAAGGATCGCTTCCTGCCCTTCGCCGAGCGACTGGGGGTCTTGAGCGTATCCATGACAAAACGCATCTCCGCTCGGGCGCGGGACCGGGCAGATCTGCGTATCCGGGATCTCGAAAATCAACAAGAGCAGCTGCTTTCTTCGGCCCGCTTTCATGCTCGCACGGGCGAATTCAGCAGCGCACTGGATCAATACGAAGCGCTGCTCAAGCTCGAAAACTCGGAGAGCTTGGCAGGATTCTTGGCTCCCGAGGTCGAAGTTGTCCGGTCTCAACGCCAGGCCTTCGAACAGGCTCTGAATCTTTCCCGCGCCGGAGACCACAAGGGCGCGATTCAGAAGCTGAAGGACGCCAAGCTGAACCCGGCCATCTGCCCCCTCCCCTGGCGTGTCCAAAGCTCCCCTCCGGGAGCCAGTGTCAGGCTTTCAGACGGCTCTCAGCGCACGACGCCCTTCTCGATTGAATCGAACATGGGCGCTTTCATGCGGCTCGAGTTCAGCTACCCGGGCTGCGAATCTGTCAAGGTCGAGGTCGACAGCCCGCAGGACCTGCTGATCTCGCTTCACAAGCAGCCCGAGCGGCTCTGGGTAGCCCAGCGTCAGATAGAAGCGATCCCTGTTCCGATCGGAGGGGATCAGATCGTGGCGGACCGTTTCGGTCAGGTTCAGCGGATCGACAGCCAGGGCAACGAGGTCTGGCGTCGAGAACTGGATACCTTGGCGGGTATCGCCAGGACCCCGGTTTTCCTGCAGGGTCGACCCGGCCATATGTTGCTGCTTTCGGAGGATGGACAAGCCTGGGTGATCGATGCGACGGACGGCGACCTGGAGGGTCCCTGGACCCACACGGCCGCACCCGCCGACGGCCTGGTAGCGCTCCAGAACGGGGTGGCAGCCCTGTTCACCGATGGCAAGGTGGCTACCTGGTCGGACTCGGTTACGCCCTCCCTCAGCTCTGCCCGCGGCCTCCTGGAGCGCGGCCCGGAGCTCGACGATGGGTCCCTCGCCAGCGAGCGCGGGGATCACTACGTGGCCTTGCGGCGGGGAACGGGCAACGAGCCGGAGCTGGGGAATCCTTGGACTCCGTGGCGCATCGAAGTGCTGAGCGACCACTACTTGGTCCGGCGCGGGGGCAATGAGCCCGATGCTTTCACCATCAGCCGCGCCGGCCGCTGGCATTTCGTAGCCTGGGAAAGGCCCAACGCCCTGTGCCCCCGTGGCCGACTGTGGATCGCGGACGACACGGGTCTGCGGTCCTTCCTGCCCTGAGCCGCCGCGATAGCGGAGGATGCGCTCGGCGCTGGGCCTCGTTCCAGCAGAGACCGGCACGACCGCAGCCAGCCCGGCTCGGCTCGGCTCGGGCCACGGTTGCAGGCTTCGGTCGGTCCCTGTGGCGGCGTCGAACTGGTATCGGCGCGCAGCGACGATCCCAGCCTCTGCGGCCGCCGGATGGCGGCCCAAGGGCATGCTGACAGGCTGGTCTGACCGCTCGGGCGCAGCCCGAGTCGATTTTTTCTCAG
>JBILNK010000290.1:0-3397 GCA_044375105.1 Planctomycetota bacterium
CGCCGCCGCGGGGCCCGGTTCAGGCCCAGGTGCGGGCGCGGGGTCGATCCCAGGCCCCTGGCGCGGGGCTGGGTTCGGCCCGGGAGCCGCCGACTTTGCCTGCCGCCGGACGTTCGCCGGGAAGCCCGGGCGGCATTTGCCGTTGGCGATCGGCGCGCAGCGCCGGTTGCGGAGGTCTTGGACCCGGCCCTTGGTCGCTTCGCCCGAGCGCGGCGCCGGGATCAGCCGGAATCCCGGCCGCCCTGGGCCTCGACCACGGCGATCATGCGTTCCATGGCGACCCGCGCCTCCGCGATCAGGCCCTGGCGCTCGCGCGGGACCAGGCGCTCGCGGCGCATGGTGCGCTCGTCGACCATGTCGCCCGCATAAACGCAGTTGATCTCCGGGGCCTGGCCGCGGCGCAGCAGATCGAGCAGCCCGACCAGGTGCGGCGGATCGTTGCGGCTCATCGTCGCGCAGCCGCAGCCGCCGACGCCCAGGCCCGCTTCGGGGATCTCCGCGAGGTGCACGACCTCGACCCCGCGCAGGGCGGCCTGCTCGCGGGCGTTGCGCACGAAGTGCCCTTCGGTGCCGATGGCCAGCTTCGAGCCAGCCGGGGCGCCCATGACCTCCTTCCACAGGTAGGCGGTGCTGCCTTCCCCATCCGCCGCCCGCACGGCCTCCAAGGGCGACTCCGGGTGGATCAGCACGCGGTAGCCGCGCGCCTGCCACCAGCGCACCATCTCGGGCGTGAAGATCGTGTGCACGCCGCAGGCCGAGCCCCACAGGATCATCTCGGCGCGGTCGAGCTCCGCGAGCTGGGGCCCGATGTCGATCGCTCCGTGGGAGGGATCGGGCAGGGTCACCAGACGGCGGAGATCCATGCCGAGCCGCGCCGCGGTGTTGCGGCCCAGGTGCTGATCGGGCACGAACAGGATCTTCTTGCCCTGCCGGCGGGCCCAATCCACCATCAGGTGCGCGTTGGAGCTCGTGCACACGCCGCCGCCCGTGCGGCCCGCCAGGGCCTTGAGCCGACCGCCGGTGTTCATGTAGGCGATCACCAGCAGGTCCTCGCCGTAGCGCTCGATCAGCTGATCGGCCACCGGCAGCACCATCCAGTCCTTGGCCAGCATCTCCATGGTGCAGCCGGCCTTGGGATTGGTGATCCAGACGCTCTGGTCGGGGTGGGCCAGGATCGCGATCGACTCGGCCATGAAGTGCACGGCCGACTCGACGATGACCTTTTTCTCCGGCGCGTTGCGGGCCGCTAGGGCCAAGGCGTAGCTGTCGGCGATCCGTCCGCCGTAGTGCTCGACCAGCTTGACGATCTCGCCGCCCATGTAGTAGTGCGCCAGCAGCAGCAGGCTGTCGCCGAAGTGGGCGCGGGCGGGCTTGATGTAGCCGTCCATCCAGCGCACGACGGTCTCGGCGCGGTGGTCCGGAAGCGCCAGGAATTCCTCGGCGTAGGGGCGGAACTCGGGCTGGTACCAATCGAGCGGCAGGGCCGTTTGGCACAGGGGCAGCTCGGGGGCCAGGACCAGGCCGGACTCGCCGGCGGACGGGCGCGGGGACGTCATGGGCGGTGCCGCCGGAGGGCGGTGCGCTATTCGTAGTCCATCGCGCCCTCGGGCGGGTCCGAAAATCGACCGCGGCGGCTCGGGGAGAGCTTCGAAGGGGTCGCGAGCGGCGCTTGCCGCGCACGCCCCTGGGCGCCGCACCCGGGCGGGCAGCTGAGGCCCCCGCGGAGCGGCCCGAGGCGCCGGCGAGGCCCGGATGGTGCGGGCCGCCCCTCGCAGGGGCTGCTAGCATGGCCGCCCCACGAGCCCGCCATGTCCCTCAAGCTGCTCTCCGACTTCGACGGCGTCTGGACCGATCAGGCCATCGAAGCGGAGGGGGTGCTGCTCTACACGGCCGCGGAGGCGGCCCGGCTAGCCGGCATCGCCCAAAACCGGGCGCTCGCCGATTTCCGGGCCTTCGAAGCCGAAGTCCTTTCCAGGCCGGAACTCCACGGCTGGGCCCCCGACGGGCGCATCAGCGCTTACGTGGACGAGGACCCTTTCTGCCGCTCGAACGCCATCGCGCGCCTGATCGAGGGCGCCCACGAGCCGCGGCCCCGGACCTACCGCCAGGCGATCGAGGCGGCCGGCTTCGCTTCGGTGGGGGCCTTCGCCGACCGCTGCTTCCTGGGCGCCACCGAGCGTTTCCGGCGCGACCATCCGCCGGCCCTGGTCCCGGGCGCGGAGGGCGCCCTGCGCGGCCTGATCGAGCTCGGCATCGAGCTCGTCATCGTTTCGAACTCACCCGCCGAGAAGATCCAGGGCTGGTTCGGCGCCTTGGGGCTCGAACTGCCGGGCCCCGAGCGGTTTCGGGTGCGTGGCTCGGCGCGCAAGTTCGTCCTGGGCGCGTCCCAGGCCGGCTTCGACCTGGGCGGGCGACGGGTGCTGGTCGATCGTCCCCACTACCGCGCGATCCTCGAGCAGGAGCGGCCCGCTTGGGTGGTGGGGGACGTGTTCTCCCTGGATCTGGCCCTGCCCGAGGCCCTGCGGCGCGAAGGGGGAGCGGATGCGCCCCGGGGGCTGATCCTGCGCCGTCACGGACACACGCCGGCCTGGGTCCTGGATGCGGCCCAGGGCGGCCCGATCGATCGCCTGATCGAAGATCCGGCCGAGCTGGCTCTGCTGCTCCAGGCGGAGCTTCGATCGCACCGGGATTCCACCTCATCCCGCCCCGCTCGATGAGCCTCACGATCCCGCCCTGCGCCCTGGACCTGGGCGGTTTCCTGCCGCCCTGGCTCGAAAAGCTGCTGCCGCTGCTGATCCTGCTCGGCGCCATCGCCGTGGTGCTGCGGCGCCTGCCGGTGATCGACGTGGGGCACAGCGCGGCCTTCCGGGCGCGCCGCGTGCGCAATTGGCTGCCCCTGGGCCTGCTGTACGCCTTCATGTACATGGGGCGCTACAACCTGACCGTCTCGAAGAACGCCTTCGGCGAGATGGTCGCCGAGGACGGGGGAGCTCTGATGAGCAACCAGGACTTCGGCTGGATCTTCGCCGCGGGTACCTGGGTCTATGGATTCGCTTTCCTGTTGAACGGTCCGCTCACAGACCGCATCGGCGGCAAACGCGCCATGTTGATCGGCGCGGGAGGCTCCGCCCTCGTCAACGGACTGATGGCGCTCTTGACCGCGGGGGTGGTTTCCTCCGAGGGGCTCGCAGGAGCGCTCGCGGGGAACTTTCCGCTCGCGATCGGCGTGCTGTACATGCTCAACATGTACTTTCAGAGTTTCGGGGCGGTGGCGATCGTCAAGGTCAACGCCCCCTGGTTCCATGTGCGCGAGCGGGGCGTGTTCGGCGCCATCTTCGGGATCCTGATCTCCCTGGGGGTCTATTTTGCCTACGATTGGGGCCAGGCGATCCTGGCC
>JBILNK010000123.1:0-13016 GCA_044375105.1 Planctomycetota bacterium
GAAGCGGTCAGCGAGCAGCTCAACATCAAGCAGCGCGTGCTCGGCGACCTGGCGCGGCGCTGCCGGCCGGATGCGATCCTGGCCACCAACACCTCCTCGCTGTCCGTGGGGGCCATCGCCGAGGGGCTGCCCGGGCCCGAGCGCGTGGTCGGCATGCATTTCTTCAATCCGGTGGCGCGCATGCCGCTGGTCGAGGTCGTGCGCGGCCCGCTGTCCGACGAGCGCGCCGTGCGCCGCGTGGTGCAGCTGGCCCTCGACCTCGGCAAGACCCCGGTGCTGGTCAGCGACCGCCCCGGTTTCGTCGTGAACCGCCTGTTGGGCCCCTACCTGGACGAGGCCCTGCGGCTGCTGGACGCGGGCGCCGGTGCCCTGGAGCTCGACCGCCTGGCCCAGGGCTTCGGGCTGCCCATGGGCCCGATGGCGCTGCTGGATGAAGTCGGATTGGACATCGCGGCCCACACCGCCGCCTCCCTGGAGGCGGCCTTCGGGGCACGCATGGCCCCCACCGGCCTCCTGGCGCCGCTGGTCCGGGCCGGGGAGCTCGGCAAGAAGACCGGCCGCGGCATCTACCTGCACGGCCGGTCGCGCCGGCCTGGCCTGCCTGGCCTGCCCTGGCTGAGCGGCGCTCCCGGGCCGGTGCTCAACCCGCGCCTGCGCCGCTCGGGCGGGGCCCCGGCGACCTCCGGCCTGGCGGAGGGCGAGCTGCTCGACCGCCTGCTGCTGCCGATGCTCAACGAGGCGGCCAGGCTATTGGCCGAGGGCGTCGTGGCGCGCCCGGCGGACCTGGACCTGGCGACCGTCTTCGGCATGGGCTTTCCGCCCTTCCGCGGGGGCCTCCTGGCCTACGGGGACAGCCTGGGGCCGCGCGAGGTGCTGCGGCGCCTGGAGCGCTGCCGGCGGCACCCGGACGTGGAGGCCCGCGGAGCCGGGGCCGAGCGCTTCGAGCCGGCGCCCCTGTGGCTCGAACTCGAGCGCGAGAATCGGCGCCTGCGTGCGTAAAGGCTCCGGGGCCGGAACCGCGCCAGGCCCCCGGCCGTAGCCCGCTCGACCGGCGGCGCCAAAGGCCGTCACCGGGCTCGGACCGATCGAAGCCCACCTCCCCTGCGCGACGCCCGCCGCCTCCCGCGGCTCCCCTTGGCCCGCCATCGACGCCCTTTCGGCCCGCCTTCGGCGGAGGCCGCCAGTCTGCCCCTGTGGGGCCCAGCGGGGCTCCCCGCGCCGGTTCGGCAGACCCTACGCCGGCCGGAGATGCCCGAGCCTGGGACGGCCACCCCGGGCGCTTCCCGAACCCAGGCCCACCCGCCGGCCGGCCCCGTCGGCGCCCGACGCCCGACCGCCCTGGCCGCCGGACAGCGGCCGCGGGAGACCGAGCCAGCCAGCGAGGAGGATCGCGAGCTCGACGTGGACGGCCCCCGCGACGAGCTGCTGGCGGCCCGCGCCGCCGCCGGCGAGATCGCCGCCTTCGAAGCCCTGCTGCGGCGCTACGGCGCCCGGGTGCTGGCCTGCCTCGAACGCCTGCTCGGCGACCACCACCGCGCCCTGGATGCCTCCCAGGAGGTCTGGCTCAAGGTCCATCGGGCCCTGCCGGCCTTCGATGCCACGCGGCGCTTTCGGCCCTGGCTGTTCGCGATCGCCATGAACCACGCCCGCGACCGCCTGCGCGAGCGCCCGCGCCGGGAGGAGACGCTGGCCGAACGACACAGCGAAGAGCTGCCCGCGGAGCTGCCCGGCCCCGGCGCTGCGCTGCTCGAACGCAGCGCCATCGCCGCCGCCCTGGCGCGCATCGCCGAGCCGTTCCGAACCGCGCTGCTGCTGGTCGACGTGGCCGGCAACGACTATCCCGAGGCCGCCGAGGCCCTGGGCCTGCCGGTGGGCACGGTCAAGTCGCGCGTGCACCGCGCGCGCCTGTGTTTCCGGGCGGCCTACGCCGAGCTGGAGGCTCAGCAGGCTTGCTCGCAGGCCCCGAGCGCGGCCCCGCCCGAGCCGCCCGGCTCGGACTCCGCTCCCCCGCGCCGGCGGGGATGAGCGCACGAACGGAAGCCGACAAAACGCTGCCAACGCACCCGACGCACTCCGCGCACTCCACGAACCCGACGCTGCCGACGCTGCCGACGCATCGAAGGCGCCGACCCCAACGCACCGCGCGACACCCGTTCCGCTCTCCCCGCTCCCTTGATCATGCTGCCCCCGCCGAACCCAGCGACGCCCGACTGCCCGCGGGCTACAAGCGCGCTGTTGGAGCGGCTCGATGGGTCCTTGGGCGCCGCCGACAGCCTGTGGCTCGAACGGCACCTGGCCCGCTGCCCGGCCTGCCGCCGCCTGCAGGCGGGGCTGGCCGCGGACGCGCGGCGCTTGGCGATCGAATCCGCGGCGGCCCTCCCCGAAGCCCACGTGACCGCCATCCTGGCAGCCATCGACCGGTCCGCGAGCGGCGTGCGAGCCCGCGGATCGCCCGCGGCGCAGGGCCCCAACCGACGGGACACCCAGCGGCCGCCCCGCGCGTCCGCGCAAGCGCGGCCGCAGCAGATCCAGATCCCGGAGCTGCACGCCGCGCGCCGCTCACCGGTTTGGCTGGCGAGCGCGGCGGCCCTGCTGCTGGTCGGGCTCGCCGGCGTCGGCGTCTGGCGGCTGCAGGAGCCGACCCGGCCGGAGCGGCTCGCGGCCCAAGATCGCCCCAGCGCGCCGGCGCCGGTCGCCCAGGCCCCATCCACGCCGCGCTGGCTGCTGGAGGGATCGGCCGAGCACGGCGCGCTGCAGACCGGGACGGAGCTGCAGGGCGCCAACGCAGAGCTGCTCGCCACGGCAGCACGGGACGAGGGCCCGCGCGACGAAGGCCCGCGCGACGAGGGCCCGCGCGACGAAGGCCCGCGCGACGAAGGCCCGCGAGCCGATGCCAACCCGTCGACCGCCCTGTCGATTCCTTCGGAGCCGGGCCCGCTCGAGCTCGCAGCCGCCGCGCCGCTGCAGAGCTTGGGCGACGGTTCTTCGCTCGGAGATTCCTTGGCATCCGATTCGGCATCCGTTTCGGCCTCCGATTCGGACCGCGTCGTGCACCCCGCGGAAGCCCTGGCGCCGGGGCTGGCGTGGGCCGAACTCGCGCCGGACTCCGCGGGCTCGCTGGAGCTCGCCCCGCCGGCCGGCGAGCTGGCGTTGTCCTCGCCGGACGAGGCCTTGGAAACCCCGCTGGAAGTCCGCTGGCCCCAGGATTCCGCGGCCGCGCTGCCGGCCGAGTCGGAGGCCCTGGCCACCCTCGCAGCGCTCCCCGAAGACCGGACGGTCGCAGGCGGGCGGGTCGCAGACGAGTCCCTGGCCGTCGCCCTGGCCGAGGTTCCGGCAGCGGCCGGCGAAAGCGAGCTCACGGCCCGCGCGGCCCTCGAGCCCGCCGCGATCGACACAGGGGCTCTCGCTCCGGCCGCCGACGCAACCCTCGAACTCGCCAGCGCAGAGCCGAGCGGCGGCGTCCGCGCGGGGGACATTCCAAGCGCCCGTCCAGGCCAGCGCACGGACCCGGATCGAGACCTGGCCCAGGCCCTGCCGAGCGTCTCGGACGACGCGGACGCCGGGCGGCCGTTCGCCGCGACCACGGCCATCGCGAGCCCAAGCCCCCTGGCCGTCGCCCGCAGGCCTCGCGGCGCTCCCGTGGGCCGCCCGACGGTCGCTATCAGCTCGCGCCTGGCGCCGGTCTCGCTGGTGCGCGAGGGCGCCGGCTGGCGCCTCTCGACCCAGGGCGATGCGCGCCAGGTCGTGCCGGCGCTGCTCGATCTGCTGGCCGATCGCGATGCCGAGATCCGCGAGCTGGCCCAAGCGCGCTTGCTGACGCTGGCAGAGGGCTACGGCGACTGGCCCCTCGGCCAGGTCGCCAGCGAAGACTGGTGGAACTCCCTGGACAGCACGCGGGCCCGCGAGCGCCGGGGACTGGCTCCGGACGCTCTGCCCGATGAAGCCGCCTGGCGGCGCTGGTGGGAGCTGCGCAGCAGTCTGCTCGGCGCCGCGACCCACTGAAACCTCTGCGGAGATCCGCTGGCCGCTGTAGGCGGCCCCGCAGAACGCCCGAACCAGCGCGGCGAATTCCGGTCCGAGGATCCGCCGAGCGAACCCGGCCCCACGCGCCCCGGGGACCGAAGCAACGCCGCTCGAGTCGTCGCTGGCCGGGGCTTCGACGGGCGTCGCCCGGCGCGGCGCGCCGGGTCGCGGAACCCCTGCGGCGACCGGCCCGTATCCTCGCCGACTCCAGCGAATCGACAATGAACCACACGCCGGGGGGGGGGGGGGGCCCGCGGCGTGCGGCGCCCCGCTGCTCGGCGCCTGCCGCACGGAGCGCGTCACCGCCATCGGTCCGACGGCCGAGATCCTGGCCGAGCGCACGCTGCCGGATGGAACCGAGCAACGCTGGCGCCTGCAGCACAGCGCCGGCGCCCCCAAGCTCGAAGTGCGCACGCGCCGCAGCCGCGACGTCGCCTTCCTGGGCCTGTCCGTCAAGGAGCTGCCGCGCGACCAGGCCGAGGCCCTCGGAGAATCCCCCTGGTCCGGGCTGCTGGTCGAGCGCGTCAACCCCGGGAGCGCCGCGGATAAGGCCGGCATCTGGCCCGGAGACCTGCTGGTGTCCCTCGGCGGCCAGCCGCTGATGTCCAGCCAGGCCTTCTCGGAGCGCGTCGATCTCGAGCTGACGCCCGGGGTCGCCGCCCAGTTCGAAGCCCGCCGCGGGGGCGAGGCGCGCCAGTTCAGCGTGATCCCGGAAAGCCGGCGCATCGAAGACAACACCACGGACACCCTGACCTTGGAGGGCTCCGCTGCGGTCGGAGCCCTGACGGGTATGACCGTCGGAGCCCTCGAGCCGGCTCAGGCCCAGGCGATCTTCGATTCTTCCGAGGGGGTCCTGGTGATCGCCGGCATCCAGCCCGGCTCCCCGGCCTACCTGGCCGGCCTGCGCAGCGGCGATCGCATCGCCGCCCTGGATGGGCGCTCGCCGGTGGGCCTCTCCGACCTGGTCGCCGCGGTGCTGGCGCGCGCCGAGGCCAAGCGCATCCAGGTCTCGAGCAACGAACGCCCGCGCGAGCTGCCCGAGCGCCCCGCGGGTCCCCTGGTGATCGATGTGGAAGGGCCCCTCGGGCACCATCGCGCCGAGCTCGATCCCAAAGCCGGCCTGGAGCGGCGCCGCACGGTCGACATCCCGATCCTGTACGAGTGCCACTCGGAGACCGAAAGCTCCTCCTGGTCGTTCCTGGACTTCATCTTCCAATTCGGCGGCAACGGCAGCGCGCGCTACCTGCCCTCGAAGGACCGCCGCCCGGCGCGCAGCAGCTACCTGTCCCTTTTGCCCTTCGGGCTCTACGAACACGAGCGCGGCCCGGAGCGCTCGCGCTACGAGCTGCTGTGGTTCATCGAATGGGGCTCGGACCGTTGAGCGGCTGACGGGCTGAGAAACGCTCGAATCGGGCCGCGCCCTAGCACCCAGACCAGCTCGTCCGCAGGCCTCCGCGGCCGCCCTCCGGCGGCCGCGGAGGCCGGGAACGGCGCGGCGGCGGCCGGTCCGGCCTGGAAGGCCCCCAGCGGAGCTGCCCGACTGCGTTGGTACGCCCCCGGAGCCCCCGCGCGCCCGCAGCGCGCGGATCGCGGGCGTCGCTCGGCACCTGGCGGTCTGCCGGTCCGGACCGTGCGGCCTTGGGGCAGCCCACGGGACTCGAGGGCGATCCCGCTCGGCCGAAGCGGATCGAAAGCAGCGGCATCGGCACCCGCGGAACCCGGGCCAGGGGCCTGGGATCGGGGCCGCTGCGGCCCGGATCCGCGGCCAGCCCGCGGATTGCCCCCCCGATCCCTCGCTGGGCGCTGGACGCGGGGCGCACGCCACAGAGTGGCGCGGGATTCCTCTGCGCCAGCCGGGCGCCGCCCCGTGCGAGTTTCGACGGCGCTTCGAGCGTCCTCCTGTAGCTGCAGCCGAACAGCGCCGCGCAGGCCCGCTTCCCGGCTTGCGGAGGCCGGCCGAGCGCGGCGCGGGGCGGGTGGGCGCGGGGCCTATGCTGAGCTCAAGCCAGCGAGCCGATCGGCCCTGGCTCCGACCCTCCGCGCCCCATGCAAAGCGAAATCCGCCCGAGCCCCGCTGCGCGCCTCGACCCGACCCTCGAGCGCCTGTGCGTGAACACCCTGCGCACGCTGTCGATCGACATGATCGAAAAAGCCAACTCGGGTCACCCCGGGCTGCCCCTGGGCGCGGCGCCGATGGCCTTCGTGCTGTTCGACCGGCACCTGCGCTTCTCGCCCACGGAGCCCCTGTGGGCCGACCGCGACCGCTTCGTGCTCTCCGCGGGCCACGGCTCGGCCCTGCTGTACGCGCTACTGCACCTCTACGGCTACGACCTGCCCCTCGAGCAGCTGCAGCGCTTCCGTCAATGGGACAGCCGCACCCCGGGCCACCCAGAGTTTGGCCTGACCGCTGGGGTCGAGGCCACCACCGGCCCCCTCGGCCAGGGCATCTCGAACGCCGTGGGCATGGCGCTGGCCGAGCGCGCCCTGGCCCAGCGGCTCAACCGGCCGGGCCACAGCGTGGTCGACCACTTCACCTACTGCCTTGTGGGCGACGGCGACCTGATGGAAGGCATCTCGGCGGAGGCCAGCTCCCTGGCCGGCCACCTCGGGCTCGGCAAACTGATCTGCCTCTACGATTCGAACGACGTCAGCCTGGACGGTCCCACGGCCCTCGCGTTCACAGAAGACGTGGCCGCCCGCTATCGCTCCTACGGCTGGCAGGTGCAGGTCGTCGAGCAAGGCAACACGGATCTCGAAGGCATCGACCGGGCCCTGCACGCGGCCAAGGCCGAGACCCAGCGGCCCTCGCTGATCGTCGTGCGCACCACGATCGGCTTCGGCTCGCCCAATCGGCAGGGCACGGCCAAGGTGCACGGGGCTCCGCTCGGCAAGGAGGAGCTGGCCCACACCAAACGCGAGCTGGGTTGGAGCGAGAGCGAGCCCTTCGCCATCCCGGCGGCGGCCCTGGCGCATTTCCGCCGCCAGGTGGCCTTGGGCCAGGAGCGCGTCGCCGACTGGGAGCGCCGCCGCGCACGCTGGGCCCAGAGCCACCCGGACCTGGCGGCCCAGGACGAGCTGGCCAACCACCATCTGCTGCCCGAAGGCTGGGACCTGGATCTGCCCAGTTTCGCCGCTGGTCAGTCGCTGGCCACGCGGGACGCAGGGGGCCAGGTGCTCAACGCCCTGGCGCAGCGTCTGCCTTGGCTATTGGGCGGCGACGCCGACCTGTCGGAATCGACCAAGACCGGCATCAAGGACGGCGGCCGCTTCGACGGCCGCGCCGACAAGCTCGGCCGCAACATCCACTACGGCGTGCGCGAGCACGCCATGGGCGCGATCGCCAACGGCATCGCCTACCACGGGGGCCTGCGCACCTTCACGGCGACCTTCTTCTGCTTCGCGGACTACATGCGTCCGGCGATCCGCCTGGCCGCGCTCAACCATCTGCCGGTGGTGTTCGTGTTCACGCACGACTCCGTGGCCTTGGGCGAGGACGGTCCGACGCACCAGCCGGTCGAGCACCTGGCCAGCCTGCGCGCGATCCCGGGGCTGCGCGTGATCCGCCCCGCCGACGCCAACGAGACCCAGGTGGCCTGGCGGCAGGCCCTCGAGCACCACGAGGGGCCCACGGCGCTGATCCTGACCCGCCAAAAGCTGCCGGTGATCGCGCGCCAGGGGCGCGGCTCCGCCGAGGGGCTGAGCCAAGGGGGCTACGTCCTTGCGGAGGCCTCGGTGCACGCGGCCCAAGTGACCCTGATCGCCACGGGCTCGGAGGTCGCCTTGGCGCTCGAGACCCAAGCCCTGCTGGAGCAGCGCGGCGTGCCCACGCGGGTCGTGTCGCTGCCCTGCTGGGAGCTGTTCGAGGCCCAGGACCCGGGCTACCGGAGAGCGGTGCTGCGCCCCGGCGAAACCCTGGCCGTGGCCATCGAGCTGGGCGTGTCCTTCGGCTGGGAGCGCTACGTGGGCCAGGGTGGGCTCACGATCGCCTTGGACCACTACGGGGCCTCGGCGCCGGCGGAGGTCTTGCTCGAGCGCTACGGCTTCCAGGCCAGCGCGATCGCCGAGCGCGTGCAGCGGCAGCTGCGCTGAGTTTTCGGCGTTTTGTTGGGCCGCCTTCGGCGGCCGGGGAGGCAGCCATCGGTGCGCAGCGCCGCTGGCTGCCCGGGATGCCTGCCGCTGGTGTGCCGCGGTCCTTGGGAGCTGGAGCTGCCCTGGAGACCAGCGGGGGCAATCCGTGGAGGTTCGGAGCGGCTCGAGGCTTCGGGGCGTTGTGCTTTCGGTCTTGAAACGCCAAGCAGCCGTTTCCCCCGCCCGGTATCCGACGCCCAACTGCCTGCGCGCAAAGGCCCAGCTCCCGGCTCTGGGCCTCCCGGGGCAGCGAGGGGGCCGCGGAAGGGGAGCTCCGACGGAGGGCCTCTCACCGGGCTGCCGCAGGCCGCAGGTGGTTCTGGGGATCGCTCCCGATCGAGGGGGGCCGGAAAGATCGGCGTTGGTCTCGGGGATCGATCCGGGCGCGCGGTTTGGCGCGCCGAAGTCGAGCGGTGCACGGTCGCTCCCGGGACCCCGGCTGCGACGGGGCCGAGTCCGCTCGGATGGCGGTCGGGACAAGCCGTCCCAGGGAAACCCCTGGGCTGGCGCCTGCAGGGATGCCGGGGGCTGCGGGCGAGGCCTGGAGCCTGCCTTGGGCCCCGGGAACGGGCGCGAGACCTCGGCCGTCCACAGCGCCTCGGCGGGCAGTCGATATCCTGCCCGGCTCGCCCCGGCCCCCCCCTCCCGATGAGCGCTGCTTCCAAGGTCTCCCCCGCCGCCTGTTCGCTTCCCGCCCTCGAGCCCGCGGAGGTCCCCAGCGCCCTCGAGCGCGCGCTGGTGGCCCTGGTGGCCCTGGCCGCGCTGGTCTGGCCCTACCTCTGGGACCGCCAGAGTGGGAGCGCCGATGCGGTCGGCGTGGCCCTGGCGCACGACGGCCTGCGGCTGATCACCGGGCATGAGGTGCTGAGCCAGATCCCGGCGCAGCCGAGCCGGCTGCTCGACACCCTGACGACCTCCTGGTGGGGCCGGCTCGATCCCGGGCAGGCGCTGTACCGGCCGCTGTCCAGCTTCGTGTTGGGCCTCGGGGCGCTGATCGCGGGCGAGCCCTACGACCCCGCGGCCCCCGGCATGGGGGCGGTGCCCTTCAAGCTGTTCAGCATCGCGCTCAAGGTGATCTCGGCGCTGCTGCTGGTCGAGCTGGCCAGTTGGGTCCTGCGCCGCCGCCGCTACGCGCTGATCGCGGGGCTGCTGTTCGCGGCCCTGCCCGTGCACGGCGAAGCCCTTTTCGACGTGGTGGGCGTGGCGGAATTGTTGGCCACGGCGTTCTCCCTGGGCGCCCTGATCCTGTGGGTGCGGCTCGGCGACCGGCCCTTCTCCGACCCGGTCAAGTTGACGGGCGCCGCGCTGCTGACCCTCTTGGCGAGCCTGTCCAAGGAGAGCGCCTTCGTCCTGCCGCTGGTCGCCTTTTGCCTCGACCTGGCCCTGGCCCGCGATGGCGGCTTCGGCGCCGGCTTGTCCGCCGCCCTGCGCAAGCTGCCGGCCCAGGCGGCCCTGCTCCTGGCCCTGGCCCTGTCGCTTGCCCTGCGCTTCGCCGTGCTGGGCAGCCTGAGCCCCGATTACCCGGCGGAGACCGCGCTGGTCAACCCGCTGGTGTTCGAAGACTTCGGCACGCGCTTCATGAACGCGGCCCGCGTGCTGGCCAGCAGCCTGCCGCTGCTGATCGGCCTCAACCGCCTTTCGGGCAACTGGGACTACAGCGCGGATTATTCGGCCAGCCAGATCCCGGTGCTGCCGGCCTTCGCCCTGCCGAACCTGATCGGACTGGCCTTGCTGGCCCTGGCCCTGGCGGCCCCGCTGCTGCTGTTCCGCCGCTGCCGCACGCGGGCCGCGCTGTTCCTGGCGCTCTTGGCCTCGACCCTGCTGACCAGCAACCTGCTGTTCCCGATCGGCACCCTGTTCGGCGAGCGCCTGCTGTTCTTCCCCTCGGCCTTCGCCGTGCTGTTCCTGGCCCCCTTCCTCGGGCGCCTGGGCCGGGCCGGCGTAGCCTTGGCGCTGGCGCTTTCCCTGGGCGGCGTCTACTGGACGATCCAGCGCGCCGGCCACTGGCTCGATCCGATGAGCCTGTGGAGCTACACGGCCAACAAGAGTTCGCCCAACAGCGCTTTGGCGCAGTTCAACCTGGGCATCGCCAACCTGCAGAAGGAATCGCGCGGCTTCGCCGAGCTGTACTTCCAGAAGGCGACCGAGAAGTACCCTGGCTACGCCGACAGCTGGGCCGCGCTGGCCAGCGTGCGCGCGGACGACCCGTCCGGCAGCGCCAGCGCCCTGAAGAAGGCCCTGGACGTGCGTCTCGAGCAAGCGGGCTATCGCTACCGCCCAGGCCAGGCGCTCGCCCCGACCAGCATCCCCGTGCTGCTAGAAGGCCTGACCCAGCTGCAGGCGATCAATCCGCGCCTCGATCCGGAAGGCCACCTCGAATTCCTCGAGGGTCTGGAAGCGCGGGGCTATCAGAGCCCCTACGTGGCCCTGCGCCGCGCGGAGACCCTGCGGGCCCTCGGCCGCCTCGAGGAGGCGGACCAGGCCTATGCCCGCGGTCTGGAGATCGAGGTGACCCCTTCGGGCGTCGGCGCCTACGCCCGCTTCCTGCGCCTGTCCGGGCGCGACGACGAGGCCGCAGCGCTGTTCCAGCGGCACCTGGCGCTGCTCGAGGCCGAAACCGCCAAGTCCGGCTCGGACACGCTGCTGCGCATCGAGTACCTGCTCGGGCGTGGCGATGCCGAGCTCGCCAAGGAACCGGCCAAGGCGCTGGCCAGCGCCGAATCCGCGCTGGCGCTCTCGCCGACGGGCGAAACCCTGCTGCGCGGCTTGCTGCTGCGTTCCCAAGCGCGCCTGGATCTGCCCGCGCAGGACGCGGTCGAAATGGCCCAGCGTATTTCCGGCGTCGTCGAGGACCTGCGCCGCGGACTCCAGGCCCACCCGTACGACTCGCGCGAAACGCGCGCCGCGGCCAGCATCCTGGCGCGCCTCCTGCCCAGCCAGGGCAACAAGGAGGCCATCAGCCTGCTCTCCGGCCTGGTCGCGGGCCAGCAGGACACCCCGACCCTGCGCCTCAGCCTCGGTCAGGTGCTGATGCGCGATGGCCGCTTCCAGGAGGCTGCCACCCAGTTCGAACTCTCCGCCCAAGGGCTGCTGCGCAAGGCCGGGGATCCGCTCAGCGACGAGGCCTACATCCAAGCCCGCACGGGCGAGCTGTTCGCCCTGCGGGCCGCGGCGACCCCCGAAGCGACCGGGCAGCTGGAGGCGCGCCTGGGCGAAGAAGCGGCGCGCCAGACGCCCCAGGCGGAGGCCGTGCGGGCCAACTTCCTGGCGGCCACGGGCGACTTCCCCGGCGCCCGCGCCGCCCTGGAGGCGCTGCGCAGCCGGGTGGCAGCGCCGGCCCAGGTGCAGCCCTTCGTGCAGCGCATCGAACGCCTCGAGGCCCTGGCCGCGCTGCCCAAGCCCAGCCCGGCCGAATTGGCCGAGCAGGCCTCCCTGCGGCTCTCGATCCTCGACACCCGCGGCGCCGCGGAGCTGGCCCAGGGCGCCGCCCAGGCCGCGGCCCAAGCCCCCGTGGAGCTGCGCGCGCAGGTGCTGCTGCTCTGGTCCCAATGCCTCGAAGCCGCCAGCGGGCCCGAAGCCGCCCTTGCGCCCCTCGAAGAAGCCGGCGCCCTGCCGGGCCTCGCCCCCCAGCTCGCCGGCTCCATCGACCAAGCCCGCCGCCGCCTGCAAGCGCTCCTGGGCAAGGGCTGATCCCCAGGGGCTGGTCGGCGGCCAAGGCCAGGCCTCCGAGCGAGGCCGAGCCGCAGAGCCAGAACCTCCGCTTCCCCCAGGTGGGCCGGAGACGGACGGCGGCCGCCGGAGGGCGGCCCAGAGAAAGGCGCACAGACTGGCCCGAACGCGCGGGCGGAAAGCGAGTCCGCTCTGGCGCCGCGGGTGCGTCGCCACGGGGCTGAAAGGGGTGGCCTGGCTGTCCGAGATCGAGGGATGGAGCCGATCGATCAGGGTCTCCGATCGGCCCCTGGACCGGTCACGGGCCGTCGGCGGCGATCTTGACCAGCTTCTCGCCGGAGCCGACCGCCTGGCGTTCGGTGACGTAGATCTGCTTGACGATCCCGTCGGCGGGGGCGCCGATCTCGTTCTGCATCTTCATGGCCTCGAGGATCAGCATGGGCTGGCCCTGCTTGACGCTCTGGCCCTCCTGGACCAGCAGCTTGACGACCACGCCGGGCATCACGCTCTTGAGGTCGCCGCCCTTGCCGCCGCGGGCGCGGGCGGCCGCGCTGGCGGCGCGCTCGCGCTCGTCCTCGATCTCGAGGTTGTAGCGCTGGCCGGCGATGGTGGCGGCGCCCTTGTGGCGACCCCCGTCGATCGAGACGCCGTAGCTCAGATTGCCGATCGAGAGCGCCACCTGGCCGCCGTCGTCGATCTCCCGATAGCTCATGTCGAGCGGCTTGCCGTCGACCTTCACGATCAATTCGCCCAGGCGTTCGACCACCTCGACGACGTGCTCTTTGCCGTTGACCTTCGCGTAGTACTTCATGGCGGATTGGCTCTAGGGTCGACGGATCAGAAGTCGCTGCGCAGCCGGCGGCCGCGCTCGCGCCAGCCGGCGCGTGAGGATTGGTCGGCCGAAAGCGCCGAGCGGCGCGAGGCGTACCAGCGGTGCACGCAGGCGGCCGCGGCCGCGATGGCCGAGAGCTGCCTGGGATCCTCGGTCAGGTCCAGGCTCTCCAGGAAGTGCGTGTCGTAATCGCCGTCCTGGAAGGCCTTCTCGCGCAGCACGCGCAGCGCCGCCGGGGCACCGGTCGAGACGCCGCCCACGTTGAGCTCCTCGAGGGCCCGCTGCATGCGCCGGATGGCGGTCATGCGGTCCGGGCCCCAGACGATCACCTTGGCCAGCATCGGGTCGTAGTTGAGCCCGACCT
>JBILNK010000291.1:0-3376 GCA_044375105.1 Planctomycetota bacterium
GCGGAGACGGCGGCAATGGGCAGGGCGTGGGTTCGGGGGGACAAGGCGGAGATGGCGGGATGGGGGGATCGGGCGCTCAGGCGGGGGGCGACGGTGGCGATGGAGGTCAGGGTGGCGGTGGACAGACCGCGGGCAAGGGCGGCGCGGGTGGGTTGGGTGGATCCGGCGGTCTTGAGGGCTCGGATGGGGAGCAGGGGGATCCAGGACGTGGAGCCTCGGGAGCGAGCGGCTGGGAGATCGTGGGCGTGGTTCTCGCGGCGATCGGTCTGCTCATCCAGGTGCTCGGTTGATGGAGACACAACCGCACCCGACAAAGTCCAGGAGATCCGCGTATCGCCTCCTTGGAGCGCTCGCTGTCGGCATCCTCGCCTTAGGCCTTGGACTCTTCGCGGATCGGACGATCCCTGACTCCGGGATCGTAGGCGCGGGCCGTCCTCCGCGATCTTCGACTGTCGAAATCGGGCTGCCACGGGTTCTTGAACCGGCCGGCGAGCACGACCAACAGGCGAGTGAGCAGGCGTCCTCGACCCAAGCATCAGACCGCAGCCCGCTTGCGAGAGCAGGGACGACCCAGGTGCTGGGGATCGTACGTGGGCTTCTGGCCGAGGAGGAGATCTCAGGATCGCCCCCGTCACGGCTCGCCTTCTTGCCCATGGACGGCCAAGGTGCCACCCGCCGGCTGCGCTCCGCGCGGATTTCCAGCGGCAGCTTCGAAATCTCTCTAGAACCGGGGCGCTACCGGGTCTCCCTGGAGATTGGAGCGAAGCCTCAGCGAGTCGAGCCGGAAGAAGTGACCATCGCCGCCGGAGGCCGGCAGGAGCTGACCCTGTTTCGAATCCAGGGGAGCGCTCGACTCCGGGGGCGACTGGTCGATTGTGCAGGCAACCCTGTGCCTGAAATCCGAGTGACCGCAGAGGCGCACGCCGGGTCGTGCGAATCGGTCAGCGATGAATCGGGCTGCTTTGAATTCGCAGGGATTGAACCAGGGGAAGAGCTCGAGCTGTTCATCGATCCAAAGACCCTGCCTCCAACCCTGTTGGCGCCCTGGTGGCAACGATTGGTACCCTATCAGCGACTCATCCAGAGTCCGAAGTTCGTTGCGAGTGTGGAGGCCGAGGTTGTCCATGAGCTGACTCTGGATGAGATCCGCCCGCTCACGCTGCGTCTGCTCGGGGTCGACGGACGTGCTTTCGCGGCCGCCACCGTCTCGCTGCGCGCCTGGAGCCCAGACGAGCGGGCCTTCATCGGTGGAAATTGGGTCCTACAAGCCGATGAGTACGGCCGAGTCCTTGTCGATGATTTGACGCCGGGCAGCTATCGGGCCTACCTGTACCCCATCGCGGCCCCTGGAATGCCGTACCCGAGACCTGTGGAATTCGTCGTGGCCTGCAATCCGGGAAGCGCGAAGCAAGACCTTGTTTTTCAGGCCAGAGAGGGCCGCGGCATCATTGAACTCTTCGCGGTCAACGAAGCCGGACAGCCTGCGCCCCGCTGGACCTTCGGGCTGTATCCGATCGCCGAGTCCTTGCTCGATCATCCAGTGGAAGCTTTCTATCCCCTGTCGGTGGCAACGACAGACCTGTCCGGTCGACTTAGCTTCCAGAACCTATCCGAAGGCCGGTATCGACTGCGCCCGAGCGATCTCTCGACCCCAGCGGGATCTTTCCGGCTGTATCGCGGAGAACCCGTCGATCTGGAGATCGGTCCGGCCCAAATGGCTCTCGCCTGCGAGTGGCGAACGGCCCTGCGCCCCGAAGCGACCCTGACCTGGAAGGCCCCGTCGCGGCCGGAAGATCGAGGGCGCCTGGTGGTCATGAGCGCAAGGTTTTACTCAGACGCAGGCCCCTTCGGCGCCAGCGAGCACGAACTGATTCAAAGGGCCGGGGGAAGCTTTGGTTCAGACAGTTTGCCGGCCGGGGTGGGCAGGCTGGAGGTTGCCTGGGGAGAGTCTGACACGAGCCTTCTGCGTGGATCGGTCGCGACCACGGAGGAGTTCCTGTTGGAGCTGCTGCCGGGCCCCAACTCCTTTCGCGGAGACCGGCGCGTGCCGTGACGGAACGAGCGCTAAAGCTCTGCTGCAATGACGAATCACACTCTTTGTCTGCTAGAGAGGGTTTCGAAGGCGGCGGCGACGGATTCGACGGGGGTTTTCGGGAGGATGCCGGAGCCCAGGTTGAAGATGTAGCCGGGGTGGCCTTGGAAGGCGTCCAGGGTGCGCTCGGTTTCGGCGCGCACGATCTCGGGGCGGGCGAAGAGGATCGTGGGGTCCAGGTTGCCTTGCAGGGCTTGGCGGCCGTGGGTCAGGCGGCGGGTGGCTTCGATGTCGATGCGCCAGTCGACGGACAGGCAATCGGCGCCGAGGTCGGCCAGGAGCGGCAGCAGGTGGCCGCCGCCGTTGACGTACAGGATCACCGGGGCGCCGGTCTGGCGCGCGGCGGCGATCAGGGCGCGCATGGGGGCCGCCAGGAAGCGGCGGTATTGCTCGAGGGACAGGGCGCCGCCCCAGGAGTCGAACAGCTGCAGGGCGTCGGCGCCGGAGGCGACTTGCATGGCCAGGTAGGGGCCGGAGGCGGCGACCACGCGCTCGAGCAGGGCCGAAAAACCGCTGGGATCGTCGTACATCCAGCGTTTGGTGCGCTCGAAGTTGCGCGAGGAGCCGCCTTCGATCATGTAGCTGGCGACCGTGAACGGGGCGCCGCAAAAGCCCACCAGGGCGCGCTCTGGGCCCAGTTCGGCGCGCACCAGGCGCAGGGTCGCGGCCAGGGAGGCGGTGGCCACGAAGGGATCGAAGGGGGACAGGCGCTCGAGGTCGGCGCGCCCCTGCAGGGGCGGCGAGAGCTCGGGCCCTTCGCCCTCGTGGAAGGCCAGGTTTTGGCCCATGGCCTTGGGCACGATCAGGATGTCCGAGAAGACCACCGCGGCGTCCATGCCGAAGCGCCGGATCGGCTGCAGGGTGATCTCCGCGGCGGCGGCGGGGTCTTCCACGCACTCGACGAACGTGCGCCCGCGGCGCGCGGCTTGGTATTCCGGCAAATAGCGCCCGGCTTGGCGCATCATCCAGCCGGTGGGCGCGGCCTGGGGCTCGCGGCGGAGCGCCGCCAGGAAGCGTTCGCGGGGGGTGCTCATCAGCGATAGACCTCCAGCACGCTGAGCTGGCTCAGGTTGAACAGGCTGTGGATCAAAATGCCCGGCAGCAGCGAGCGCGTGCGCTCGTAGCTCCAGCACAGCACGAAACCGACCCACACGATTTGCAGGTTGCCCGGCATCCCATAGCCGTGGGCCAGGCCGAAGACCAGCGAACTCGCCAGCGCGGCGGGCAGGAACGGCAGGCGGCTGCGCAGGCCGGCGAAGAGCACGCCGCGGTAGGCCAGTTCCT
>JBILNK010000292.1:0-3364 GCA_044375105.1 Planctomycetota bacterium
CCACCTCATCGCAGGCCCGCGGCACCTCGCCGCCGGGCCCGCGGCGCTCGGCCTGCACCAAGCGCTCGAGCACGCGGTGCACCAGCACGCCCACCAGGCGCGCGTCGATCGGCGGCCAGGCGAACTCCGGATTGGGCGCGGACTCGAGCCGCAGGCGCCGCTCGAGGAAGGTGCGCCAGCCGCATTTGGCCAGGCTCTCGAGCTGCGTGACGAACAGGTTCTCGGTCGGCCCCGGTCCCACCAGCCCGTGGTAGGGGGAGGGGCCGAGCTCCGCGCCGCGCCGCGGCGCCAGGCTCCACTCGCGATGCACCTGGGCGCGGCCGCGGGCGTAGCCGCGGCGCAGGGCCGCGGGGAGGTTCGGCGGCGCGAGCCCCGCGAACCAGGCCTCCAGGTCCTGGCCCTCGAGCTCGGGGGCCCGCTCGATGGCCAGCTCGAACAGATCGGCCGGCGCCGGCCGGGCCGCCTGCGCAGGCTCCGCCCCCAGGCGATCGGCGATCGGTCCGAACAGCGCCGAAGGCGCGCGCTCGCGATCGTCCAGGTCGCGCTGCGCGCACACCAGCAGCACCTCGGGCGCCAGGTCGGCGAGCGCCAGGAAGGTCTCGAGTTCGCGCGCCGCGGGCTCCGAGCCGGGTCCGAGGGCCAGGTCCGGGAGCACCGCGCGCAACGCCGGGGCCAGATCGGCGGCGAGGAACGCATCGCGGGGCGCGCGCCGTTCCGCGGAAGCGCGATCGAGGCCGACCACGGCCAGCCGGTCGAAGGGCACCCGGGGCAGGTCCGGGCCGCCCACCTGCACGCCGGCGCCCTGGCCGCCCAGGGGGCCCTGGGCGCGCCGCTCGAGCTCGCCGGCCAAGGCTCGGCGCCACTCGGCGCCGCTGATTTCAAAGTCGGCTCCCAGGTCGCTCCGCAGGGCCCGCGTGGCCTGCTCGAAGGCCGCCCACAGCTCGCCGTCCGCGGCCCAGCCCAGGCCTTCGGCCGCGAACGTGGCCACCACCGCGGCCTGGGCCTCCAAGGGCTGCCGCGCTTCGGACCCAAACACCTCGAGGGCCTGGGCGCACAGCTCACGCAGGCCCTCGAGGGCCGCCCGGGGCAGGTGCTGGCGGGCGAGCGCGCCGGAGGCCGGTCGGGGGGCAGCGCCCTCGGGGGGCTCCGCAGGATCGAGATCCTGGTCGGCCTCCGCCAGCTCCTCGGCGCCTTCTGCGGCCCCCTCGCCGCTCGGTTCGTCAGCCCCATCGGAAGCCCCTTCGCCGCTGCTCGGCAGCGGCCCGAGCCGCACCGGCAGCGCCAGGCTGCTGCGGTCGCCGAGCAGCCTCTGCAGGTCCAAGTCCGCGCCGCGCTCGATCGTGGCCGCGCCCAGGATGCGGGCGCCGAGGCGCAGGGCCGCCGTGCCCGAGCTGCACAGGGACTCGATCCCGGCCGCCGACAGGCCATCGAGCAGCCGCGTCAGCCGCTGCTCGGCCCCGCCGCGCAGCAGATCGACCAGCGCCAGCAGCCGGCGCGCCGAAGGATTCGGCAGGCCGGCGAGGCTCGGGGCGGAGAAGGGCAGCGCGAGACGCTGCGCGGAGATCGAGAGGGCCGCACGGCGCTCGTCGCTGCCATAGAGCACGAGCCCGATGCGCTCGGGCTCGATTCCAGCGGCCCAGCCCTGTTGGCAGAACTCGAGCGCCAGGCGCACCTCGGCCTCTGGGTCCTCCGCCTGTCGGCGCAGCACGCGCTGGGGGCGCGGCCCGGGGGGCTGCGGCTCTAACTCGAGGGCCCGCGCGCCCGCGCGCCGTTCGAGGGCCTCCGCCAGGTCGCGCTCCGACGGCCGCTGCCGGTTCGGATCGATCAGCACCAGGCGCTGATCGGCGAGCAGCTCGGCGAGCTGTGGCAATTCCGCCGCCAGGAAGGCCGGCGGCCGCGCCCCCGGGCAGCGCGTCAGCAAGCGGCGCGCCAGGTCCAGGGTCCGAGCGGCCACGACCTGCGCCTGGGCTGAGCCCCTGGCGCTGCGCAGGGCCGCACCCAGCGCCTCGTGCAGCGCCGGGGTGTAGCCCGCTTCCAGCAACCGTGCGAGGCTCTGCCAGAGCGGCTCCCGTCCGTCCTCGAGGGTCGCCACGAGCCCGTCGAGTTCGGCCGATTCCGCCAGGGCCCGGCCGAATTCGAGTTCGATCCGGCGATGGCTGGCCGCCGGAGTCCCGGCCCGCTCGAGCAGTGCGCGGGCCAGGCCATCGAGGGTGCGCGCTTCGACTCCCAAGGCGGCGCCGAAACCCGCTCGAGCGAGGCGGGCGAGCCACAGCCGCCGGCTGTGGCCGTCGCGGAACAGCAGCTGCAGCCGGGGACGTTCGCCCCGGCGCCAGGCCGATCGGTGGCGCTCCAGCTCGGAGCACAGGGCTCGCTCTAGGCGCTCGACCGGCCGCGGGGACTCCGCGGCCGGCGCGTTTTCGCTGTCTGGCTGCGCTCGACGCCCTTTCACCCCTGTGATTGTGCCGCCGCGCCCGCACCGCTCGCCAGACCCGGGCCGCCCGTCAAACCGTCGCGCGGCGTCGGGCCGCCACCCGCTCGCCGCCCCGCAAACGCCTGGGAGCCGGGGTCCTGCGCTGGCGCCCGAGGCGCTCGGCCGCCACGGTCCTCAGCGCGGCTCGATCCAGACCTCGAGGGTCGCCCAGCCGTCGAGTTCGAAGTGTTCGACCGCGAGCTCCAGCGTGCGCGCTCGCTCGAGCTCGAAGGCGTGCTCCGCCGGCCGCGGTCCGTGCCAGGTCCAGTCGTCGATCACCGGCTGCCCGTCGAGATAGACCCTCAGCCCGTCGTCGGAGAGCGTGCGCAGGACGTAGCGGCCCGCGGGGAGCGGCGCCTCCGCCGCAGCGGCGATGCCGAAGCGGTCCGCGGGCAGGCCGCGCCAGGCGGCCGGAGCGGCGGGCAGATCGCCGGGGCCGCGGGATCCGAAGGGCAGGCGCAGGGCGGGCAGCTCGACCCGTGCGCTGGCCGCGGCCGCCGCGGCGAAGGCGGCGGGGTCCTGGCGGGGATCGAAGGGCGTGGCGAAAGCCGCCACGCGCCAGCGCAGGGCCAGCAGGCTGCCGGAACGGCGCAGGCGCTCCTCGTCGGTGCGGGCCTCGAGCTCGAAGGGCCACAGCCCGGGCTCCCGGGCGACCACATGGGCCTGGCCGCGGATCAGGCTTTCCCCGGAGCCGAGCTCGGTCTCGAGGGCCAGCTCGGGGCCGGAATGGAGCTCGAAGCGCGGATTGGAGCCCGGCCCGAGCAGCCGGAAGCCGAGTCGGCCCGCCGGCGCCGGCGTGGGCTCGAGCCACAGGTGCTCCCAGTCGTAGGGCCCGTAGGGTTCGATCACGATCGCCGCGCGGTCCCGGGGCGCCCCGGGCGGCAGCAGCCCGTC
>JBILNK010000124.1:0-12927 GCA_044375105.1 Planctomycetota bacterium
CCCGGCGAGCGCCTCGGGGGCTTTCGCAGCGAGCCGATCGGAGCCGCCGCCAACGGCGTCCCGGCCAACGGCGTCCCTGCCAACGGAGCCAGCGCGGCCCCCGGCCGCGGCCAGGCCGGCTCGCAGGTGCCCTTCCCCCTCGAGGCCGGGGACTTCGCCGGGGTGCTCGAGCTCCGCGCCTTCGGCCTGGAAGGCCGGCCCGTGCGCCTGTGGCTCGAACTCGCGCCGGTCTTGGCGGGCGACCGCGCAGCCTGGCTCGCAGCGCCCGCGATGGCCGACCGGCGCCAGGAACTGGCCCGCGGCGCCCTGATCGCGGGCAGCGCGCAGCTGCGCTGGTTCGATGCTTCCGGGCGGCTGCTGGAGCGCCGCGCCGTGCCGCTCGAGGCGCTCTGGTCCGGGCAGGCCATGCGGCTTTCCTTGCCCTGGCCCGCCGGCCTGCGGCAGGCCGGGGTCGCTTTGCAGCTCGGGCTCTAGAGCCCGAGCTCTGCCTGCGGCGCGGGCCGCCGCGCGGGGATCCTCACAGGCGCTGCTGCTCGCCGGGGCCTTCACCGGTCGCCAGATCCGGCAGGACCGGCAGCTCCGTCAGCCCGGCGCCCGCGCGCGGCGGAAGCAGGGCCCGGATGCGGGCCCGCTGGACCGGCGGCAGGTGGCGGTCGAGCAAGCGCTCGATCTCGCCGGGCCCGTAGCGGGCCGAAAAGTGGTAGAGCCCGATGACCTCGTTCTCGAGGCGCTCGAGGTAGGGCAGCAGATCGAACAGATGCGTGTGGCCGGTCGAGCGGGCCTTCTCGACGGAAACCCGGGCATCGAGGAAGGTGCATTCGATCAGCAGCACCTTGGCCTGCCGCACCCAGGCTTCGGCGGCGATCAGGTCCGGCAGGGTGTCGCCGGTGACGGCCAATTCCAGGGTTTCGTAGGGCTCGGAGAGCTCGCGCTCTCCCCCGCGGGCCAGCTCGCGCAGCTTGGATTCGGGCAGGCCTTGGAATTGCGGCTTGAGGCGTTTGCGTCGGCTGAAAAAGGCGTAGCCCTGGCTCGGCACGGTGTGCTGCGTGGCGAAGGGCCGCACCCACAGGTCGGGACGCAGGGCGTGGGTGTCGCCGGGGCCGAGGGGCAGGAGCCCGTGGGGCAGCTCGCTCTGGTCCAGCTCGCGCCAGGCCGCGAAGAGGCGCGCCAGGGGCTCCATGGCGCTGCGCGGCACCACGTAGGTCGGCCGGGGCATGCGCAGCAGCGAGCGCGTGGCGCAGTGGTAGGCGACCCCGCCCAGGTGGTCCATGTGGGCGTGGGTGAAGAGCACCGTGTCGCGCGCCAGGAGGTGCGGCGGGCAGCGGCCGATGTCCAGGCACAGGCGCCACTCGGGCAGGTCCACGCTGGTCTCGAGCCCGCCGACCGAATCGATCCGCAGGGCCAGAGCGCCGAGGCGGTGGGGGGGCTCCGGGACCATCCGGGCAGCTTAGTCCCTGCCGCGCCCGCGCGCCGCCGCGGCGCAGGGCCCGCCCGCCGGCGTCCTCCCGGGCCGGATCGGCCGGGCGCTCGGCCCAGGGGCCGCCAAAAAGGGGCTTTTGTGCTCCCCTCCGGCATCCGATAGGTTCCGCTTGGCCGGCGCCCCCGGATCGCCCCGCGGGGGCTCCGAGCGGCGCTGCAGCCCGCTTTTCCCCCTGCTCGAGCGCCGCCCGGCCTGACCGGGCTCCCCCCCCCGATGGCCGTCCACCTGACCCGCATCTACACCCGCACCGGCGACGACGGCTCCACCGGTCTTGGCGATGGCTCGCGGGTCTACAAGGACCATCTGCGGGTCGAGGCCTACGGCACGGTCGACGAGCTCAATTCGACCCTGGGCCTGTGCGTCCTGCACAGCGCCAAGGGCCCCCTGACGCCGATCCTGCAGGCGATCCAGAACGACCTGTTCGACGTGGGCGCGGACCTGTGCGTGCCCGGCGAAGCCGGCGCGCGCCTGCGCATTCCCGCGGGCTACGTGGAGCGCCTGGAGCGCTGGATCGACGAGCACAACGCGCGCCTCCAGCCGCTCAATTCGTTCATCCTGCCGGGGGGCGAGCCCCTGGCGGCCTGGCTGCATCTGGCGCGCACCGTGGCGCGCCGCGCCGAGCGCTGCGTGACCGAGCTGCTGCACGACCCGGCCGAGGCCGGCCGCGTGAACCTCGAGGTGGTGCGCTACCTGAACCGGCTCTCCGACCTGCTGTTCGTGCTGGCGCGCATCGCCAATCAAGAGGGCCGCGCGGACGTGCTCTGGGTGCCGGGCAAGAACCGCTGATTTTTCGGTTGGAGTCTTCCTGCTCGCCTGCCGGCGGCAGGAAGGCCAAGCGACAGGGAGCGTACCAGGCTTGTCCGGGGCGCGAGCGGGAGGGATGCGTGCGCTCGTCGGCGGACCGGAAGAGTTCCGAGGCTTCGGGCACGCGCGGGGCTGCGCGGGTTTCGGCCGACGGGGGTGAGCGACGGGAGTGAGCGGCGGGGGGGCGGCGCGCCGCGATCGGGCCGACGGCTTTGGACCGCCAGCGGGCCAGGCGCCGATCCTGCCGCCCCCTCGGAGCGGCGGCGGCGCGATCGGCGACGGAGCCTTGGATCCGGGGCCGGCGTCCTGCGACGATTGCGGGGTCTGTCGCGATGGTCGAAGGCGACTGGCCCCGGGGCCGCGGTCGGTCGCGGGTGGGGCGGGGGGGGGGCTTGGGCAGTCGCGGCGGGGCCGGCAGGGTGGGGCGCTCGAGCGGGCTGGGTCGGCTGGCTTCGTTCGGTCGGATCCGGTCGGTTCGGCCGGCCGGGCTAACCCGGTCGGTCGGACTGGGGTCGCTGGCCTTCGGCGCGCTGGGCCGTACGGGCGATCCGGGTGGGGCTGCTCGAGCGTTGGGGCGGGCGTCGTCGGATCCCCCGGTTGGATCGGGGGGGCCGTTAGGATCCTGGCCCATGTTCGAGCTCGGCTATCAGACCCCGCCGGCCTGGGCCTTGGCGGCAGGCGCGGCGCCCCTCGAGCTGCTCTCGGACCACGCCCACAACGAGCTGCGGGCGGCCGCTTCGGCCCAGGGGCTGATCCTGCGGCGGCCGCGGCTTTCGCGGCTGGTCGAGCGCCTGGGGGCCCTGGCGGCCGAGGAACTCGACCATTTCCGGCGCGTGCACCGGCTGCTGCTGTCCCTGGGCGGTTCCCTGGCCCCGCCGGAGCCGAGCCCCTACGTGGAGGGTCTGCTGCGCGGGCGCGGCGAGCTGCTCGAGCGCCTCTTGGCGGCGGCCCTGATCGAGGCCCGCAGCCTGGAGCGCTTCGAGCTGCTGGCCGAGCACCTGCCCGCGCCCCTCGGGCCGCTGTATGCGGAGCTGGCCCCCAGCGAGCGCGGCCACGCGCACCTGTTCGTCAAGCTGGCCGAGGAGCTGTTCCCGCCGGCCGAGGTGCGGGCGGCCCTCGCGGCGACGATCGCCCGCGAGGCGGCGCTGGTGGCGGGCCTGCCCTTCGCTCCGCGCATGCATTCCGGCGCGCCCCCGGCCTGAGCCCACGACCCGCCCGTGCCCTTCAACGCGCGCCTGTTCCTGTTCGGCTTCCTGCCGATCGTGCTGCTGGGGGTGCTGGCGATCGAGTTCGCCACGCGGCGGATCGATCCCAGCGGCGCACGCTTCGGCCAGCGCCTCCAGAACGCCTTCCTGCTGGCGGCGAGCCTGTTGTTCTACGCCTGGGGCGAGGACAAGCACCTGCTCTGGATGCTGCTCTCGATCGGCGGCAATTTCGTCCTGGGCCGGCGCATCGGCGGGGAGCGCGCCCGCGGCGGCGACGGGCGCCTGACCCTGGCCTTCGGCGTGGCCTTGAACCTGTGCCTCCTGGGCTGGTTCAAGTACGCCAACTTCTTCCTCGGGCCCTTCGTCGACGGCTGGGTCCAGGTGGCGCTGCCGATCGGCATCTCCTTCTACACCTTCCAGGCGCTCTCGTTCCTGGTCGATGTGCAGCGCGGTCAGGCCAAGCCCCCGGACAGCCCGATCGACTTCGCGCTCTACATCGCCCTGTTCCCGCAGCTGATCGCCGGCCCGATCGTGCGCTACGCGGATCTGGCGGCGGAACTGGCCGAACGGCGGATCCGCCTGGATCTGTTCGCCAGCGGTGTGCGCCGCTTCGCCATCGGCCTCTCCAAGAAGGTGTTGATCGCCGACATGGCGGCGCGCACCGCGGACCAGGCCTTCGGCCTGCCCGCGGAGCAGCTCTCGCCGGGTCTGGCCTGGGCCGGCACGATCGCCTATTCGGTGCAGATCTACTTCGACTTCTCAGGTTATTCCGACATGGCCATCGGCCTCGGCCGCATGCTCGGGATGCGTTTCCGCGAGAATTTCGACTGGCCCTACATCTCGCGCTCGATCACCGAATATTGGCGCCGCTGGCACCTGTCCCTCTCGACCTGGTTCCGCGACTACCTCTACATCCCCCTGGGCGGCAACCGCCGCGGAGCGCTGCGCACCTACCTCAACCTGGCGGCGATTTTCCTCCTGTGCGGCCTGTGGCACGGGGCCGCCTGGACGTATGTCCTGTGGGGTGGCTTCCAGGGGCTGTTCCTGATCCTCGAGCGCCTGTTCGTCGGGCGCTGGCTCGAGCGCCTGTGGCGGCCGCTCGCGCACGTCTACATGCACCTGGTGCTGCTGCTGGGCTGGGTCCTGTTCCGCTCGGCGGACCTCGAGCAGGCCGGCCACTACTATCGTGCGCTGGTGGGCCTGTCCGCTCCGGTCGAGGCCGTCTATCGCGAAGGCTGGTACATCGGCGAGCGCTTCTGGATCTCGCTGGCCCTGGGCGCCCTGTGTTCGCTGCCCTGGGTGCAGCTGTGGTGGCGGCTCGAGCGCCAGGCCCGCGCTGCGCGGCCCGGCCTGCACGCCGCGCTCGGGCTTGTCGGCAACCTGGCCGCCCTGGGCCTCTTGGCCCTGGCCCTGGCGCGCGCTGCGGCCCAGACCCAGAGCCCGTTCATCTATTTCCGCTTCTGATCCGCCATGGCAAACCGGCTCTCCCGCTGGGCTGATGGGCTGACCGCCCTGGCCTTCGTCGCCGCCCTGGGGGCGCCGCTCTCGCGCTGGCTGCTCGAGGGCCGGCCGGACCAGAGCGTGGCGCGCGAGCAGCGCACGGCCGCGCCCTGGCCCGCGGCCCCGCTCGGCGAAAGCGCCCGGCGCGCCTTCCCGCGCGCCTTCGAGCGCTGGTTCGACGATCGTTTCCCCTTCCGGCGCGCGCTCCTGCAGCTCAACAACCGGCTGCTGTGGAGCGTCCTGGGCTCGATCCCCGACGATTCGATGGTGCGCGGCAAGGCGGGCTGGCTGTTCCTGGCCGGCGACGAGGCCATGGGGCTCTATCGGGGCCACGATCTGTTCGAGCCGGCCGAGCTCGACGCCTGGATCGAGGCCTACGACGGCTTCCGGGACTGGCTGGCGGCCCGCGATTGCCTGTATCTGCTGCTGCTCGGGCCCGACAAGCAGGGCATCTATCCGGAGTTCCTGCCCGATTGGATCCAGCGCGAGGGGCCGCGCACGCGCACGGACCAGTTCTTCGAGGCCTTGGCGGCGAGGAGCGAGATCCCGGTGATCGACCTGCGCCCGACCCTGCTGGCGCACAAGGGCGACGGGCTGCTGTATTTCCCCCACGGCACGCACTGGAACGATCGCGGCTCCTGGTACGGCTACCTGGCCCTGATCGAGCAATTGAAAGCACGCTTCCCGGTCCAGCGCCCGCTGCCGCGCAGCGCCTTCAAGGAATACGACCGCCGCCGGGTCGATCGCCTCTGGATCGGCGACACCTGGTTCGAGCGCTGGCACCTGGATCAAGCGATCCCCCAGGAAGCGGCGGTGCTCGAATACGAGCTTTCTCCGACCTTCAGCCTGGTGCCCGATTCCCTGCGCCGTGGTTCCTCCGGACTGGTCGAGGGCCGCACCCGCAATTCCCTCGATTTCCTGCCCAAGGGGCTGCTGCTGTCCGACTCCTACGGCGAGTGGCTGTGGCCCTTCCTGGCGCACCATTTCCGCGAATTCGTCTCAGAAAAAAGCGTACGGTTCCCGCTCGGCATGATCGAGCGCGAGCGTCCCGACGTGGTCTTGCAGGTGCGGGTCGAGCGGTTCCTGATGGCGCCGCTCGAGCGACCCGTATTCGACCCAGAGGAGCTCGCCCTGTGCCGGGCCTGGAACGCGGCCCCGGACCTTTCGGCCAGCGCCCAGGGCGCGGCCGCCCGCGAGCCCTTCGCGGCCCTGCCTGGCGAGCAGGGGCTCCTGCGCCTCGAGTTCGAGCCCGGCGAGCCCCTCGAATGCACGCTGTTGCCCGGCGACGCGGGCTCTCAAGCGCTGCCCCTGCGCCTGCCGTCCGAGCGGCGCTTCCTGTTCGCGCATGGCCCGGCGCAGGGCCTGGGCGGGGCCCGGCTGGTCCTGCCGCCGGCGGCCGAGGCGCGGCTGCTCGCCTGGGCGCGGCGCTGAAAGGACCCCGGGGCCGGGGCTCGGCGAAAAGCCCGCCCGGGCTGGCGCCGGTGTGCTGTTCCTTGGGCTGCTCGAGCTCCTTGAGCGTCGCCCGGGCTGCAGGATTCGCGCCCGGGCGTGACGCGGAGTCGGGGAGCCGGCGACACAGCAGCAGATCCTCTGCCCGGGGCGCTGCAGCGATCGCGGTCCGCAGCCGATTGCGCCGAGTGCGGCCGGTTCAGGGACCTCGCCGAGCTGGATTCCGGCTCCGGCGGCTTGCCCACCGCCGCGCCAGCGCTGCGCTGGCTCCCGGGCCGAGCGGGCCGGCCCGCGGGCCGCGCACGCTATTTTGTTGCCCATGCTCCCCATTCTCTCCGCCCTGTGCCTGGCCCTGATCGCGGGCCTCGGGGGCGCCGAGGAACGCGGCCTGCGGCCCAGCGACGAGCTGCGCTTGGTGGATGGGCGCGTGTTGGTCGGGCATGTGGTGCAGCTCGAGGCCTCGGCGATCACCCTGGAGCGCAACGGCCGGCCCGAGCGCTTCCTGCGCTCCGAGGTCTCCGAGCTGGTTTCGCCCTTGACCCTGCTCGAGGAGCTCGCGGACCGCGATCGCGCCGCGCGCTCGAGCGGCGATGCCCGCGAGCTGATGCGCTGGTGCCTGAGCCAAGGGCTCGAGCGCGAGGCGCGCTTGGCGGCCCTGCGCCTGCTCGGGCAGGACTGGGACGACGGCGAAGCCCGGGCGCTCTACGGCGGCCGAGCGGGGGACCCGCGCTTTCGGGTCCGCGCCGGCAGCCTGCGCCTCACGCAGGCCGACCTGAGCGCGCCGAGCAAGCGCCGCGAGCGCTGGCTCAGCACCTGCTTCGAGCTGTCCAGCGACGCCGCCCCGCTGCTGACCGCCGACGCGGCTTTCGAGCTGCAGCGCGCCTACGGCATCTGGCACGAGCGCTACGGCGCGGTCTTCGGCGCCGGGCACGCCCGCGAGCTGAGCCAGGTCTGGCTGTGCGCGCGCGCCGCGGATCTGCCCAAGCAGGCGGCGGGCCGGCCGGGCTATTACGACCACGGCACGCGCCGCATCGTGGCCAGCGCGCAGATCCCGGATCTCGGCGGCCTGCTGCGCCATGAGGTCGGCCACCAGCTGCTGTGGGCCGCCTGGCGCTCCCCGGACGCATCGCCTCCGCCGGCCTGGCTGGACGAGGGCCTCGCGGAGCACCTGGCCTGTCTGTGCGATGGCTCCGGCAACCGGCGCCGGATGATGCTGGAGCGCCTTTCCGGCGGAGCGACGCCGGCGCTCGCCCAGCTCCTGTCCGCCCGCAGCGAACAGTTCCGCGGACCGCAGGGCCCCGAGCTCTACGCCGCGGCCATGCTGTGGATCGAGTTCCTGGAGACCGACGCCTTCAAGCCCGATTTCTGGCGCTGGCTGACGGCGCGGGCCAGCTCGGCGGAGCCCGACCTCGGCTCCCTGTCGGCGGCTCTCTCGCGCTCCTTGGAGCAACTGGAGCTCGAATTCGCCGCTTTCCTGGCCAGCGAGGCCCGGCGTTGAGCTCCCGCGGGCAAGCCCCGCCCTGGCGCGCTCGGCTCGAGTCCTACGCGCGCCGCGGGCTGTGGAGCCGCGAGCTCGAGGGCCTGGTTTGGTACCGGGCGCTGCCCTTGCGGCTGCTGCGCTCGCTGGTGCTGACCGTCGTGCGCGGACGCGAGCACGAGCTCGGCATCCGCGCCGCGGCGCTGACCTACACGACGGTCCTGTCCCTGGTGCCGCTGCTGGCCTTCGCCTTCGCCCTGGCCAAGGGCTTCGGGCTCTACGACCGATTGATCGCCGACGTGGTCGAGCCCTTCCTCGACCAGAACTTCGGCCCCGCGGCGGGCGCGGGGGCCCCGGCCCAGGACGGTATGGCAGGCGCCGACCGGGGCCTGCGCCAGGCGGCCGAGACCGTGCTGCAGATCGTGCAGGCGACGCCGGTGACCGGCCTGGGCGTGTTCGGGCTGTCGGTGCTGATGGCCGCGGTGGTGCGCTTGCTGACGCAGGTCGAGCTGGCCATCAACCGGGTGCACGGCGTGCTGCGGCCGCGCCCGCTGCTGCGCCGGGTGCTCGATTATCTGGCGATCCTGACCGTGGCTCCGGCCCTGGCCCTGGCCGCCACGGCGGCCAAGGCCTCGAGCCAGAGCCAGCGGGTGCTCGACGCGGTCCACGCCGTGGAAGGCATCGGCTTCCTGCTCGATCTGATGCTGTCGATCGGCCCCCTGCTGGTGATGGCCGGGCTGTTCTCCGCGCTCTACGCGCTGTTGCCCAACCGCCCGGTGCGCATCGCCTCGGCCCTGCTGGGCGGCGTGATCGCCGCATTGCTGTGGTCCTTGGTGCAGGAGCTGTACGTGGGCGCCCAGCTCGGGGTCAACTCCTACAACCGCCTCTACGCGGGTTTCGCCGCGCTGCCGCTGTTCCTGTTCTGGCTGTACCTGTCCTGGGGCTCGGTGCTGCTCGGCGCCGAGGTGGCCGCGTGCGACCAATCCCAGGAGCACTATCGCCACCAGCGCCTGTACGCCGACGCCGATCAGGCGGCCTACGAAGCGGCCGTTCTGGGGGCGCTGCTGCGCTTGGCGGCGGCCTTCGAGGCGGGGCGGCGCCCGCCCAGCCTGTCCCGATTGGTCGACGAGCTGGACGTGCCCCACGAGCGCTTGCTGGCGGACTTCGAACGCCTCGAACGGGCCGGTTTCCTGCTGCGCGCCGAGGGGCTGGAGGGCCTCTGCTTCGCCCTCGGCCGCCCGGCCGATCGCATCCTGCTGGCCGAGCTGCTGCTCGCCCTGCGCGGCCGTGCGCCGGAGCCGGCCGGGCCCGCGGCGACCGAGCTCGATCGGCGCCTGTGGCAGGCGCTGCTCGGGCTCGAGGCCGCGCTGCCTGCCCATCCATCCAACCTGGATCTGCGCCGTTTGCTCGCGGAGGTGGGGCCTGCGCCCACGCCAACCCCCCGAGCCGGGGGCATCCAGCCTGCGCTGCGGCGATGATCGTCGGCATCGACTACCTGCCGGCCGCCAGCCACGCGCCGGGCATCGGGCGCTACGGGCGCGAGCTGGTGCGGGCCCTCGCGCCGCTCCCCGATCGCCCCGAGCTGCGCCTGTTCGCCTGGGGCCGCGCGCCGCGCGCCCTGCCCGCCGACTGGCTCGGGCTGCTGGACCCAGACGGCCGCTCCTGGCCGCGGCTTTCGCGCTTCGAGCGCGCCTGGCCCGAGCGGCTGTTGTCCCTCTCTGCGCGCGCCGGCCGCGGCGCCGATCGCTGGCTCGGCGGCGCGGACCTGTTCCTGCGCATGTTCCCGGACCGGCCGCCGCTCAGCCGCGCGGCCGCCTGGATGCCGCTGGCCGAGTTCCCGCCGGAAGGCAGCCCCGCGGAGCAGCGCCTGGCGAGCCTGGCCCGCGCCCACGCCGGGGTGCTGGTGTTCTCGGGGCACGGCCGCGAGCTGGCCCAGGCGCGCCTGGGCGTCGATCCCGCCCGGCTGCACCAGGTGCCCGTGGGCGCCGACCACTGGCTGCGCGGGCGCCCGCCGCTCGCCGCGCCCGCCGATCCGCCCACGGTCGTGGTCCTGGGGGCCCTGCGGCCGGAGCGGCTGCCGGAGGAGGTGCTGCTCGGCTTCGAGCGCCTGTTCGACCGCCGGCGGGACACGCGCCTGCTGCTGCTCGGGCCCCCCGGAGGTGCCAGCGAGCGCTTCCAGACCTTCCTCGGGTTCTCCTCGGCTCGCTCGGCGGTCGAGTGGTGCCAGCGGCCCACGGATCCGGAGGTGGCCGAGGCCCTGCGCGGGGCCGCGGTGCTCCTGCACCTCTCCCAGGGCGAGGCCAGCGCCGTGACCCCGCTCGAGGCGGCCGCCTTCGGCTGCGGGCTGGTGCTCTCGCGGCTGCCGGCCTTCGTCGAGGCCCTGGGCGACCTGCCCATCTACGTGGACACGCCCCTCGGCAAGCGGGCCGGGGAGCCGATCGGCGCGGCCCTGGAGGCCGCCCTCGAGCGGGCTGTCGACCCCCTCCAGCGCCAACGCGCCCAGGCCCTGGGGGCCGCCGCCACCTGGCAGGCCAACGCCCAGGCCACCCTGGCCGCCTGGCGCGGCGCCGGGCGGCCAACGCAGGGGTAGCTTTTCGGGGTGCCGCGGGGCACTTCCAACCCGGCCGGGACGTCTTTTGCGGGCCCCACTGGCCGGGCAGCCCAGGCCGGCCTAAGAACAGCGCCCTCGGGCGGCCCCGCCCCTCAAGACTCCTCCCAGACTCCCCGCTTCCATGAGCTCCTCCCCGCTGCGCGCCGCCCTGGCCGGGCTGACCTTGGCCGGCCTGGCGACCCCGGCCCTGGCCCAGGCGACCATCCAGGTCAACATGTCGGGCGTCAATTTCACGCCCAAAAACATCGTCATCAACCAGGGCGACACCGTCCAGTGGAACTGGATCCAGGGCTTCCACGACGTCAAGAGCGGCGTCGGCGGCGTCTCGGACGGTGTCTTCGACTCGGGCTTCCCGGTGGTCATCTCCGATCCCTTCCGGGTGACCTTCGATGGGGCCCTGCTGTGGAAGTTCCCCAAGCCCAACAACATTTACAACTACTTCTGCACCGTGCACCTGCCCGGCATGACCGGCACCGTGCGCGTGCAGAACACCTCCGGCTCGATGCTGGCCTACAACGGCGGCAACCCCGCGGGCAGCCTCGATTGGATCCAGGGCGACGCGCGCATCGGCCGCTCGATGACCTTCGCGGTCGACAATGTGTTGAACCCGAGCGACGGTCCCGGCTTCGCTTTTCTGTTCGGCGCCGTGCAGTCCGCCCCGGGCTTCCCCGGTGGCATCCCGCTGCCCGGCTTCGGCATGGGCGCCCCGGGCGCCCCGGGCGATCTCTTGATCAACCTGGTGCCCCCGGATCCGTTCCTGAACCTGGGCCCGAGCCTGTGGAACGGCAGCGGCAACCCGGTTTCCTTCGTGCTGAACATCCCCAACAACCCGAATCTGGTCGGGGTCTCGCTGTTCTTCCAAGGCGCGACCTTCACCCCGTCGGCGGTCGACGGCATCGGCCTGACCAACGGCCTGCGCGCCACGTTCGGCTCCTGAACAGCACGAGCCGCATCCGGCGGGAACACAGGCGGGGAGCGGCGCCGCGCGCTGCTCCATGGCCTTGACCCGCCGAGGTCCGCACTCCAGCGACCCGGGCCTGTCCCGGGTCGCTGCGTTTTCCAGCGCTCTCTCGGGGCCCCGAGATCGTCGCGCTGGCGCCGCTCAGCGCCAGATCCGCAGCTCGGCGGCTTCGATGCGCAGCTTTGCGTTTCCCGGTTCGAAGGACAAAGTCAGTGTCTGCCCGATCCGCTCCGGGGCCAGGGGGATCCACAGCGGCTGCTTGCCGCCCCACAGCGCGACCGCCTCGCGCTGGATCGACTCCACCGGGTAGGCCGGGCTGCCGTCGCGGAATAGGTAGCGGGCCACGAGTTGGCCCTCGCCGTTCGAGGCGCAGCTCAAGCACAGCAGCGTCGGTCGATCGGCGGGCCAACGGGCGAGGGACAGCTCGCCGAGGCCCTGGGATCCGCTCGAGGACAGGAGCAGGCTCCCGCTCGGCGCGTCGAAGGTCGCGACGAGGCCCCCCGAGCAGCGCAGGCGCGCGGCGAGTTCGGCCGCATCGAGCCGCAGGCCGCGGGGGGCCTGAGCGAAGGCGGCGGCCAGGGCAGCCTGGTTGCCTTCGTCGCCGTGGTGGGCCAGGCGCATGGCCAGCTGGCGCTCGACGAACAGCTCGAGCACCACGTCGGGGGCGAACTCGCGCACCAGGCGCGCGTCGTAGGGCTTCCACACCCAGCGGGCCAGGGCGCAGCTCGCGGACAGCAGGGGACGCAGTTCCGGGCCGAAGGAATCGTGGAACACGAGCAGCCGCGGGCCCGCGGCGCGCGGCCCGCTCCACAGGCTGAGCGGCGAATCGGGCGCCCCTTCGATGCAGGTCGCGAGGTCCTCGGCGGGCAGCAGCGCGCGCATGCCGGTGGGGTCGAGGCGCTCCGCCAGATAGAGGCGCGCCGCGTAGCTGTCGCCGAAGGTGTCCTCAGCGGGCTCGAAGCGCATCCGGCTCTGGTCGAGGTCGACCCAATCCGCGCCCAGCTCGCGCAGCCGCGCCCCGATCGCCAGGGCGCCCGCCAGCGCTCCGCGCGCGGTCCAGTGGGAACCGAGGGCGGGGTAGGTGCGGTCCCAGTCGCGATCCGCCGCGCGCTCCTTTCGCAGGGCCGGCGTCAGGTCGAGCAGGTTTCGAAATCCCGCGTCGGCGGCGCTTTCCACGAGCTGATCGAGGCGGCGCCGGCCGGCCGGTCCCAGGCTGGCGGGCACGCGCTCCGGATACACGGCCGTCTTGTCCGGAACGAAGACCGCCAGATAGACGATCCCGCGCGCCGCCAGATGGTCCGCCCGCTGGGTCAGGCTGGCGAGCCAGGCGTCCACTTCCCTGGGGCTCAGGGGGCTGCGGCCGCTCCAGGTGTCGAGCACCCGGTCCGCGGTCAGGAACACCTCGCCGGCGCGGCCCTGCACCGCCGTCGGCGTGGGCGA
>JBILNK010000293.1:0-3352 GCA_044375105.1 Planctomycetota bacterium
GGCTGTGGCTGCTCGGCCCGGCGCCGCGTTTCGAAAGCCTGGGCCCGCGCCTGGCCGAGCGCCTGCGCGGCCCGCGCTGGCCGCGGCACCTGGCGCGCCTCGCGCTGCTGTGCCTGTGCCTGGCGCTGCTCGGGCCCCAGGGCGCACCGCGCCCGCTGCTCGCGCCCGCCGGCCGCGAGCTCTTGCTGGTGCTCGACGTGTCGCGCTCGATGCTGGCCCGCGACACCCTGCCGAGCCGGCTTGGCCGCGCGCAGGCCGAGCTCTCGCGCCTGGTCGAGCGTTTCGCCGGGGACCGCCTCGGGCTGGTGCTGTTCGCCGGCCAGACGCGCCTGGCGGTGCCGCTGACCCTGGACGGCGAAGCCCTGGCGCGCGCCATCGCCCAGGCCGGACCCGCCAGCCTCGAGCGCGGCGGCAGCGACATCGCCGCCGCGCTGCGCGTTTCCGGCGAGCTGCTGTGGGGCGGCGCGCCGTCGCCCGGCACCGCCCGCGCGCTGCTGCTGTGCACCGACGGCGAATGCGAGCCGCCGGCGCCCGACTTCCAGCGGGAGTGGCCCCGGGATCGGCCGGTGTTCGTGCTCGGCCTCGGCAGCCCGCGCGGCGCGCGCATCCCGCTGCCCCTCGAGGGCGGCGGCGAAGCGCCGCTGCTCGACGCCGGCGGCCGCCCGGTCGAATCGCGCGCCGATTGGGATCCCTGGCGGCGTCTGGCGGAGCACAGCGGCGGCGCGTTTTTCGCGACCGACAGCGCCCTGGGCAGCCTGGCGGAGCCGCTCGCCGCGGCGCTGCGCCCCGGCCTGGCCGAGAGCGACGGCCGCCAGGCTCCCGCTCCCCTGTGGCGCTGGCCGCTGCTCCTGGCCATGGCCCTCGCATTCCTGGCCACGGCCGCCTGGAGGGCCTCTTGATGGCTCGCTGGCATGCACTTTCGCTGTCCTGTGGCCTGGCGGCGCTGCTCTGGCTGCCCGCGCAGGCGCCCGAGCGGGCCGCGCCGCGGGAGTCGTTCGCGGCGGGCAGCGCCGCCTTGGCCGCCGGCGATGCGGAGCGGGCGCTGAGCTGCTATGCCGCCGCGCTCGCGAGCGCCAGGCCCGGCGATGGGGCCCGCTGCCGGCTGGCCCTGGCGCAAGCCGCGCTGCTCGCGGGCGAGCCGCGCCGCGCCGAAGAGGCCCTGGATGCCCTGCCCGCGGAATTGCCCGCAGCGCTGGCCGAGCGCCGGGCCCTGCTGCAAGCCGCGCTGCTCCACCGGCGCGGCCAGCGCCAGGCCGAGCTCGCCCAGCAGGTCGAAGCCGAGCCCTTCGCTTGGCAGGCGGCCCTGCGCGATCTCGAGCGCGCCGAGGAGGCCTGGCGGCAAGCGCTGGATCTGGCCGCGGGCGACCGCCCGGCCCTGCGCCGCAACTGGCAGCGCACGCGCGAGCTGCGCCTGGCTTTCGAGCGCCAGGCCGCCGCGGCCGAGAAGCCGCCCGAATCGACCCCCGAGCCGCCCCCGCCCGGCGAAACCGAAATCGTCGCCGAACAGCCCCAAGCGGCGCCGCCCGAGCCCGCCGCCCTCGGCCCCGAGGAACTCCTGCTGCTGCTCGAGCGCCTCGAATCCCGCGAGCGCCTGAAGCGCGCCCAGCGCGAACAGACCGCCCGCCGCTCCGCCGCCTCCGGCCAGCGCGACTGGTGAGCGCGCCGGAGCGCCCCGGATCCAGCGCAGTCCCCGCGGAACCCACGGCCCGCGCGATGCAGTCGGCCCCGTCCGTTGATCCCAAGGCCGCGGCGCTCCGCCGCTGGCCGACTTCTCGAGCTTCGGACCCGGCGCCAGCGCCCGGCCGCGGGGTTCAGCCGCGCGGGTAGGCCGCGATCACGGTGTGTCCGGCGACCGAGCCGGCGTCGTGCCGCGCCTTGACCTCCAGATAGCGCGGGTCGGCGAAGCAGGCGGCGCTGGCCGGCTCGTCGGCAAAGAAGATCGCGAACACCGGCGTGACCGGGTGCGGGCTGGCGGATTTCAGGCTTTCGCCGACGATGAAGTCGTAGCGGAATCCGCCCCCATAACGCGCCAGGATCGGAGCCATCGCCTCGCGGTAGCGTTGGTACTCGGCGCGGTCGGTGACGTTCATCGCCACCCGCATTTCGTACGGCATCGGCAGCTCGTCGGGGTGGAGGCGTCGCCGCGGCGGCGGTTCGCCAGCGCGAAGGTATCCGCCGGCGTCCGGTTCCCGGGCGCCCGAGCCCGCCGGGACCCCGCGCGGCGGCCGCCGGGCTCCCTGCGTTGGTGCGCGCCTCGCTGCGCCCACGGACGCGGTTCGGCCCTTCGGTGCCTCGGCGGGTTGCAGCGGAGCGGCGGCTGGCGGGGTCCGCGCGGCTAGGGTCCGCCCAGCCGGCTGCGCTGGCGACAGGCGGCCTTGTGGGCGGCAGACTGCTGGCCCATGCAGCAGCGCTCCCGGGGTCTCTTGCGAGCCGGCGGACCGGCGATCGGTTGTGGGTCGCTGCGTTGCGGCGCGGTCCGCTCCCGGGGCGCGCTCCCGGATTCCGCGGTCCTGCGCGACAATCCGGGGCGCCTGCCGGGCGCTGCGCAGCGGCCCGAGCGCGCCGGCGATCGGCTCTGCGTTGGTGCCGAGGCGGCGCCGCTGCGCGCTGCGTCCCCTGGCCGCGTCCGGCGGTCGTGGTCGCGCGTCGGGCGCCGCGGGCCGATCGGATTCCGGGTGGGTTTCCTGGCGGCCGCCGCGATCCTGGCGCTCGGCGGCTCGGCCTGGGCCGCAGGGCTTGGGGTTCACGGCCAGCCCGCCCAGGTGTCCGCCCAGGACCTCGCGCAGAATCCCGCGGGGGCCCCGGAGATCCGGCTGGCCTGGCGCTTGCCGCGCCCGGCGCCCTTCGTGGGCGAGCGCACGCGGGTCGAGATCGAGCTCGAGCTGGAGGACGGCTGGCGGCAGGCGCACCTGGCCGAGCTGTTGGCGCGGCCTCTCGACCTGTCCGTGCAGCTCGAGCTGGCGCCCCTGGCCGGGGCGCCGACGCTGCGCCGGCTCGAGCCAACGGGCGGGCCGACCCTGAGCCTGGCCTTCGGCGACGAGGAGCTGCGCGCCGCAGCGGAAGCGGGCAGCGCTTTCCTGCCGCGGCCTTCCACGCGGCTGCTCCTGCCCTTCGAGCTCGTACCCGGCGCCGCCGGCACCCTGCGCCTGCCGCCGCTGGCCCTCGAACTGGCCACGGCGCGCGGCTTCGAGACCGACTTCCTCGGCCGGCGCCAGCCGATCGGATTGGAACGCCGCCGCATGGACGCCCCGGGCGCCGAACTCTCGGTCCGCGCCCTGCCCCCCGGAGCCCCCGCGGACTTCTGCGGATTGGTCGGGCGCTTCGAATTCTCCGCCGAAGCCGCGCCCACGAC
>JBILNK010000125.1:0-12920 GCA_044375105.1 Planctomycetota bacterium
CGAGAGGGGGGCGCTGCCGCGATGAAGGTCCTGATGCTGGGCTGGGAATTCCCGCCGCACATCTCCGGGGGCCTCGGGACCGCCTGCGAGGGCATCACGCGGGGTCTGGCGCACACCGACGTCGACGTGCTGTTCGTGGTGCCGCGCGCGTTCGGCGACGAGCGCCCGGGGCGCATGTCGCTGCGCGGCGCCAACCAGGTGCGACTCTCGCGCCGCGTAGAAGAGCCCGGCGAGGAACCCTCTCCGGGCTCCGGGGAGAACGTGGCCCAAGCCGCAGGCAGCGCCGCGGGGCTCGCCAGCGGTGCAGGCCTCGGCAGCGAGGCGGGGCCCGCGGCCACGCCCGGCGCGAGCCCGGCCCGGCTCGAACTCCTGCGCGAGCCGCGCCTCGAACTGCTGGCCATCGACAGCACCCTGGCGCCCTACGCCAGCGCCGAGAGCTATCAGCAGCGTTTCTCCTCCCAGGTCCTGGCGCTGCTCGAGCGCAGCAAGCGCCTGGCTTCGGCCAGCGGCCGGCGCCGCGAGCCGCTGCCGGACCGGGCCCTCGGCTGGCTGGCCTTGGGGGAAGAGATCGCCGCCGCGGTCGGCCGCGGCGAGCGCTTCGAGGACAGCACCTTCGAGATTTGGGGCGGTTACGGTGCGGGCCTGTTCGACGAGGTCGCGCGCTACGCGATCGCCTGCGCTGAGATCGCCAAGGAACACGATTTCCAGCTCGTACATGCCCACGACTGGATGACCTACCTGGCCGGCGTGGCGGTCAGCCGCCTGAAGGGCGTGCCGCTGGTCTGCCACCTGCACGCCACCGAGTACGACCGCACCGGCGACAACCCCAACCAGCGCGTGCTGGCGATCGAGCGCATGGGCTTGGCAGCCGCCGACCGGGTCGTGTGCGTCAGCCACTACACGGCCAGCATCGCGCGCCGGCGCTACGGCGTGCGCCCGGAGCGGCTGCGCGTGGTGCACAACGCGGTGACCCAGTCCGAGCAGCGCGCGCAGTGGCATCTCGAGCGCTCGATCCGCGATCCGATCGTGCTGTTCCTGGGCCGCATCACCTTCCAGAAGGGCCCCGAGTACTTCATCGAAGCCGCCGCGCGCGTGGTGCGCGAGCGGCCACGGACCCGCTTCGTCGTCTCGGGCTCGGGGGACATGTTCCCCGAAGTGGTGGCCCGCTCGGCACGCCTGGGATTGATCCACAACCTGTTCTTCACCGGCTTCCTGCGCGGGGACGACGTCGAGCGCATGTACTCGATGGCCGACCTGTACGTGATGCCGTCGGTCTCTGAGCCCTTTGGCATCACGCCGCTCGAGGCCATGGCCCTGGACGTGCCGGTGATCGTTTCGCGCCAGAGCGGCGTCAGCGAGGTGCTCGCCAACGCCCTCAAGGTCGATTTCTGGGATGTCGAGGAGCTGGCCAACAAGATCCTCGCCGTCCTCGAATACGCGCCCCTGCGCCGCCACCTGGTGGAACAGGGCCGCGACGAGGTGCGGCGCATGCGTTGGGAGCTGCGCGGCGACCTGTTGCGCCAGATCTACCGGGAGCTCGTGCCATGACCAGCCTCGTCTTCTACTTCCAGGTCCACCAGCCGCACCGACTGCGCCGTTATCGGTTCTTCGACATCGGCCGCAGCGAGGACTACTTCGACGACGCCGAGAACAAGCGCATCCTCGAGCGCGTGGCACACAAGTGCTACCTGCCGATGAATGCGCTGCTGCTGCGCGCCATCGAAGCGCATCAGGGGCGATTCCGCTGCTCGTATTCGGTCTCCGGCACGGCCCTCGAGCAGATGGAGCGCTGGTCCCCCGAGACGCTCGAGAGCTTCCGCCGCCTGGCGCGCACGGGCTGCGTCGAATTCCTGTGCGAGACCTCGCACCACTCCCTGTCGGCCCTGGGCGACGAGCGCGAGTTCCGCGACCAGGTCAGGACCCAGTCCGAGCGCATCGAGGCCCTGTTCGGCCGCAAGCCGACCGCCTTCCGCAACACGGAGTTGATCCTCAGCAACCGCATCGCGCGCCTGGCCGAGGAGCTCGGCTTCGAGGCGATCCTGGGCGAGGGCGCCGACCACCTGCTCGGCTGGCGCAGCCCGCACCGCGTGTATCGGCCCGAGGGCTCCGAGCGCATCAAGCTGCTGCTGCGCTCCTACAAGCTCTCCGACGACATCGCCTTCCGCTTCTCGAACCGGGCCTGGTCCGAATGGCCCCTGCGCGCCGAGAAGTTCGCCTCCTGGGTGCACGGCCTGCCCGCCGAAGACCGCTTCGTCGGGCTGTTCATGGACTTCGAGACCTTCGGCGAGCACCAGTGGGCCGACACGGGCATCTTCCACTTCATGGAGGCTCTGCCGGGCGCGGTGCTGGCCCATCCGCGCTTCCGTTTCGAGACGCCCAGCGAGGTGGCGCGCTCGACCGACCCCAGCGCGCGGCTCGACATCCCGCACCCCGTCTCCTGGGCCGACGCGGAGCGCGACCTGACCGCCTGGCTCGACAACGCCATGCAGCGCGGCGCCCACGAAGCGGTCTATCAGCTGGCCGGCGCGGTGCGGGCCCTGGCCGAGCGCGGCGACCCGGAGCCCCTGGAGGTCTGGCGCAAGCTGACCACCTCGGACCACTTCTATTACATGTGCGTCAAGTTCTTCTCGGACGGCGACGTGCACAAGTACTTCAGCCCCTATGCGACGCCGCACGACGCTTATATCACTCTGGCCAACGTGCTGGCCGACTTCCGCGCCAGGCTGGCTGAACGGGAGGTTCAGGAATCGGACGTCGGCCCGCTGCTGATGCCGCGGCCGCCGATGGCCCTCGAACAGGCCCCCGAAACACGCCACCGGGCCGGCCCGGAAGCTCCTTCCCATTCCAGCCACGCCCGTTGAGACCCCACGCTCCGGGGCGCAAGCCGCGGAGCTGCCCGGTTCGAATAGCCCTCGGGAGTGCCCACAGGGCGCCCCGCCCAGTGCCACCTGCCGCCGTCCCGCTTCCGATCCATGCAATTCAATCTGTTCGAGGTCAGTTGGGAAGTCGCCAACAAGGTGGGCGGCATCTACACGGTGGTGTCCTCCAAGGCGCGCGAGTTGGTCCACCGGCTGGGCGACCGGTACGTGTGCGTCGGCCCGTGGCTGCACGGTCAGCAGACCCAGGCGCGCCCCTTCGAGGTCGAAAGCGGCCATGAGGCCTTCGAGGCCGCGGCTGCGGCGCGCGGCATCAACGCCCGCGTCGGGCGCTGGAACATTCCTGGGCGCCCGCGCACGATCCTGATCGGCTTCTCGAAGCTGTTCGAGCAGAAGGACGCGATCCTCTCGGGCCTGTGGGAGCGCCATAAGGTCGACTCCCTGTTCGGGGGCTGGGACTACGTCGAGCCGGCCATGTTCGGCCACGCCGCCGGCATCGCCATCGAGCTGTGGCTCGAGCACGAAGCCCAGCCAGGGCGCTCGGTGGCGCAGTTCCACGAATGGATGACGGGTTCGGGGCTCCTGTACCTCAAGGACCACCTGCCCTACGTCGCCACGATCTTCACCACCCACGCGACGATCCTCGGCCGGGCCCTGTCCTCGAGCGGTCTGCCGCCTGCCGCGGCCCTGGGGCATCGCACCCCCGAGGAGGCCGCCGACCAGGTCGGCGTGCGCGCCAAGCACTCGATCGAAGGAGCCGTGGCCCGCGCCGCCGACGTGTTCACCACGGTCAGCGCCATCACCGCGGCCGAGGTCGAGCTGATGCATCGCCGCCAGGCCCAACCGGTGGTGCCGAACGGCCTCGATCTCGGACTGCTGGCGGAGCTCTCGGACTCCGCGCACCACGAGGAGGCCCGCACGGCGCTCACGCACCTGGCCTCCTGCATGTGCGGCGAGGACCTGCACAAAGCCACCCTGCTGGTGATCTCGGGTCGCTACGAGATGCACAACAAGGGCATCGACGTGCTGCTCGACGCCTTGGCACAGATCAACACGCAGCCCGGCCAGAGCCTGGTCTGCTTCCTGCTGATCCCTGCGGCCCAATCCGGCCCGCGCCGCAAGGTGCGCGAATGCCTGCTGGGCGGTTCGCACGATCCCGAGGGCATCTCCAGCCACGAGATCATCGAGCGCGAACGCGATCCGATCCAGCGCCAGGCCGAGCGCCTGGGCCTGGTCAACCGGGCCCGCTCGCGGGTCAAGCTGATCCAGGTGCCGGTCTACCTGGACGGCAGCGATCCCTTGCTGCCGCTGCAATACGAAGCCGCGCTCAAGGCCTGCGACCTGTCCTGCTTCCCGTCCTTCTACGAGCCCTGGGGCTACACCCCGGCCGAATCGGTGGGCGTCGGCGTGCCGACGATCACCACCGACATGGCCGGTTTCGGTGTGTGGGCGCGAGAAAACGGCATCGGGCCCGAGCAGGGGGTCACGGTCCTGCCGCGCCTGGGCATCTCGGACGAAGCCTTCGCCCGCAACCTGGCTAGCGCGATCCTGGCTTTCCAGGCCAATCTCGAGCGCCAGAAGCAGATCCGCGGCGCAGCCCTGGCGGCGGCGGCCAAGTTCTCCTGGAACAGCCTGATCCGTCACTACGAGGAGTCCTTCGAGCGCGCCCTGGCCCTGGCCAGCGAGCGCCCGCAGCCGGCGCCGCGCGTGCACCGCTTGGTTTCGGTGACCCAGACCGGCCCGCGCATCGAACGCCGCCCGCGCTTGCGCACCTTCGAGGTCGAAGCGCGCCTACCCAAGGCCCTGGCGCACCTCGAGCGGCTGGCCAGCAATCTGTGGTGGAGCTGGGATCAGGACGCCCCCAGCCTGTTCCGCGAGATCTCCCCGGAGATGTGGGAGGCCTGCTTGCACAACCCGGTGCAGTTCCTGCGCCGCGCCTACCCCAAGGACCTCGAGCAGCGCGCCAACGACCCGGCCTTCGTGGCGCGGCTCGATGCGGTCATGCAGCGCTTCGATGCCTATCTGGGCTCGCGCCGCGCGCGGGTCGAGCTGCCCGGCGGACGCGTGCTCGACGACAAGCACCCGATCGCCTACTTCTGCTTCGAATTCGGCGTCCACGAGTCTCTGCGCATCTACTCCGGCGGCCTGGGCCTCTTGGCCGGCGATCACCTCAAGTCCGCCAGCGACCTGGACCTGCCCCTGGTGGGCATGGGCCTCTTCTATCACGGCGGCTACGTGATGCAGCGCCTCTCGCCCAGCGGCGAGCAGCTCTCGCTGGAGGCGCCCAACGATCCGACCCAGCTGCCGCTGACTTTGATGCGCGATTCGGAGGGCGTGCCGGTCGAGATCGAGGTGCCGCTCTCGGAGAGCGTGGTGCGCCTGCGCGTCTGGCGCCTCGAGGTCGGGCGGGTCAAGCTGTACCTCTTGGACTCGGACTACGAGGTCAACACGCCGGTCGGCCGCAGCCTGACCCGGCGCCTCTACAGCGGCGACAACGAACACCGCCTGCGCCAGGAGATCGTGCTGGGCCGCGGGGGCATGCGCATGCTGGACAAGCTCGGCATCGACCCGGCCGTGCTGCACCTCAACGAGGGCCACGCGGCCTTCGCGGTGCTCGAGCGCGCCTCGATCCTGATGCGCCGCGAGAACTTCAAGTTCGATGAGGCGGCCCTGCTGGCGCGCGCTTCGACGGTCTTCACCACGCACACCCCGGTGCCCGCGGGCCACGACCGCTTCGACGAGAACCTGGTGCGGCGCTTCTTCGCCGACACGGAGGGCTGGGTCGGCCTGCCCTGGGCACGCTTCATGGCCCTGGGCCAGGATCACGAGCGCAAGCCCGAGTTCAACATGACCTTCCTGGCATGCAGCCTGGCCGGGTTCGTCAACGGCGTGGCCAAGAAGCACGGCGAGGTCAGCCGCGAGCTGCTGCACTCCTACTGGCACGGCCTGTTGATCAACGAGGTGCCCGTCGATCACGTGACCAATGGCGTGCACCTGCCGACCTGGACCCGCCCGGGCCTGCAGCGCCTGCTCGGCGTGCAGGGCCGGCTGGTGACCGGCAAGGACTTCGCCGAGCAATCCGAGGGCATCGACCGCGTCGAGTTGTGGAAGGAGCGCCAGGCCGCCAAGCGCGACCTGCTGCACCGCTGCCGGGCGCTGCTCGAGCGCTCCGTGCAGCAGCGCCAGGACAGCCCGCGCACCCTGGTGCGCATGCTCGAGGGCCTGCGCGACGACGCCCTGGTGGTCGGTTTCGCGCGCCGCTTCGCGCCCTACAAGCGCGCCACGCTGCTGTTCAAGGACCCCGAGCGCCTGGCGCGGCTGCTCTCCGACAGCTCACGCCCGGTGCTGTTCCTGTTCTCCGGCAAAGCCCACCCGGCCGACGGCGGCGGCAAGGACCTGCTGCGGCAGGTGGTCGAGATCAGCCGCAGCGAGCGTTTCGTCGGCAAGGTGCTGTTCCTCGAGGACTATGACATCGGCCTGGCGCGCTACCTGAAGCAGGGCGTCGACGTGTGGCTCAACAACCCCGTGCGGCCGCTCGAGGCCTCGGGCACGTCGGGCATGAAGACCTCGGCCAACGGCGCGCTCAACCTGTCGATCCTGGACGGCTGGTGGATCGAAGCCTGCGACGGCCACAACGGCTGGGCCATCGGCAACCTCGAAAAGACCTTCCCCAACCAGGAGCTGCAGGACCAGCTTGACAACGAGCACCTCTTGCGCCTGCTCGAGGAAGAGGTCGTGCCGCTCTATTTCGATCGCGACGAGCGCGGCCTGCCCCAGGGCTGGCTCGACCGCGTGATCCACAACCTGAAGACGATCCCCGAGTTCTTCGACACCAACCGCATGGTCGGCGAATACGCCGCCAAGGCCTACAAGCCCCTGGCGTCGGCCTATTTCGAGCTGGCCGAGGGCGACTACGCGCGGACCCTCGAGATCGCCAAGCGCCGCGCCCGCCTGGTGCCGGCTTTCGAGGGCGTGCAGGTCAAGGACGTGCGCGTGCCGGACCTGTCCAAGGCGCGCTCGGGCGACGAGCTGTTCGTCGAAGCGGATATCGAGCTCAACGGCCTGGACCCCGACGAGGTGCGCGTCGAGCTGGTCCTGGGCCACGCCAACGGCAACGGCTGGAACGTGGCCGGCCTCGACATCCAACTGCTCGAGCCCCTCTCCAAGCCCACCCCCGGCCAGCCGACCACCTTCGCCGGCAAACGCCGCATCCAAGCCTCCGGCGCCTACCGCTTCGGCCTGCGCGTGCGCCCGCGCCGCGACGGCCCCTGGGACCAAGACCTGATCGACCGCACCATCTGGGGCTGACAGGCTGAGAGAAAATCGACTCGGGCTGCGCCCGAGCCGCCATCACAACCTGTCAGCATGCCTTTGGGCCGGCGTCCGCCGGCCGCACAGCCTGGGATCGGTGCTGCGCACCGCTTTTTTCCCAGGCTGTGGCAGGCTGAGAGAAAATCGACTCGGGCTGCGCCCGAGCCGCCATCACAACCTGTCAGCATGCCTTTGGGCCGGCGTCCGCCGGCCGCACAGCCTGGGATCGGTGCTGCGCACCGCTTTTTTCCCAGGCTGTGGCAGGTTGAGAACAATCGACTCGGGCTGCGCCAGAGCCGTACCACCGACCCGTCAGATCCCTTCGGCTGTCGCAGAGGCCTCGTCGATGGCCCATCTGTGATGTGGCTGCCGACCCTTTCGGTTGCAGTCCCGCTTGCGAGATGGCCTTAGGAGTGACTTGACGAACTGGGGGGGGGGATACGGTACCTTCAGCCAATGAAAGGCCACGATCCGAAAGCTAGGCACTGGCTTCCTCAAGTTTTTTTACTCATGAAAGCCAAAGTCGAAGCCCTTCAACGCGTCGCACGCATTATCGCCCACCAGGCTTCCTGCCTCCTGATATTCGGCGCCCTTTCAGGATTCGCCGTGGATACGAACTGTGTTATAAACACAGCGCCTAGCTTTCCTACCTGTACCAATAAGGCCTGCTCGATCGACTGCACCAGAGTGATCAGCACTTATGTCGACGAGACTGGCAAGAACGTCACAAAGGTGACTTGTCAGTGCGACCAGAATCCCTGCTGCACTGGGATCGCTACCCAAACAGGATCGGGAACTTGGGTCGCCTCAGCCGCAGGTCAGTGCAGGCAGCAGAATCCCAGTTGCCCTGCAGGGCAGTGCTCGCCGATAGTAAGCGGCAATGAGATCGGTGGTGCCTGCTTGTAGTTTGGCCTAGTCTCATTCAAGCCTGTGAGGGGCGATCGAACCCAAGAGATTGAATAACGCCTGGAACAAGCGGCCGCAAGATGAAGAAGGGAATGCTATTGAGCGCGGTGGCTGTGGCTCTTGCCATTGGCTTAGCCATTCGGAGCTCTGATGATCAAGCAGTAGGAAAGGAACGGGCTGCACAACAGAAACGGGAGGCTTCCTCGGAAGCTGTGCAATCGCAGCCCCCCGCGGGTTTGGATGTTCCGCGTGTATCACGATCAGCCGAACCCGGACAAATCAGCGCGAAGTCCGGCGAACGGATCCTGCTGGAGGTGGTCGATCGACAGGGGGTGATGGTCTCTGGCGCTCATGCGTTCTGGCAAGCAGACGGGATGGCAAACCACCTGGGAACTTCCGACGAGTCTGGAGGGGTCGCAGGGCCGATGATTGCTCCGGGAGGTCAAGGTGCGATCATCGCCTGGCACCCGACCCGAGGGGCTGGAATTCTCGAGGTCCTGGCTGGCCAGACGACTAGAGCACCCCTTCGCGTCACCATCGATCCTTTCGCCACGGTCACCGGCAGGGTGGAGCTTCCAGAGGGCATTGAGGTCGGTGACCTTGATTTGATCCTGCATGTGGACGCTGTCGATGCTCCATTGATTTCTGACCTCGAGCCGACCCGCGATGCAGCCAGATCGCGTGCCGATGCGAGCAGGCTGGAAGTTGGGCTTCACGCGATATACCACCAAAGGCAGCAGGTCCATTCGGTAATGGGCCAGTACCAGATCCATGGACTGATGCCTGGCTTGACCTACCGACTCCGACTCACCGGTCGAGCCGTCGAGGGAGAGCCTCGGGAACGTTTGCTGCCGGTGCCCTCCAGTGGAGCGGACTTCAAGCTGCGATTCCTGCTCGGGGGCGGTGTCGTGCTCGTTGCGAAGACGGACGGCTCTAAGATCAACCTGGGGCCAGGATTCCGGGATGCGCTGGGGATCATAGTCCCGGACGATGCAGATTTTGGTCTCGGGGTGGTCAACGCCTACGGTCCTGATCTGGAGCCTTGCTTGGACGGAGTACCGGGCTGGGAAGGTCTGTTGTCAGGCTGCAACCAGGCGCTGGTGTTGACTGCTCCGACGCCTGCGATTCCGGATGGCCTCGTGAAGGCAACCATCGATCTGGAGCGGAATGGCAGGCGGACGGTTCCCATCAAAGTGCAGTGGCTTGGCCTTGGCGCCGAAGCGACCGAGGTCGAACTGGACACGGCACTGCTCTACGACCAAGATGCAGGTGTCGTCGAATTTCGCTTTGTCAGTTCGTCCGGTGAGGACCCGAGCACTCTGCGCAGCGCTGGACCGGCCGGAGGCCAGAACAGTCTGGGCAGGCTGAGCTTGTCTTCGGAGTATGGCGGGCGCGAATTGATCGTCACCAACAGCCATATCAACGGCGTGCGCATGGAGGGACTCGCGCTCGGAGAGTGGGCGTTTTCCTTCGAGGGCAGCATTCCAGGCATAAGGTATCCTCCCGGTCCCGGCCAGTATCGGCTCTTGAACGTGACCCAAGAGGATCAGATCGTCGAAATTGCTCTGCCGAGCGAGCGCGGTCAGGTGTCGTTCGAATTGCTCGGAAGTCAGGTCAAGAACTATCGTGATGGATTGGTCGTCGTCTACGTGCCCGCAGGCAGCTTGACCCTGGGTCCTGACGGGCAATACCGGATCTTCGACCCCAAGTACTTCCAGTTTACGGAGCATCCATACGGGCCGGCACCGCTGTTGCCCGGCAACTACGAGTGCATGGTCTGGAGCGGAGCCTCGGGACCCGATACATCGACTCTGACGCCCTTCGTGATCGAGGCTGGCACACAGACGATCTGCGTGCTGAGCCTGGGGGACGTTGGCCTCAAGCCGCATTGACTGGTGTCCAAGCACCTCCCGAATTCCTTTCGCGGCCTCTGGTACCAGGACCTGATCGACAGCGCCGGCTGGGGTTGACCTGGCCGACCCGAGGGCACGACGTGGGCATCGTCGCGCTGAGCGGCTCCTAGCGCTCAGCGGCCTCACCGACCCGCGTTGTTCCGGCTCGAGCGGGCTTCGCGCCCCCCCCTCGAGCTGGGCCGCCCTCAGGCACAGCTGTGGCCCAGGAACCCTCGCTGGCGGCGGGATTTGCCCCGGGAACTGCTTAGCGCTCCGGCGGCCCGAGCCGAAGCCCGTTTCACCGGCAGCGGATGCACGAGCGTGCAGAATCGCTCCACTGAGGGCCCTGGATCGCCAGTTCTTGGGCCACTTCTGCTCGATCGTGCAGATAAGGGCTTGAACCGAGGCGTACGCGTCCGGTGCGCCAGGCAAAGCTGGCGCCGTCCAGTCAGAGGAAGGAGCTGACCATGTGAAACGACGACGACACATGTAGCAACCCAGGCATGCCAGCCGGCGACGGCTGGTGTGGAGCCCTGGGAAGCGAGGTCGTCAGCCGCAGCGCAAGCGAACCAGCGTCTAAAGTCTCGTTACTTACAACCTGAGAGTGGCCAACCTATCGGACATGGCGAAGCCGGCACAGGGAAGGAAGCCGTCGTCACGCGCACTTCTTTGGCTCTCCGGGACATAGCTGGGCAGCGGATGACCGCAGGACGGCGTCGGAACCTGGGAGGCCCTACTGGCCGGGTTCGTGACCCTAGGTGCCGGGGGAATGCATAACCTCGGTGTTGGTCAGTAGAGGCTATCCCAGAACCCTCCCCAAGAGCAGCAGTGCGCATCCCAAGTGCAGATAGCCCTAAAACAAGCGAGAGGACTTCTCCCATCGGATGCACAGCCGGCGGTAGTTCTGCAACCAAGCGATAGTCCGCTCGACGGTCCAGCGCCTCGAAAAACGACGGAGCACGCGACCGTCCTGCGTTTTGTTCTCAGGTCGCCGGTTGGAACGATGGGGCGAGATCATCTCGACACCTTTCGCTTGCATTTCGGCGTCAAGCTTGTCGCTGTCGTAGGCCTTGTCCCCGATCACCTTGGTTGGAATAGAATCTGTCAATATGAAGGTGAACAGCTGCTGTACCAAGGTGTTCTCGCTCTTGTTGGCCGGCGCGGTGTCGACAGCCACGGGGAGCCCCTGGCCGTCCACAAGCACCATGATCTTGACCCCTTTGCCTACCTTTGTACACCCGATGCCGTCCCCACCTGACTTGGCCTTGCTGAACGTGCCATCGATGAAGCACTCATATAGGCGGTACTTGCCTTGCGACTCCACAAGCTTCCCAGCGGTGGGTGTCAAGGTAGTTGCCGCCTGAAAGTGATCAATCAGCCTGCGGCGGCGACCTCCGGGACGGGGAGGGGGTTGAGGGTGACGGCGGCGACCGCGGTCCAGTCTCTGGTGTTGCCGGACCAGCGGTCCGGTCGGCGTCCCTTTGCCTCGGCGTAGACCCTCCTGCGGTTCTCGAGAAGGCTCTGCTCATGCCCGTCGTGCCGGTCGGTGGGTGTGAGGAATCGAATCGAGCTGTGCAGGTGCTCCTGGTTGTACCAGCGCACGAAGCTCGCGACCCAGGCCCGGGCTGCTTCGAGCGACTTGAATGGCCCCGTCGGGAAGTCCGGCCGGTACTTCGCGGTTCGGAAGGCCGACTCCGAGAAGGGGTTGTCGTTCGACACACTGGGTCGGCTGAAAGATGTCGCGATCCCGAGCGCCTGCAGCTTCCCGAGCATGGTCGCAGCCTTCATGGGACCGCCGTTGTCCGAATGGATGACAAGGGATCCCGGCTCGACCCCTTCGGCGACAGAGGCCGCCTCGGTCATCTGCGCCGCGAGGAGGGAGCACTCGCGGTCGTGGACCTCGAAGGCGACGATCTTGCGGCTCCACACGTCGAGGGTCATGTAGAGGTAGAAGAAGGCGCCCCGCACCGGCGACTTCAGATACGTGATGTCCCAGCTCCAGACCTGGTTCGGTCCGGTAGCGAAATACGCCTGGGGACGATGCCGCTTGGTGGGCGGCTTCGCCTTCGAGCGACGTTGCGCGAGGCCTTCCTCTGCGAGCACTCGGTACATCGTCGACTCGGAAGCGATGTACACACCTTCGTCCGCGAGCAGGGGAACGATCTGTTTCGGGCTCTTGTCGCAGAAGCGAGGTGTGCTCACGACAGCGACGACCTTGGCACGTTCCTGCGCAGATAAAGCGTTTCTCGGCTTCGTCCGCGGACCCGCCCGTCGGTCTCCTCCAGCACTCTGGCTGCGCCATCGCTGCACCGTTCGAGGGTCGAGCCCGACGATCTCACAGGCCGGCTCAAGCCGTGACCCAGCCGAAACGGCTTCGTCGATCCATCCGAGGATCATGTTCCGCTGCTCCTGGTCGTGCTCCCTTCCTCGTCCCCCCAGATCGCACGCATTTTTTTTTGCAGCGTGATCAGCGCAGCCATCTCGGCCAGCGCCTTGTCCTTGCGCCGAAGTTCCCGCTCGAGCTCAGCGAGTCGCTTGGCCTCGGTACCCTTCTTCGCTGGCCCCCGGGGCTTGCCCTCGCGCAGGGCCTCGGCAGCGGCCCTGCGCCAGGCGTCGAGGGTCGACTTGTGCAGCCCCTCGGCTCGCAAGAAGGCGCCGAGCGCCTCGCCCTCCAGGCCGGCGGCCCGGGCCAGCAAGGCCAGCTTCTCTTCCGGGCTCCAGGACGAACGGCCGCCTGACTGCTTCTTGCTCGACTCGCTGCTCATGGTCCCGACGTTAGACGCCGTGCGCAGCCACCGCGAGAGGGTCGCCTGGGGAGCCCCGATTTCTTTCGACAGGGCGTTCGCCGAGAGCCCCCCTGGACCGGCCATGCGGCGGACCTGGCGGGCGATGAATCCTTGGCTGTAGTTCATGTTTGCGTGCGCCCCCTGGGTTC
>JBILNK010000294.1:0-3317 GCA_044375105.1 Planctomycetota bacterium
GGTGGCCGCGGTGGCGGCGGCGGCTACGGCGGCGGTGGCCGCGGTGGCGGTGGCGGCGGCTACGACCGCGGCGACCGCGGCGACCGCGGCGGCGACCGCTGGTGATCCGAGGGGGTTCGCGGGGGTTCGCCCCCGCGAGTCCCTGGAGGCCGAGGGCCATCAGCTCGGGCCCAGCCCGAGCCCCTTGCCCACCCTTGGACACCAATGCTCCTGGCCGCCACACGGCGGCCCCGGAGTTCGGAATTCTCGCCCTGCGGGGGAGTTCTACTAGTCGCTGACTCTTCGCTCGCTCCTCACTGCTCGGGCGAACGACACCGCTCTCCACGGGCGCGCCTGGTCTAACCCGGCGCGCCCGTGGTGCATTTCAGGCGACAAGACCGGTTCGGGGCACGGCCCGATGGGTTGCGTGGGACTCGCCCATGCTGCGGAGGGCTAACCGCGGCCCCCGGGTGCTACCCGTGCGCCCCGCTGCGCTCCGTCGGCCCAAGGGCAACCAGCCTGGCCCATGGACCGGTCCATGGCCTCGGCAGCTTGCCAAGAGGGTTGTTGGGCCTCCTGCCGGCCTGGACGAAGGAAACTGCGACGGTCGGACCTGCGGGGCTGCCGGGCCGCGCAAGGCCGCCATCGAATCAAGTCCTGCTCCTGCCCAAGGCCCGCGTTTATCTCCGAGCGGCCGCGCTGAGCTGCCTCTCGCCGCTCCTGTCCATCGCCGTCTTGTGCCTGGTCCGCGGTGCCTGCGGACGCCTGATCCGCTCTGGCACGCACGCCCTGGCCTCAGCGATCGGTCCTGCGATCCGCTGCGCGCTGGCGTGATTTCTTGGACGCGCGGAACCTAAGTCGGCTACGACCCCCGGAATGCTCATGACTGACTCCGAATCTCAAGGACCCGCCAGCCAGCAGCCGCCCTCCCTAGCCCGTGAGGTAGCGTAGGGTCTCAAGGCTGAGTTCCGCACCTCCATGCGTTGGGCCCTTTGGGGAGCAGGACTCGGCGCATCCTGCTGGCAGCGGCCGGCTTCTGGTTCTTCGGATTCACGGGCCTCGCACTGGGGGCGGGGGTCGGTGCCTTGGCCGGTGGCCTGGCGGTTTCGTTCGTCCTCCTCAGCGCCTGATCCCCATCGGAGCCTGCCCGAGATCAGCGGACGCGCCAACTAGCCCGAGTTGAGCGAATCTACTCGCCATGGCGGCTTGGCTGCCTCGCGGCAGGCTCCGTGCGGCTCCCCCCGCGCGGGAAACGGCAGCTCGAAAGGCCGAGAGGCGGCAACTACCCTGAAGCCGGGGGACTGTGGTTGAAGAAAGGGAGCCCTGGATCACAACTGCAAACCCGCGCTCGCCCGGGACAGGAAGTCCGCTCCCGTCCCCCCCGGGGTGGGGGTGCTGAGGGTGCGGATACGATACTTTTTTAGGAGGAAGAGCGAGACGGCGGCCGGGGAATCGGGATCCGGGGATGGCCGGGAGATCCGGCCGCACCCCATGAAACTCTTCCCGATCGCTTCCCTGCTGCTCTGGACGCTGACCAGCGTCCCCGCGTTCTCGACCCAGTCCGCTGCCGCCCGCGAGGGTGGGCAGATCGCTTCCGTCCGACATATCGGCCGCGGGGCGGGGCTCCAGGCGGGGCCAGGGGAGGGGCAGTACCGGCTGCTGGGCACCGACTACGGCGCCCTGGTGGGGCCGGATGGCTTGAGCCTGACTCCCTACCTGGGGGCGCGAGCCCAGCAGCCCCAGCGTCTGGGGCTCGCCGTGCACTCGATCGAACGCGGCGGGCGGCTGCTCTGGACCGCCGGAGGCGCCGGCCCCGGGGCGTTCGAAGCCCAGGGCCTGCGGGCAGAACGCCCCTTGGGCAAGCTTGCCAGCGAGCGCTTCGAGGCCCTACCTGAAGGCGTCGAACTGTCCTACCTGTTCCCGAGCAGGCCCGCTGGCAGCGGCGACCTGGTGGTGCGCCTAGCCCTGGAATCCAGCTTTGGCCTGCCCGCCCTGCAGCGTGCCGATCGCCTGGAATTCATAACCGGCAGCCCCGGCCAGGGCTCCGGCGTCTCGATCGGCGCGGTGACCGGCATCGCCGCCGATGGCCAGCGGGTCCCGGGAAGCCTGGTCTACGAGAGCGGGGAACTGCACTTGACCCTGCCGGAAGCCTTCGTGGAAAGCGCCGCATACCCGCTGGTTCTCGACCCCTTGGTCGGGCCGGTGCTTTCCGTGGTGGGCGACTCCCTGTTCGTCACCACGGACGACTATGACCCCGACCTGGCCTTCGACGTGACCTCCGGGCAATACCTGGCGGTCTGGGAGCGCGCAGCCTCCGCGACGCAGAGCAGGATCTTCGCCCGCCGCTTCGACGAGTCCGGCAACCCCACCTCCAACCTGTTCCAGTTGAGCGTGGATCCGAGCGTGCTCGGAACCAGCGCCGAGCCCGCCGTGGCCAATCTCGGTGGCCTGAACAGTTGGTGCGTGGTTTTCCGCAGCGAAACGTCGAACTTCGTATCCACGTCCTATTCGATCCAGGCCCTGCTGCTGGGCAACCAGTTCAGTTCAGTGCCGTTGCCCACCGCGCTGCGCAGCAGCTCGATGCCCCTCACCGGTCCTGTGGTCGGGGCCATGCAAGTGCCGGACAACCCGATCTTCACTGCCGCAGCGGCCACGGTCGCCTGGGTCCACGAAGATGGCTGGAGCGACCTGGAAATCACGCGTGTCCAGTTCAATTCCCTCAGCGGACTTAGCGCCATCGATCCGATCGAGGTCGTCGCAGGCAATGCCGGAATCTTCGGCGGGTCGGGAACGGAGTACTTCGATCCCGCGATCGCTCGCTGCGCCACGGGCTCGGGTTTTGGCGGCGCGGAGCGCTTCCTGCTCACCGCTGTGCGCCGGAGCGCGTCGAGCTTGCCCCCGAGCTCCAGTTTCCAAACCGTGGGCTGGGTCGTGCGCGGGTCGGGAGTTCAATCGATCCTGGTGGGTACCTGGGTCGGGCTCCTCCCCAATGTTGCTGAGCCGAGCGTGGATGGACTGGACCGCCAGTGGTTGGTGGCCGGACGCGACCTTTCAGACAGGAACATCGTCGCGCGCAGCGTTCGCCTGGCGGCTGATGGCAGCAACCTGGAACTGGGAGCGACCGTGGATGTTTCCAGCTCACAGCCCTCAGTGATCCATTTTGAGCCGTCCGTCGCCTACTCCCCTGGCAAGACTTGGATCGCCTGGCAACAAACCGATGGATTCCGAGTGCGCGGATTCGACAGCCAGTCACTGACCCCCGCCGAGGGCCCCTTCACCCTTGGAGCCGGGATTCAAGGCCCACAGGAGCACATCGCTGTGGCCTCGGCCTTCTCCGG
>JBILNK010000227.1:0-5942 GCA_044375105.1 Planctomycetota bacterium
TGGTCGCAGCGGCCCGCAGCCTGGGGGCCGACGCGCGCTACGGCGGCCCGCCGCGCGCGGCCGCGGAGCTGTTCGCCCACGCCCTGCCGCCGCGCGCCGCGGCGGTCGTGCTCGGCGCCGGAGACATCGAGGAGGTGAAGCATGATCTCGACCGAGAGCTGGCCCTGCGCCCATCTGTCGCGCGCACCCCTGAACCTTAAGACCACGCTCAAGGTCGGCGGCGAGGCCGAGCACCTGCTCGAGCCCGCCGACCCCGAGGAGCTGCGTCTGGCGATCCAGAGCGCGCGCGAGCGCGGGCTGCCCTGGCGCATCCTGGGCGGCGGCGCGAACCTGCTGATCGCCGATGGCCTGATCCCCGGGGTCACGATCGCCACCGATCGCCTGCGGCGTACCTTCCGCCACCATCCCGAGGCGGAAGTCCCGCCGGAGCTCGGCCTCGAGGGCCGCGCCGGCGATTCGTTCAGCGACGCGCTGCCGCGCAGCCTGCACCACGATCACAACCCCGAGCCGCGCCTCGTGTGCTGGGCCGGCACGACCATGCCGGGCCTGGTCAACACCGCCAAGAGCCTGGGCTGGTCGGGCCTCGAGGGCCTGGCCGGTGTGCCCGGTTCGATCGGCGGCGGCGTGGCCATGAACGCCGGCGGCTCCTGGGGCGAATTGTGGGACGTGGTCGAGCGCGTGCGCGTGATCGACGCCGACGGCCAGTTCCGCGATCTCGAGCGCGCCCAGTGCAACCCGGGCTATCGCAACGGCGGCCTCGGCGAGCAGGTGGTGGCCGGCGTCGTGCTGCGCCTCCAGCCCGCCAAGAAAGCCGACGTCGAAGCCGAGGTGCGCCGCTACCTCGAGCACAAGCGCGCCGTCCAGCCCGTCACCGAGGCCAGCGCCGGCTGCATGTTCAAGAACCCGGACAAAGAGCTCTCCGGCGGCCGCAGCGCCGGCCAGCTGCTCGAACAAGCCGGCCTCAAGGGCACCCGCATCGGCGGCGCCGAGATCAGCCCGAAACACGCCAACTTCCTGGTCAACCGCGGCGGCGCCAGCGGCCAGGACGCCCGCCGCCTGCTGTTCCAAGCCCGCGACGCCGTGGCCCAACGCTTCGGCCTCGAACTCGGCATCGAAGTCAAGCTCTGGCCCTGACCCGCCCGGGGCACGCCTCAGACCGCACTGCAGCGCTCGCGTTCCCTTCGCCTCGAACGCAGCGGCCGGCGGCGGCGCCCGCGCAGCGATCGCCGAAAGTCCGGCCTTGTGCGGGATTCAGCGCTCGAGGCGAGGGAGTTCGGGGAGGCTTCGGATCGCTGCCCGCCGATCGCCCGCGGAGCCCGGCGGGGAGCTGACCGCGCCGTGGGCGGGGGCCGCCCGGCACCCGGCGTCGGCCCGCTGCCCCGGCCGACGCGGCGCAGGGATCCCCGCCCTTTTCGGATCCCGCCCCTCCCGGATGCACGGACCGTCGGGGATGATCGCCTGTCCCCACCTTGCCCCAGCCATGTCCGACCCCTCTGGCGCCGCCCCGCTCGCCCCGTCCCAGTCTCCGCTCGCGGGAGAAGCGGCCGAGCCCCGCCCGCCCAGCGCCGCGGAGCCCCTGCGATTCACCGGATCCGAACAGGAGTTCGCGCGCATCTGGTTCGTCAATCTGGCCCTGACGATCCTGACCCTGGGCATCTATGGGGCCTGGGGCAAGGTGCGCACCCGGCGCTACCTCTACGGGCACACGCGCCTGGCCGGCGAGGGCTTCGAATACACGGCCGATCCCCTGGCGCTGCTCAAGGGCTATCTGCTGTCGGGCGCCTTCTTGGTGGCCTACTCCCTGGCGAGCGAAGCCGCTCCGCTGTTCGGCCTGGCCCTGTTCGCGCTGGGTGTGGCCCTGTTTCCCTGGATGCTGTGGCTGTCGCTGCGCTTCAACGCCCAGAACACCGGCTATCTGGGTCTGCGCCTGCGTTTCCGCGGGGCATTGAAGCGCAGCTACCGGGTCAATCTGCTGGGCTGGCTGGCGACGGCGCTGAGTTTTGGCACCCTGTTCCCACTGTGGCAACAGCGGCGTCGGCGCTACGCCTGGTCGGGCCTGTGCTTCGGCGATCGGCCGGTGGGTTTCGGCGCGGGTGTGGCGCCCTTCTATTGGGCCTCGCTGTTCTCGACGCTCTGGTTGTTCCTCGGGCTGCTGCCCGTGGGCTTTCTGCTCGAGGCGTTCGAGCAAGCCGGGCTGGTGCGGGTCGATGCCGATGGGGAGCTGCGGGAGGGCTCGCCGGGCGACGGGGCCTTGTTCCTGGCCGCGGCGGCGCCCTTCCTGCTGGTGACCCTGGCCCTCGCCCAAGCGGCTTGGACCGCGCGCACGCACAACGCGGTCTTCCGGGGTTTGGGGGTGGGGCCGGGCGTGAGCTTCGATGCGCGGCTTTCGACCTGGCGCCTGATGTGGCGCTACCTCCAGAACAACGTCCTGCTGCTGCTGACGCTGGGCCTGGCCTACCCCTGGACGCGCATCGCCACCTGGCGGCTCCTGACCGAGTCGATCTCGGTCCGAGGCGGCGAGCGGCTGGCCGAGACCGCCGCGCTGCCGGCCGATTCGATCTCCGCTTTGGGCGACGCCGCCAGCAGCCTGTTCGAGATCGACCTGGGGCTATGAGCGGCGCGCCCTCCGAGCCGCCGGCGTCGCCCGCCGCGGGGGCCGAAGCCTCCGTGGCGCTGCGCCTGTTCGATGGGGCCAGCGCGCGCGCCCGAGCGGGCCGGCTCCACAGGCTTTCCGACGGCCAGCTCGAGCTCGCGCTCGAGGGAGAAACCCCGCGGGTGCTCGATCCGCGCGCGCTGGCGCTGGAGCCGCCGCTGCCGGGCCTGGCCCTGGAGCTGCGCCTCGACGACGGGGGCCGCCTGCGCATCGAGGACCGGGCCGGTTTCGAGGCCCTGGTGCAGGGCCTGCCCCTGCGCCGCGAGTTCGGTCAGCGCCTGCAGCGCATCGAAGGCCGTCGGCGGGCCCTGGCGCTCGCCCTGGGGATCGCCGCGGCCGCCCTGGCGCTGCTCTATTGGCGCGGCATCCCGCTGGCCGCCGGCCTGGTGGCCGAGCGCCTTCCGGAGGGCTCCCTGGAGGTGGCCAGCGATCAGGCCCTGACCCTGCTCGAGCGCTTGGCCTTCGAACCGACCCAGCTCTCCAGCGAGCAGCAGCAGGCCCTCGAAGCGCGCTTCGCCGCGCTGTTGCCGGGATTGCCGCAAGGCCCGCGCTATCGGCTGTTGCTGCGCGACGCGCCGGGGCTCGGGCCCAACGCCCTGGCGCTGCCCGACGGGCGCGTGGTGGTCACCGATGCGCTGGTCGAGCTGCTCGAAGACGATGAGCTCGACGCCGTGCTGCTGCACGAATTCGGCCATGTGGTCGAGCGCCATGGGGCCCAGCTCGTGCTGCGGGCCACCGCCATCGGCATGGTCCTGGCGCTGGTGGCCGGGGACCTGAGCGGCCTGGGCTCGATCGGGGCCGGGCTGCCGCCGCTCCTGCTCCAGCAGGGCTACAGCCGCGGATTCGAGGCCGGAGCGGACCGTTTCGCGGCCGAGTCCCTGCGGCGCCGCGGCTCGGACAGCGCCCCGCTGCGGCGCGCCCTCGAGAAGCTGGGCCGGGCCGTCGGAAAGGAGGCCGCCGGCGACGGCGGGCCGGGGGCCCTGCTGGCCTCCCATCCGTCGATCCGCCGGCGCATCGCCGACCTCGAGCGCTTCGACCAAGGCCCGCCCTGATGCCGTGTCCGGAGCGCTGGGCTAGCCTTTCTGCATGCGGGCGGCGCTCCGGAACTCCACGGCCCTCCATGGGCTGGGCGCCGCCTGCCTGAGCGGCGCCTGCCTGGGCGCCGCTTGGCTGAGGGGCGTTCGGACCGTTCTGGTTTGGACCGCGCTCGTCGGCGGCGCGGCCCACCTCGCGGCGGGGGCGCCAGCCGCCCTCCAGCGCGCGGAGCCCGCCGCGGCCGCCTCCAAGCCCGGCCAGGAGCTGTGGCCCGGGCGCAAGGACGTGGTCGAGCTGCTGTTGCCCTCCGGCGCGCGGCGCCTCGAGGGGCGGCTCTTGTGCGCCACCGATCCCGCGCTCTTGTGGTTCGAGACCGACAAGGGCATCCAGCGCCTCGAACGCGCTGGGCTGCGCTCCCTGGCGATCGACAGCCGGCGCACCCGTTTGGCCGATTGGATGGCCCTGCGCCGGCCCGGCCTCAGCGCGGAGCAAGCCTTCGATCTGGTGGCCGCTGCGGAGCTGCGCGGCCTGTCGGCCATGGCGCGCCTGCAGGCCATGGCGGTGCTGCGGATCGAGCCGGAGCACGCCGGGGCCCATCGTTTCCTGGGCCACGGGCAGGAGCGGCGCTCGGGCCGTTTCCTGTGGCCCTTGCGCAAAGGGCCCGCGCTGCCTACGCCGGCGTTCCTCGAATGGACGCAGCAGAACTGGGAGCAGCGCCTGGTGCTCGCTTCGGAGCACTTCCTGCTCGAAACCGACTGCGGCCTGGGCCTGGCGCTCGACACCCTGTTCGATCTGGAGGCCCTGTACCTGTTCTGGATGCAGGGGCTGGGCAGCGAATTGTGGGCTTTCGAGGACGTGCACCAACCGGAGCGCCGGCGCATGGCCTGGCGCATCTTCCGCGACCGCTTCGATCCGGCCTACGGGCTGGTGCTGGGCCCCGACCGGCCCGCGGAGTACGACCCCACCCAGGCCACCGAGGTGCAGTTCGTGTCCCACACGGGCTGGCAGCTCGGCAGCTCGAACCTGGTGCACACCTACCTGCCGCTGTCCGCGGAACGCCCCGAGCGCCTGTTCGAGCTGGCGGTGGCCCAGCTCTTGACCTCGACCCTGCTGCTCGGCCATCCGGGGTCCGCCGACCCGCCGGAACCGGGGCAGGCCGGTCCGGTGCCGCGCTATCCCGCGACGCCGATGTGGGCCGAAATCGGCCTGTCGGCCTACCTGGGCCGCCAGTTCGACGGCCCGCCGGGCTTCGCCGCCTACGCGCCCCTCCTGGCCCCGCTGACCCGCGAGGAGATCCAGCAGGCGCTGACCCCCGTGGCGCCGATCGCGGGCTCGCCGCTCTCCCTGGCCCGCGCCGAGATCACCAACCTGTGCGGGCTGCCCTATGGCTACTTCCAGCCCTCTGCGGACGGCATCGGCGATCGCCTGTCGAGCCAGAGCGCCTGGCACCGCGCCAAGGCCAGCGCCTGGGGCGCGTTCCTGCTCGGGCAATCGCCCCTGCCCGAGCGCGCCGAGCGGGGCGGGCGCGCGGCCCTCATCGAGTACCTGCGCCAGGCCCTGCGGGAGGGGCGCGGGCACTCGAGCGCCGCACTGGACGGGGCCTTCGGCGGTCCGCGCGGCCAGGTGCGCATCGAGGAACTCGAGCCCCGGCTGTTCGAATGGCTGGCGAGCCTGTGAGCGCGGCGGGCTGCGCGCCGGCGGCCGTCCAAGGCTGAGCTTCGCGCCCCGGAAAGGAGCGCGGCCCGGCGCCGGAGCGGCGCTCGGTCCGGGGCCCGGCCTCCGCGGACAGGGCCCCGGCGTCTCCCAGCGCCAGGGGCGCTGGCTCCCGGCCGGCGCGGCTTCGGGCCTCCGCGCCGGGCCTCTGCACCGGCGTTCCGCACCGGACTCCGCAACGGGCTTCCACACCGGCCTCTAGCGGATCGGACCGCGGGCGCGCTCCCCGGCGAGCGCGTCGGGCCTTTCCGGAGGCTCTGGGCCTCGATCGAGCGTCGGTTCCGGGGCGGGCCCACGGCGCTCGGGCCCGCGATCCCCGCGCCGCGGCCAGACCCCCCGGGGGGCCCTGGGCGCCGGTTGCCCCCGCTCGCCACCACGGTCAAGCTGAGGCCCCGATGGAGCTCCCGCCCGAGTCGGCCTCGCCGCCCGCACCGACGCTGGAGGTCCGGATGCCGGAGCCGGGCCGCGCCGGGTCGCGTGGCCCCGCGCGCGCTCGGCCCTGGATCGAAGCGGGGCTGGTGCTCGGCCTGTTGGTGGCGGC
>JBILNK010000209.1:0-6863 GCA_044375105.1 Planctomycetota bacterium
GCGGCGCTGATCTTCAAGCGCGAATTGGGCGCGGTGCGCTACGACGACGTGGTCAGGACGGTCCACGCCCTGCCGGCCTGGCGCCTGGCTCTGGCGCTGCTCGCGACCGCGGCGGCCTATTCGATCTTGCCGGTCTACGACCTGTTCGCCCTGCGCCACCTCCAGCTCTCGATCGGCAAACGCCGCACGCTCTTCACCGCTGCGATCGCCCTGGCGATCAGCCAGACCCTCGGGTTCGCCACGGTCACGGGCAGCTCGATCCGCTACCGCTTCTGGTCGGCCTGGGGGCTTTCGGGCGGCCAGGTGGCGCGGGCCCTTGGATTCGTCTGGCTGACCCACGGCATCGGCATGCTGCTGGTGCCCGGTGTGCTGGTCTTGGGCATGCCCAAGGAGACCGCCGAGCTGCTGCACCTGCCGCCGTTGGCCGTGCGCGCCCTGGCTGCCCTGGCGGTGCTGCCGGTGCTCGTGTATCTGGTGCTGGTGCTGTGGCGCCCGGGCCAGCGCCTGTCCGTTTTCGGCCGCGAGCTGGTGCTGCCCGGGCGCGCCATCGCCCTCGCTCAGGTGGTACTGCCCTTCGCCGATTGGCTGTTCGCCTCGGCGGCCCTGTACGTGCTGCTCGATCCGGCGAGCCGGCCGAGTTTCGGCGCGTTCGCGGCCGCCTTCACCCTGGCCCAGGTCCTGGGGCTCGTCTCGCACTCGCCCGGCGGTTTGGGGGTCTTCGACGGCTCGATGCTGCTGCTGCTCAAGCCCTACGCGCCGACCGAGCAGATCCTGGCCACGCTGCTGGTTTTTCGCTGCGTGTATTACCTGCTGCCCTTCGCCCTCGGCGCGCTCGGGCTGGCGGGCCTCGAGCTGTGGTCCCGCCGGAGCCAGGTGGCGCTGGCGCGCGATCGCTTGGCCGGGCTGCGCGCGGCCTTCGCCCCGCCGACCCTGGCCGTGGCCACCTTCGTGTGCGGCCTGGCTTTGTTGTTCTCGGGCGCGACCCCGGCCGATCCGGCGCGCCTCGCGCGTCTGCATTCCGTCCTGCCCCTGTGGGCCCTCGAGACCGCACACCTGGCCGGTTCCCTGATCGGCACGCTGCTGGTGGCCCTGTCCTTCGGTCTGCGCCACCGGCTGGCCCTGGCCTGGCGCGCCGCCGTGCCTCTGCTGGCCCTGGGCGCCGCGGCATCGCTGCTCAAGGGCCTCGATTACGGCGAAGCCGGCCTGTTGGCGCTGGTGCTCGGGCTGGCCTCCGCGTCGGGCCAACACTTCCGGCGCCGCTCGCGCCTGTTCAGCGAGCCCGCGGAGCTCGAATGGAGCCTGGCCGCTTGGCTGGCCTCCGTGGGCACCCTGTGGCTCGGGCTGTTCCGCTACCAGCATCTCGAGTACTCCCACGACCTGTGGGCTCGCTTCGACCTGTCCGGCGATCCCTCGCGAGCCCTGCGGGCCAGCGCGGCCAGCTTGGGCCTGTTGGCCGCGATCGCCCTCGTGCGCCTCGCCCGACGCCCGCGGGTCGTCCTCGAGCGATCCGCCGAGCCGGCCCTGCGCAAGGCCGAGGCCCTGGCGCTGGCCCATGGCCAGCGCCTCGATCCGCGCGCGAACCGGGGCGACGCCGTTTTGTGGTTCAGCAGCGGCGGCCGGGCGGCGCTGGTGTTCCTGGTGCTCGGCCGCACCTGGCTGGCCCTGGGCGAGCCGGTCGGCGAGGCCAGCGAGGGCGAAGAGCTGGCCTGGCGCTTCGAGCTGGAGGCCCGCCGCCGCGGCGCGCGCGCGGCCTTCCTGGGCATCCCCGCGGCGCGCAGCGCGCTGTTCTTGGATCTCGGTCTGACGCTGTCGCCGCTGCCGCGCACGCCGGGTACGAGCTCCACTGCGATTCCAGGGCCCGCGCGTTTCCTGGCCGTTCCCGCGGATCAAGGCCGACAGCGGGTGCTCGCCGATCTCGAGGCTTGGATCGAGGACGAGTCCTTCGCTTGAGTCCAGGCGGCGCCGCAGAAGCCCGTAAGACGGCGAGAAAGCGCCGAGAAGCGCCGAGATGCGCCGAGGTGCGCCAAGATGCGCCGAGATGCGCCGAGATGCGCCGAGATGCGCCGAACAGGCAGAATATCTAGAGACTCCGGAAAAGCCGGAAAATCGCCGGGAATGCCCCGATTCCGCGCTCTGCGCGCAGCGGCGTTCGACGCCCGAGGCCGGGATGGCCGCCGCGGCGTGCGCCAGCGCAACTCGCTTCGGTCGCGGCCTGCTCGCCGGGGCCCCGCCGTTCGTCCACGGAACCCGTCCGTGGTCAGCTTGTCCGCAGCGCCGCCGGACCAACCGCCGGCGCAAGGCCGAGGGCCCATTCGATCGCGGCCGCTGCGGTCCAGAGCCGGTTCTCGGCTTGGTCGATCACGGCGCTGTGCGGCGAATCGAGCACCTCGTCGGCGATCACCACGTTGCGGCGCACCGGCAGGCAATGCATCACGAAGGCCTGGCGGGTCAGCGCCAGCTGGCGGCCGGAAAACAGCCAGGGCTCGCGCAGGGGTGTCTTTTCGGCGCTTTCGCGCTCGGGCTCGCCGTAGCGATCGAGGCGCCCCCAACTCTTGACGCAGACCACCTCGGCGCCGCTCAGGGCCGCGCGCGGGTCGTGGCTCACCGACAGCTCGCCGCCCTGGGCGCGGGCGCGCGCGCGGCCGGCGGCGAGCACCTTTGGCTCGAGCTCGTACCCCGGCGGGCACAGCAGCACCGCGTCCATGCCCAGATCGCAGGCCGCCAGCAGCTGGCTGTGGGGCGTGGCGGCCGGCAGGGCGCGCGGATGGAAGGCCCAGGAGAGCACGTAGCGCCGGCCCGCGGGCCGTTCGAAGCGCTGCTCGAGCAGCATGCGATCCGCCAGCCCTTGCAGCGGGTGCCAACGGTTGCTCTCGAGGTTCAGGACCGGCTTTTCGGCGCAGGCGGCCAAGCGGGTCAGGAACAGGTCCTGGGCGAGCTCCGCGTAGGACGCGCCCGCGCCGGCGCCGCCGATGCGTTCGGCGCGGCGCACGCCGATCAGATCGCTGAGGCGCGAGAGCACCGGGCCCAGCTCGCGCACATGCTCCTGGGAGGCGCCGTCCATGACCTCGCCAGGCTCGTGGGCGAATTGCCAGGTTTCCGCGCCCGGCGTCATCGCGACCGCGGCGCCGCCGTAGCGCGCCAGGGCGGATTCCATCGAGAGGCGCGTGCGCACGGAGGGCTGGAAGAAGAGCAGCGCGCCGACGCGCCCGGCGAAGTCGGGCCGGGCGCCGGCCCGGATGGCGTGGGCCCGCGCCACCAGGGCGCCGAACCCGGCCGGGGACAGATCCAGGGAGCCAAGCAGGTGGCGCGGTTCGTGCGGCATCGGGCGGGTGGCGGTCGGTGCGGGGGAGAGCGGGCGGAGAGTCTGGTCCCAAGGACGAGCCGGGCCCAGAAAATTTGGGAATAAAGATGCAATACGCGCGGGCAGGTATGCATATTTATGCCCCTCGTTTCCCGCGGGGCCGCCCCGCCCCTCCCGACCCCACCCGGCCCGTTTCCGAACCGATGACCGCGCCCCGACCCCTCCTGCTGGCCTATTCCGGCGGCCTGGACACCTCTTTCCTGGTGGCCTGGCTGAGCCGCGAGCGGGGCTTCGCCGTGCATGCCCTGACCGTGGACTGCGGGGGCTTCCAGGCCGCCGAGCGGGCCGAGATCGTTGCCCGGGCCGAGGCCTTCGGGGCCCGCTCCCACCGGTTTGTGGACGCCCGCCAGGCCCTCTACGGGGAGGTCCTGCGCTGGCTGGTGATCGGCCACGTGCGCCGCGGCGGCACCTACCCCCTGTGCGTGGCCGCCGAGCGCGGGCTGCAGGCCCGGGCCCTGGCCCGCCTGGCCCGCGAGCAGGGCTTCGCCGCGGTGGCCCACGGCTGCACCGGCGCCGGCAACGACCAGATCCGCTTCGAAGCGGCCCTGGCGCTCCACGGCCGCGGCCTCGAGGTCCACGCGCCGATCCGCGAGCAGAGCTTCTCGCGCCAGGACGCGCTCGCCTATCTGGCCGCCCAGGGGTTCCCCTGGCCCGCGAGCCGCGCGCGCTATTCGGTCAACCAGGGCCTGTGGGGCGTGTCGATCGGCGGCGCCGAGACGCTGACCTCCGAGCAGGCCCTGCCGGAGGAGGCCTGGCTGTGGACGCGCGCGGATCGGCGCTCGGCCGGCCGGCGCATCGTCGAGCTCGGCTTCGAATCCGGCGAGGCCGTGGCCATCGACGGCGAGCGGCTCGGGCCGGTCGAGCTGATCGAGCGCCTCAACGACCTGGGCGGGCGCTACGGCGTCGGCCGCGGTTACCACCTCGGCGACACGCTGCTCGGCTTCAAGGGCCGCATCGGCTACGAGGCGCCCGCGGCCGAGATCTTGATCCAGGCGCACCGCGAGCTCGAAAAACTGGTGCTCACCCAGGACCAGCGCTCGGTCAAGGACTCGCTGGCCGAGCTCTACGGCCAGCGGTTGCACCAGGGCCTCGGCTTCGAGCCCGCTCTGCGCGACATCGAAGCCCTGTGGGCCTCTTCCCAGGCGCGCGTCGAAGGGCGCGTGCGCGTGGAGCTCGACTCCGGCCGCGCCCTGGTGATCGGCCTCGATTCGCCCCATTCGATGCTGGCGCGCCAAGGGGCCGTCTACGGCGAGCGCCCGGCTGCCGGCCAGTCCTCGGCCGGCGCCGAATGGCTGGCGCGCACGCTGGCCGAGCCCGCGCGGCTTTGGCACCTGGCCGGCGAATCCACGCCCCCTGCGCCCGTTCCCGGGGCCTCGCCCGCCCATCCCGTTGCCGTCCTGAAGGAGGCCTGACCCATGAAGCGCTGCACCCTCGACAAGATCGCCTCGGTCACCCTGCGCTGCGAGCTCGATCGCAACGCGGTGCTCTCCGACGAGATCCCGGCCGTGGCGGGCACGGTGATCGCCGCCCGCGTGCTGAACGCCAAGAGCACCTACAACACCCTCGAGGACTGCCACGGGCGCATGGTTCACCTGCAGCCGGGCGACATCGTGGCCGGGGCCCTCGGGCACCGCGACGCGCTGATCGGCTATTCCGGCCGGGTGCCCGAGAAGGTCGCGGTGGGGGACACGCTGCAGATGCTCAACCTGGGCGGCGTGATCGGCACCGGCGCCGTGGCCGCGCCCGGGATCGGCGAGCCCTTCCGCCTGGAGGTGCTGGGCTCGGTGCTCGAATTCCCCTATTTCGAGCGCCGCATCGGGCGCCCCGCCTCCGTGGCCCGCGCGGCCCTGCCGGCCCCCGAGGTGGGCCCCAACTTCTGGCGCGAGCTGCCCCCGGTGATCGCCCTGGTGGGCACCTGCATGAACGCTGGCAAGACCACGGCGGCCTGCGCGCTCGTCTCCGGCCTGTCGCGGCGCGGCCTGCGCGTGGCCGCCGGCAAGCTGACCGGCGTCAGCCTGCGCCGCGACGTGTACGAGATGGCCGACTGCGGCGCCGACCCGGTGGCGCTGTTCACCGATTTCGGCGTCGTGACCAGCAACGAGCACAACGCGGTGCCGGCGGCGCGGGCCCTGATCGCGCACCTGGCGACCTCGCCGCTCGAGCGCCCGGACGTCTTGGTGCTCGAATTCGGCGACGGCCTGCTCGGCACCTACGGCGTGCAGGCGCTGCTCGGCGACCCGGACATCGCCGGCTCGATCGCGCGCACCGTGCTGTGCGCCCAGGACCCGGTCGGCGCCTGGGGCGGCGCGGAGCTGCTGCGCAAGCAATACGGCCTCGAAACCGATCTGATCTGCGGCCGGGTCACCGACACGCCGGCGGGTCTGCGCTATTGCCGCGAGCGCCTGGGTGTGCCCACCTGGAACGCGCTCACCGAGGGACCGGAGGTCGCCGACCGCCTGTTCCCTCAGGGCCTGGCCGAGCGCCCGCTGCTGGCCGGGAGGCTGTCCTGATGGGGACCCAAGCCGCTCCGCTGCCGCTCTGGCTGGCGGGCGCCGGCGGCCTGTTGGCGGGCGAATTCCTGCGCCTGGTCGAGGGGCATGCGCGCCTCGAGCTGGCCGGGCTGATCACGCGCGCGGGGGGCGAGCGGCTGGCCGAGCTGCAGCCACATCTGGCGGCTCGGCGCGAGCTCCGCTGCGTCGCTCCGGCAGAGGCCCTGGCGCCCCTGGCGGAGCAGCTGGGCCGCGGCCCGGCGGTGCTGGTGCTGGCCCTGCCCCACGGCGAGGCCGCCGGGCTCTGGCGCCGCCTGCGCCTCGAGCTGGGCGGCCTGGCCGAGCGCCTGACCGTGGTCGACCTGTCGGCGGACTATCGCCTGCAGGATCCGCGCCGCTACGCCGCGGTCTATGGCCAGCCCCACCAAGACGCCGAAGAACTCGCGCGCTTTCGCTACGCGTTGCCCGAGCTCGCCGCCGAGCCGGCCCTGCGCGGCGCCACGCGCCTCTCGGCTCCGGGCTGCTTCGCCACCGCGCTGCAGCGCGCGGCGCGGCCCGGCGCGGACGCGGGCCTGTTCGATGGGGGCCGCCCTTGGAGCTTCTTCGGCATCACGGGCTCCTCGGGCAGCGGCGCCAAGCCCAAGGCCGGCACGCACCATCCGCACCGCGACGGCAACCTGTACGCCTACGGGCTCTCCGGCCATCGCCACGAGGCCGAGCTGCTCCAGGGTCTCGCCGGGCCCGCGCCGGCGCTGTGCTTCGTGCCGCACTCGGGGCCGTTCGTGCGCGGCATCCACCTGACCGCGGCCCTGCCGCTGGCCGCGGGCGTGTCCGCGGCCGAGCTGCGCGCGGTCTACGCACGCCGCTTCGCCGACCAGCCCTTCGTCGAGCTGCTGGCCGAAGGCCGCGTCCCCGAGCTGCGCTTGGTGGTCGGCAGCAACCGGGCCCAGGTCGGGCTGCACGTGCGCGGCGACCAAGCGCTGCTGCTGGTGGCCCTCGACAACGTGCTGAAG
>JBILNK010000131.1:0-12227 GCA_044375105.1 Planctomycetota bacterium
CTGACGGCCCCCGGGTAGGTGAGGGCCTCCAAGCGGCGTGCGAAGCTCTGGGGGTCTTGGTGCTTGATCAGCACCCAAGCGCCGTGGGAGGGCTGCAGCTCGAGCCCGGCCACGCGGGAGAGCCGCGAGCAGAAGCGTTCGTATTCCTCGGGATTCGGGCGCATCGGAAGCACGCCGTCGCGGCGCTGGGCAGCCGGCCGGCTGCCTCGTGGGGGCGAAGAGCTTATAACCTCGGCCCCCGCACCTGAACAGGTCGCCCGCCGTGCCCCCGCCCTTGCCCTCGAACTGGAGCGCCCTCCGGGTGCGCGTTCCCGGCTCCACATCGAATCTGGGACCGGGTTTCGACCAGCTGGGGGTGGCCCTGGACCTGTTTCTGGAGGCCTGCTTCCAAAGGGCCCCGGACGGCGCTGGACTGCGGGTCGACGCTCCCCCGGGCTGGCCGGCGCCCGCTCAGGACCGCCTGCTCGAGTGCTTGACGGCGGCGCTGGGCGCGCCGCCCACGGGCAGCCTGACCATCGCCAGCGAGATCCCCATCGGACGCGGCATCGGCTCCAGCGGCGCCGCCACCGTAGCGGGTCTGTTGCTCGGGCGCGCCCTCGCCGGCGACCTCTACCCCGACCGCAAGCGACTGCTCGCCCTCGCCATCGAGTTCGAGGGCCACCCGGACAACGTCGGCGCCGCTCTGTTCGGAGGCGCCGTGGCTTCCTGCCCTCATCCCGAAGGCGGCGTCACGGTCCTGCCCCTGCCCCTCGCCGAGCGCCTCGAATTCGCCCTGGCCTGGCCCGACCAGCCGCTGTTCACGCCCGCTGCACGGGGCGTGCTGCCCCGCAGCCTGTCCCGCGAGGACGCGGTCTTCAACGCCCGCCGGCTGACGCTGCTGCTGGCCGGCCTGGCCAGCGGCCGGGGAGACCTGCTCGCCGAGGGCCTCGAGGACCGCTGGCATGTCCCCTACCGGCTGCCGCTGCTGCCCGGCTCGAAGGCCGCTTTCGGGGCGGCCCGCGCCGCCGGGGCCTTCGGAGCGACCCTGTCCGGCGCCGGTTCGGCGCTGCTGGCCCTGTGCCCCCCGGGCCGCGGCGCGGCGGTGGCCGAAGCCATGGCCGGGGAGCTGCGGCGCGCCACCGGAGCTGGCCACGGACGCCTGGCGCGGGTGGTCCACGGCGTCCCGGTCGTAGGGCTCGAAACCGCCGGGTGAGCGCCGCAGGCGGCTGGCTCGCGGCGCCCGCGCTCGGAAACGGTCCTTCAAGGCGCGCCCGCGCAGCGGCCGGAGCTCAGAGCGCGAGATAGCCCTCGCGCAGGTTTTCGGCGCGGAATTCGAGCTCCTCGATGCGCCCCGCGCGCAGGGCTGCGCGAGCCTTGGGCTCGGCCTCGTCGAGCCGCAGCTCCGCCAGGGCTGCCGCGGCGGCGCCGAACGCCACCGGCGGCAGTCCCAGCCGGCGGGCGCCCAGGGCCACGACGAGCTCGAGATCCTTCTGGCGCTCGAGGGCGGAACCCACCAAGGTCAGCTCGAAGCGGCGCTCGGCGGCCGTCTGCAGGGCGCGCTCGACGGCCCGCAGAACGAAGGGGTGCAAGCGCTCGAAACGGCCCGCGAGAGTCGGGAGCGCCCGGTCTGCGCAGAGGGCCAGCTCGCTCAAGGAGCCGAGGGCCAGGATGCCGAAATCCGCTTCGCGGCACAGGTCCTCGAGCCCCCACAGGCTGGCGGGCGTTTCGAGCACGACCCCCAGGGGGATGTCGTCGATCGGGTCCAGGCCCTCCTTCTTCAGAGCCTGGCGGGCGGCCACCAGCGCGTCCCGCACCGCCCGGAAGTCGCCCAAATCGACCACGAAGGGGATCGCCAGGCGCGCCTGGTGGCCGCGAGCGGCCAGCAGCAGCGCCTCGAGCTGCAGCTCGAGCAGGGCCGGCAGGGCCAGCAGGTGGCGCACCCCGCGCAGCCCGAGCTGGGGGTTGGGCTCGGGCTGCTCGAGCCCCGGCCGGCTGCCGGTCCGATCGGCTTCGTGGCTCAGCAGGCGGAAGGTCACCGGGGCTCCGGCGGCGGCTTCGAGGACCGCCCGGTAGTGCAGCACCAGCGCGTCGCGGCTGGGGCGCTCGGCGTCGATCAGGAACAGCAGCTCGGTGCGATAGACCGAGATCCGCGCCGCCTTTGAACGCGCGGCCAAGTCGACCTCGGGCAGCGAGCCACACACCGCCGAGAGCTCGACCTGGGTTCCGTCGCGGGTGGCGCGTTGACCGCCGCCGGATCCCGTGGGTCCGCTGGGGCGAGGCTGGCGCTGGAACTGGGCCTTGAGGCGCTCGTCGGGATCGAAGCAGATGAAGCCCTCGCTGGCGTCGAGCAGCGCGGGCAGCCCCTCGCTGGCCTTGTCGAGCAGCCCCTTGACCCCCACCAGGGTCGGGATGCCGAGCGAGCGCGCAAAGATTGCCGCGTGGGCCGCCAGCGAGCCTTCCTCGGTGGCGATCCCGGCCACGTGCTGGTTGTCCAGGCTGAACATGTCGACGATCGAGAGCTCGCGCGCCACCAGGATGTAGCGGCCGTCCGTCAGCCCATCGCCGCGCGGCTCCGCGGGCTCCGGGGAGAGATTGCGCAGCACACGGATGCCCACGTCGCGCAGATCGACCGCGTTTTGGCGCAGGCGCTCGCTCTGCACCAGCTTGAAGATGCGATCGAAATCGCCGACCACCTTGGCGATGGCTGCCTCCAAGGCGAAGTGCTTCTCGAGGATCAGCCGCTCCACGTCGGCGATGAAGACGCCGTCCTGGAGGAGCGCCAGATGCGTGTCCAGGATGCGCAGATCGGCCTCGGAGAGCCGCCCGGAGACGCTCTGACGCAGCGCGCCGAGCTGCTGCTCCGCGCCCGTGAGGGCCGCCCTGAAGCGCCCCAGCTCGCGCTCGACCCGGTCGCGCGGGATGCGCCGACCGCCCAGGGCGTCCAGGTCGAAGTCCTTGAGGTGCAGGGGCGCCAGGACGATTCCGGGGCTGGCGGCCTGGCCGCGCAGGGAGACCGCGCGGCGCGTGGTGACCGAAAGATCGGAGGGGGCGCCGCGCTCGAAGTCGCTCGGCTCGGTGGGGCTTTGGCTCTGCATGGGTCGGGCCGGCCAGGCCGGAGGGCCCCGAGTATGCTGTGGGCCCTTCGGACCCAGAAGCCCGCTCTCCAGGCTCCATGCTACCCCTCGGCCAGCGCCCGTCGCCCATCGCCCGTTCCCCGCTCGCCTGGCTGCTCGGCCTGTGGCTGTGGGCCCCGCCGGCCTTCGTTGCGGCGCAAGCCCCTGCGGCTGCGCCCCGCCCCCCCGCTCCGACCGCGGCCCAGACGACGCCCGGGGGCTACCCGAACGCGGCGCAGCCGATCGACCGCCAGATCGAGGCCGAATTGCTCGCCGCCCGCCCGGCCACGCCCCCCGCCGTGCTCTACGAGGTGATCGAGGTCGTCGACGGCGACACCCTGCACGTGCGCATGGACGGCCAGCGGGTCAAGCTGCGCCTGGTGTGCGTCGACACCGAAGAGAAGTTCAGCAACCGGGGCCAGCCCGACCCGACCAAACCCGAGACCGTCTTCGGGCAAGCCTCGGCCGAATGGGCCAAGGCCTACTTCCCCGCCCGAGCCAGCGTGGAAGGCGAAACGAAAATTGGCCTGGTGTATCCCGATGGCGTCGCCCGCTACGACGTGTATGGCCGCTTGCTGTGCCACGCGCTGCTGCCCGACGGCCTGGACTTCAACCTGCTGTTGGTCCGGCTGGGCATCAGCCCCTATTTCAACAAGTACGGCAACTCCGAGCTGGCCCACGCGGACTTCCAAGCGGCCCAAGCGCTGGCCCGCGCCGAAGAGCGCGGCATCTGGAACCCCGCCACCAACGTCAGCGCCGACCCGGCCCGTCCCAGCGCGGTCAGACCCTACGCCGCTCTGCTGCCCTGGTGGGATGCGCGCGCGGCAGCCATCGACCGCTTCCGGGCCGAGCGCGCCCGCGAGGGCCTGACCACGGTCGCCTGCGACGAGCCCGAGGCGCTGGTTCTGTGCGCCGCCGCCTGCGCCGAGGGACGCACGGCGCGGGTCTTCGGCACGATCTATCAGGTCTTCCGCGAGGACAACGGCGATCGCACCCTGCTGCTGCGCAGCGGCGATCGGGAGCGGGCCGTGCGCGTGGTCATCCCCGCCGCGCGGATCGAGGCCTTCGACCTGGCGGATCTGGAGCGCCGGGCCGGCGAGGCCTTCACCCAGAACTACCTGTTCTTCCAGGGCCGGCTGGAGACCCGCGGCAAGAGCTTCCGGCTGCTGCTCGAAAGCCCCGGGCAGGTCGAAGTGGCCGGCCCCGAACCCGTCGCGAGCCCCGCGCCGACGGCGGGCGGCGCGGCCGAGGACGCGCCCGGGTCAGGCACGGCCGACCCCCGCGACGGCGCACCGCGCTGAGCCGACCGGGGCAGCGCCTCGCGCGTCGAGCCCGCCCGGGCCGCAGGAACCCAGGCGAGCGCGCGCCCCGCGCCGATCGGCCCAAGCGAGCGGCGGACAGGCCGGGTTGCTGCCCGGAGCCTCCCGGTCGAGGAGCTCGCGCTCTCGAGAGCCGCGAGCGGCGAGGCCCATTTCGCGGCCGCGGGCAAGCCCGCCGACCGATGGACGCCCGGCGCTCCAGCCGACGTCGGCGGCTAGCTGGGCTGCGAGCGCCGATGCTAGATTCCGTCCATGGCCGTCGACGCGATCGAGATCCCCCTCCCGGACGACTGGCACCTGCATCTGCGCGACGAGCGCATGCTGGCCGCGGTGCTGCCCGCGACGGTGCGCGATTTCGGGCGCGCGATCGTGATGCCGAACCTCAAGCCGCCGGTGACCAAGGCGGCCCAAGCGGAGGCCTATCGCCAGCGCATCCGCGCGCTGTTGCCGGCCGGCTCGGATTTCGAGCCCCTGATGACCTGCTACCTGACCGACAACATCGACGTCGCCGATCTGCGCGCAGGCGGCAAAGCGGGCATCTTCACCGCCGCCAAGCTGTATCCCGCCGGGGCCACCACCAACGCGGATGCCGGCGTGACCCACGTCGGGCGCATCGGACGGGTCTTCGAATGCCTGCAGGAGATCGGCTTGCCGCTGCTGGTGCACGGCGAGGTCACCAACCCGGAGGTCGACGTCTTCGATCGCGAGGCCGTGTTCGTCGACCAGGTCCTGGCGCCCCTGCGGCGCGACTTCCCGGAGCTCAAGATCGTGCTCGAACACGTGACCACCCGGGAGGGCGTCCAGTTCGTCGCAGCGGCCCCCGGCCCCACGGCCGCCACGATCACGCCGCACCATCTGATGGTCAACCGCAACGCGATGTTCGAGCGCGGCATCCGCCCGCACATGTATTGCCTCCCGGTGGCCAAGCGGGAAGTCCATCGCCAGGCGCTGCGCCGGGCGGCGGTCTCGGGCAATCCGCGCTTTTTCCTGGGGACGGACTCGGCCCCGCACCTGCGCACCCTCAAGGAACACGACTGCGGCTGCGCCGGGGTGTTCAACGCCCCCACCGCCCTGGCCTGCTACGCGCAGGTGTTCGAGGAGGAGGGCGCACTGGACCGCCTGGCGGACTTCGCCTCCCGCTTCGGAGCGCGCTTTTACGGCCTGCCGGAACACCGACGCCAGATCCGCCTCGAGCGCAGCCCGGAACCGATCCTGGCCAGCGACTGGCCCACGCCCGAAGGGCCCGTGCGCACCTTCGCCCCCAGCGCGGGCATCCGCTGGCGGCGGGTGCCGGAGCTCTGACCGACAGCGCCGCGGCGTTCGGCCCGGGTCGATGCACTGCGGAACGGGTCAGCGCGCCGAGAAAAGCCCCCCGGCCAAGGCGCCTCCGGCGGCCGCGGCGCCGAGGCACAGGGCCAGGTGGGCAGCGATCGACAAGGCCGCTTGCAGGCCGGAGCCCGCCCGGAGCAGCGCCAGCGTCTCCTGGGCAAAAGCCGAATAGGTGGTGAATCCGCCCAGCAGGCCCACCGTCAGCAGGGGTCGCGCCAGGGGCCAATCAGCGCCGCGGCGCGCCAACCAAACCGAAAGCGCGCCGGTCAGGAAGCAGCCCAGCAGGTTGATCGAGAAGGTCGGCCAGGGCGCGGCCAGGGCCAAGCGCAGCGAGAGCCAGCGCGAGAGCTCGGCTCGGGCCAGGGCGCCCATGGCCCCGCCCAAGCCGATCGCCAGGGCCTCCGGGAGTCGCATGGCGATGATTGTGACCTTTTGCGGGCAGCGGGCGCGCCCGCGCGGTCGTCCGGGCTCCCAGGAGCGGTCATCGCGGTGGGCCCGCGGGCCTTGAGGGCCTGGCCCACCGGCCGGCCTTCGGCCCGCGAATCAGGGGGCCTGGAGGCGCCGCAATCCAAGCGATCGAGCCGAGCCGCGGTCCAAGGCGCCGTTCCTGCGGCCAGCTCGATCGGGGGCTTGGAGCTTCGAGCCGCAGCGGAGCTGGAGGCCTCCGGACGTGGGTTCGGGCCAGCGGCCTGGGTCGCACCAGCTCGGTCCCGCGGCCGACCAACCGCGGGCGCTCAACGCTCCCCGGGATCGAGGGGCATCACGTCGCCGAGCTCGAGCTCGACCTCGCGCGTGCGACCTTCTCTGGCCACGGCGATTCGCACGCGCTCCCCGACGCTGCGGCGCGCCAGGATCGAAGCCAGGTCGCGATTCTGGCGCACGGGCTGGCTGTCCACCGCCAGGATGCGGTCGCCGGGGATCAGCTCCCCCGCGTCCGAGACCGAGGCGGGCTGCAGCCCAGCGCGGGCCGCCGGCGAGCCATCCAGCACCGCGGCGATCACGGCGCCTTCGAGCCCCAGCTCGAGGACGGAGCGATCCTCCAGCAGCCGCACGCCGATCCCAGCCCGCGGCAGACTGCCCCGGCTGAGGATCTGGGGTACAAAACGCGCCAGGCTGTCCACGGGCACGGCGAACCCGAAGGCCGCGGTCCCGCCGGCTTCCTTGGCCAGGGCCGTGTTGAGGCCGATCAGGCGGCCTTGGGCGTCGAGCAACGGCCCTCCGGAGTTTCCGGGGTGGATCGCCGCGTCGGTCTGGATCAGCCCATCGAGCACCAGGCCCCAGTCGGTTTCGACGACGCGGCCGAGCCCCGAAACGATGCCGCTGGTCAGGGTCCAGTCCAGGCCGAAGGGGTTGCCGATGGCCGCGGCGCGCTGGCCCACCCGCAGGGCCGCGGAGTCGCCCAGAGGCAGGGGCTCGAGGCGCTCGGGCGGCGCATCGATGGCCAGCACGGCCAGGTCGTGGCCCGGGGCGGTGCCCACCAGCCGGGCGCGCCATTCGCTGCCGTCGGCCAGGCGCACGATCGCGGCGCTCGAGCCGGCCAGGAGGTGCAGGTTGGTGAGCACATGGCCGGCTCGGTCCCAGACCACCCCGCTGCCGAGCCCGGTGCGCTGGCGGTTGTCGGAGCCCAGGAAAAACCCGCGCCCGGTGTCCTCGCGGGCGGCGTCGATGTGCACCACGCTGCGGCGGCGGGCCTCGAACAGCGCGGTGAAGCGTCGCTCCTCGGCGTCGACAGCCAGCGCATCGGCGCCCGTGAGGGGCAAGAAGTCCGCCGGGGTCGAGGCTTTGGGTCCCCAGGCCCGCGAGGCGTACAGACCGGCGATCGCCAGCGCCCCGAGCGCTCCCAGCGGCAGGCTGCTGGACCGACCGAAACGAACGGGTTTTGCTCCCAAGCCCTGGCCCAGCCGGCCTTTCCCAGGGCTCTCATGGCCAGGAAGGCGATCGGGACCGGGATCGGGCATGGTTTGGCGAGGGTACCAGGCGGTCCGGACGGATGCCTGCGGCTTGCTGGCTGTCCCGAGCCGCCCCTGGATGGAGCGTGGGGGCGCTGCCCGGTCCGCGTCCGCCAGGTCCGGGATCCTGAAACGGCGGCAAGTCCCATGTCGGGTCAGGGCAGCCGCGCGTCCCATGGCCGGGGCGCGGTCGCGGCGGTGCTTGCCTGCGGCCCCCGGTGGCGAGCCAAGCTCCCTGCGGATGGATCCGCACCCGCGTACACGGCGCAATCCACTGGCCGAGCCGGAGTCCGCTAGCAGGCCGGCGAGGGTCTCCGAGAGCCACCGCCGTGTCCTGTTGATCGCGGAGCGCTCGGCCCACGGCGCCGCACTGGCCGCCTTGCTCTCCGCCGGACGCGGGGGGAATTCCCGCCGGGCGGCTCTGCGTGTGCAGCGCGCCGATTCGTTGGTCGAGGCCGAAGCCCTGCTCGGAGAGAGCCGCTTCGACGCGCTGCTGCTCGATCTGGAAGGCCTGGCAGCGGCGCCCGACGAGATCCGCGCGCGCCTCGAACAAGCCAGCGCCGGATCGCCGCTGCTGGCCGTGGGCTCCGCAGGCCAGCAGAACCTGGCCGGGCATTTCGACGATTTCCTGGCACGCGAGAGGACCAGCGCCGAGCTGCTCGGCCGCGCGATCCTGCATGCCATCGAGCGGCGCCAGTGGAGCGCGGCCCTGGCGCACAGCCGGGCCGCCCTGGAGGCCCTGCGCCTCGGCACGCAGGCCCACGAGCAGGATGCCCTGACCGGGCTGCCCAATCGGCTCGGGCTCGAGCGACTCCTGTCCGGGCTGCCGGGCCCAGGCGGCGCTCCGAGCAGCCTCTGCCTCGTGGATCTCGAGGATTTCCGCGCGATCAATGCGCGCTTCGGACAGGCGGTCGGCGACGTCGTGCTCCGCGAGGCCGCCCGGCGCCTGCGCGAGGCCCTGCGGGAAGGCGATCAGCTCGGCCGCCCGGGGGACGACGAATTCGTCGTGCTGCTGCCCGGGACAGGTCTGGCGGAGGGCCAGCGCATCGCGGAACGCCTGCTGAAGGCGCTGGAGCGCACGGCGTTGTGCTCTCACGGCCAGGTGTTGCCTCTGGCGGCGACCGCCAGCGTCCTGGCGATCGAAAGTCCCGGGCCGAGCTTGGAGGACACCCTCAGGCGGGCGCGCGCCGCCTTGGCCGCGGGCGCGCGCAGGCGCCCCGCCCGGCGGCGCGGCGTTACGCCGGAGCTCGAATCGCTCGAAGCCCTGTGCCGAGGGGGCGGCCTCGAAAGCGTGGCCCAGCCGATCCTGCGCCTCAGCGATGGCCAGTTGGTCGGCTGCGAGCTCCTGGCCCGCTCGCGCCAGCCAGGCCTCGAACGGCCGGACGAGTTCTTCGGGCTGGCGGCCAGGGAAGCGCGCCTGGTGCCCCTCGACCGCGCCTGCTTCGACCAGGCCCTGCGCGCCAGCCGCAGCCTGCCGCGCGAACTGGTGGCCCACATCAACCTCTATCCGGCGACCCTGCTGGAGGTGCCGCCGGAGCGCCTGCTCGAGGCCCACGACGGCGCCGGACCGCGCCTGCTGGTCGAGCTGTCCGAGCAGCAGATCCTCGGGGACCCCTCATATCTGCAGCCGGCGATCGGCGCCCTGCGCGCGGCGGGTCTCGAGCTCGGCATCGACGATGTGGGCTTCGGGCGCTCCTGCCTCGAGAGCCTGGTGCTGCTCGAGCCCGAGTGGATCAAGCTCGATCAACGCATCGTGCGCGGGCTGGCAGAGGATCCTGCCCAGCGCCGCGCCCTGGCGCGGCTCCTGGCCTTGGCCAAGGCCTTGGGCGCCCGGGTGGTGGCAGAGGGCATCGAGACCCGGGCCGACCTCCGCGTCCTGTTGGAGCAGGGCGTCGAGCGCGGGCAGGGTTTCCTCTGGGGCCAGCCCCGGGCGGTCGCCGACCTCGGATGCCAGCCGCCCCCCTGAACCGAATGGCGGCCGACGGGCGGCCGGCACTCCGGGTCCGACTGCCCGAGTTCTGGCCCAGGCGCGCCCCCATTTGTCGAATTTCGAGCCAGAACAATCCAGCCTCGGCACCGCGGACCCCCTTGCTCGGGCCCCCTCTCTGGGCCAGGATCCTCCGCTCGAAATCCGACCGGTCCCCGCCCGGGCCGCCCGGTGGCTCGCCCTCCCTGCGCCCACGGCGCCCCGCCTCCATGTCCAGCTCCGCCTCGAAGTCCCGCTCCTCACACCCCCACTTCGACGACCGCGGGACCCTCGAGTGGACCGGCTCCTACTCCCTCGGCCAGATCCAGGCGCGCCGGGAGCAAAAGCTGATCTTCATCGAATTCGGCCGGGAGCAGTGCAGCCAGTGCCGCAACCTGGTCCAAAACGTGATTCCCCGCCAAGAGGTGGCCGAACTGCTCAAGCAGCACTTCGTCGCCGTGGCCTCGAACTGCGATGACGCCGAACCGGAGGTCGAGGCCATCGCCATGAACCTCTCCGACGCGACCATGCTGCCCTTCGTGATGGTCACCGACGCCGAAGGCCGCTTCCTGCACGGCAGCTCCGGCGGCATCGACGCCCAGACCCTCGTGCGCACCCTGGAGCGCCTGGTGGCCCAGCTCCAGCACGCGCGCTGAAGTCCGCTCTCAGCGCAGGTCGAGACCCCGCCGGCCCAGGGCCCGACCTCCGCCTGCTGGCCCATGGAGGCATGCAAACGCCCCCCCCAGGGCAATGCCTACTGGGGACGAGCTGGCCCCGCAAGCTTGGGATGAACCGGCGCGCAGCGACGATCCCAGCCCCTGCGGCCTCCGGATGACGGCCCAATCGCCTGCCGAGGGGCTCGAATGGCTGCTCGGGCGCAGTCCGGTTCGATCCTGCTTCTGAGCCTGTCAGCCCGGTTTCAACCAACGGGCGGCGCGGGTCAGGGTGGCGCGCCAGAGCCAGCGGGGGCCGCGGCGCAGCAGGCGCAGGGGCAGGCTTTCTTGCCAGGGGAAGGTGCACAGGGCGGAGCCCTGCTCCAGGGCGTCGGCGATGCGTTTGGCCGCCTCGGCCGTCGCCACCATACGCCCGCGTTGCGCCAGCGGGTGAGCGGCGGGGCCCTGGGTCATCTCGGAGACGACGAAGCCCGGCTGCACGTCGACGACGCGGATGCCGCTGCCGTCGAGGTCCATGCGCAGGGTTTCGAGAAAGGCGGCCAGGGCCGCTTTGCTGGCCGAGTAGGCGCCGCTGGTGGGATAGCCCCCGAGGCTGGCCAGGCTCGAAATCCCGCACAGGGTTCCGCGGCCGCGGGGCAGGCAACAGGCCAGGCCGGCGTGCAGGGTCGCGAAGGCGCCCAGCACGTTGACCTCCAGCACCTCCTCGATCGCGGCCCAGGAGAGGCGCGCGGCGTGCTCGGCCCGGCCGACCCCGGCGTTGGCCACGATCGCGTCCAGGCCGCCGGAGCGCTGGTCGGCGAGCTCGATGAAGGCGCGCAGGGCCCGGTGATCGCGCACGTCGAGGGTGGCGGTGGTCGCGCGCGGGTGCCCCGCGCCTGGCCAGAGGCGCTCGAGTTCCGCTGCCAAGCTCTCCAAGCGCTTGCCGCGCCGCGCGCAGAGCCACAGGTGAGCGCCGCGGGCGGCCAGCTCCCGGGCCAGGGCCGCGCCGATGCCGCTGGAAGCGCCGGTGATCAAGACATGGTGAAGGACAGGCATGGAAACGATGAGTCTGCCATCGGGCCCGCCCCGGCGCACGGTCGGCGAACGGACGCCGTTGCAGGCAGGCCGCGACGGGCCCGGCCGCGCTGCGGGGACCATGAAGGCCAGCTCCAGCGGATCTCCAGGTTCCGTGAAGGCGAATTGAAACTTGCGCCAATTGCCGATCGGGCGACAAGGAAGGCCTGATCTTGGCCGAGAATCGCTGCACAGACGCCCAACCGACGCCTGGAGGCGGATTCGCCATGAGCGCCCAAGCCCAAAGCCCGCTGTCTTTCCGCACCATCTGGATCTCGGACCTGCACCTCGGCACCCGCGGTGCCAAGAGCGAGCTGCTGCTCGACTTCCTGCGCTCCACCCGCTCCCAGAATCTGTACCTGGTGGGCGACATCCTGGACGGCTGGCGCCTCAAGGCTTCGCCCTACTGGAACGGCGCCCAAGGCGAGGTGCTGCACCGGCTGGTCGAGAAGGCCCGCCGCGGCACGCGCGTGGTCTACATCCCGGGTAACCACGACGAGGCCCTGCGGCGCTACATCGGCATGGACTTCGCCCGCATCGAAGTCTGCAAAGAGGCCGCCCACACCACCGCGGATGGCAAACGCCTGCTGGTGACCCACGGCGACCAGTTCGACACGGTGGTCAAGACCCACCGCTGGCTGGCGATCCTCGGCGACCACGCCTACCGTTTCGCGCTGCGGCTCAACCACGTCTACAACGTGGGCCGCAAGGTGCTGGGCATGCGCTACTGGTCCCTGTCGGCCTACCTCAAACACAAGGTCAAGAACGCGGTCGACTTCATCTTCCACTTCGAAGCCGCTTTGGCCGACGAGGCCCGCCGGCGCGGTTTCGATGGCGTGGTCTGC
>JBILNK010000295.1:0-3304 GCA_044375105.1 Planctomycetota bacterium
CCGATGGGGTCTGGGACTTCGTGGGCGTGGGCGAATGCGAGGACGCCCTGCTCGAGCTGGTCCGGCGGCTCGAGGCCCGCCAGGACACCGAGGTGCTGCCGAATTTCCTGTGCTGGCGGGGCGGCCAACGGCCCGCGGGACCCGTGCCCGTCGACGATGCGCGCATCGTGCACAACCCGGTCGGCGAGTTCCCGGACCTCGAGACGCTGCCGATCCCCGATTACGGCCTTTATGACGCGGCCCGCATCACCGCCCAGAAGCAGGGCTGGTTCGGGATCCTGACCAGCCGCGGTTGTCCCTACCGCTGCACCTACTGCCTGAACCACAAGGTCATCGATCGCTACCGCGCCGAGCTGGGGCGCCCGGTGCCCAAGCTCAATTTCTTCCGTTTCCGGCCCCCGCACCTGGTGATCGAGGAGCTGCGCCAGGTGCTGCGCGAGGTGCCCGGCATCGGCACCTTCATCTTCGACGACGACCTGTTCACCCAGAACAGCGCCCATGCCATCGCGGTTTGCGAGGCCTACGCCGAAAGCGGCATCGGCTTGCCTTTCGTGGTCAACAGCCACGTCAAGCAGCTCGATCCGGCGGTGGCCCGGGCGCTCCAGCGCGCCGGCTGCCGGATCCTCAAGCTGGGCATCGAGTCCGGCTCGCCGCGGGTGCGCAAGGAGGTCTTGAAGCGCAACATGAGCGACGCGGACATCCTGGAGACGATCCGCATCGCCGAGGCGGCGCGCCTGCACACCAGCGGCTTCGTGATGGTCGGCCTGCCGGGGGAGAGCCACGCCGAGCGCCTCGAGACCGTCGAGCTGTTGGCGCGCTCCGGCATCGGCCGCTTCCGCACCTCGCTGTTTTTCCCCTTTCCCGGCACCGAGAGCTATCGATTCGCCCTGGAGGGCGGCTACATCGACCCGAACAAGCTGGCCACCCTGACCGACTTCACCGCCGGATCGGCCCTCGATTTCGGCGCCGAGGAGAACCTGTTCGTCGAGAAGTTGGCGGCGGCCATGCCCTGGTTCGTGAACGTGCGCCTCGATGCCTACGGGCCCGCACCGGCGGCGGTCCGCTATCGCCCGGCGCTGGACTGGCTGCTGGGCTTGGCGCGCGACGCGTGGGAGCGCGAGCGGCCGCGATTGCGCGAGCTCGACCGGGCGCTCTCGGCGGCCGCCAGCGCCGCCGGGGAACGCCACTACGCGATCCGCTACAACGCCTCCATGGGGGTGCGCTCGGACTTCTTCCTGGCCGAGGAGGCCGGGCGCGAGTGGTACACGGCCGCCGAACCCGCCGTGCCGCGCGAGCTGGAGCGGGCCCGCTCGGCCTTGACCGCGGCCGCCAACGAGGTCTGCTGAGCGTGGCTCTGCGGGCGGCGACGGAGCTCGATCGGCTGGCCGGGCTCGCGGTGTGGGTCCTGGGCGACGCGCTGCTCGACCGCTACGTGTTCGCCGAGCCCGAGCGGCTTTCCCGGGAGGCGCCCTTGCCGGTGTTCCTCGAGCGCTCCGTGGAGGAGCGGCCCGGCGGCGCCGCGAACGCGGCCCTCAACCTGGCCGCCCTGGGGGCGCGGGTCGAACTCGTGGCGCCGCTCGGCGCCGACGCGGAGGGGCGGCGCCTGTGCGAGCTGCTCGAAGCGCGCGGTATCGGGCTGTCGCGCTGCCCGCTGGTCGCAGAGCGGCGCACCCTGGTCAAGACCCGCGTGCTGGCGGCCGAGGCCGGCCGCACCCCCGTGCAGGTGCTGCGCCTCGACCGGCCGCCGGGGGCGGCGCTGCCGCAAGCGGGCGTGGCCGCCCTGGTGCGCGAGCTCGGGCGCGGGCCGGCTCCCGACCTGATCCTGGCCTCCGATTACGGCCAAGGCGCCGTGGGGGCGGCCAGCCTGGCCGCGGCTCGCGCCAGGACGGCGACCCTGGTGCTCGATCCCCGCCGCCTGGCCGGATTGCCCCCCGGCTTCCTCGCGGCGACCCCCAACCTGCCGGAGCTGGCCCAGCTGTGCGGCCGCTCGGCGGGCGAGCTGGGCGCCCCCGCGGCCCTCGAGGCCGCGGCGCGTGGCCTGGCGGAACGGCACGGCATCGGGCACCTGCTGGTGACCCTCGGCAACCGCGGCATGGCCCTGTTCAGCGCCGGTCAGACGGCCTGGGCGGTGCCGGCCAGCGGCGCGGAGCGGGTGGTCGACGCCTCCGGAGCCGGCGACGCGGCCGCGGCGACCTTCGGACTCTGTCTGGCCGCGGGCCTCGAGCCGCGCCGGGCCATGGAGCTGGCCAACGCCGCCGCGGGGTTGGTGGTCATGCAGCTCGGCGCGGCTCCCGTCGCGCGGCTCGAGCTCGAGGCCGCCCTGGCCCGTTGCCCGCGGGCCAGCGCCCTGCCCGCGGCGCTGCTGGAGCTCGGCGGATGAACGCCCCGATCCTCTCCCGGGAGCAGCTGGCCGAGCGCCTGGCGGGCCCGCGCCGCGCGCCGCGCCCGCCGCGGCTGGTGCTGACCAACGGCGGCTTCGATCTGCTCCACGTCGGCCACCTGCGCTGCCTGGAGGCGGCCAAGGGGCTCGGCGACCTGCTGATCGTGGCGCTCAACGACGACGCCGCGCTGCGCGCCGCCAAGGGTCCCGGGCGGCCGCACCTGCCCCTGGTCGAACGCCTCGAGCTGGTTTCGGCCCTGCGCTGCGTCGACTACGTGACCTGGTTCGCCGAGGCGACCCTGGAGGTAACCTTGGCGACGCTGCGGCCGGACGTGCACGCCAAGGGCACGGATTACGATGAGGCCAGCCTGCCGGAGGCGCCCCTCAACCGCCGCTTGGGCATCGCCATGGCCTTCGTCGGCGACCCCAAGAACCACCATTCGCGCGCTTTCCGCCGCTCCGGGGAGACCCCGTCCTGAAGTCCGAGAATCCGCTCCCCGCGCCCCGTCCGCCGAACCTGTGGATGCTCCCCCTGGGGCTCGGCGTGGGCTTCTTCGGCTCCTTGGCGGGCATCGGCGGCGGCCTGTTCGCCGTGCCGGTGCTCTACATGCTCTACCGGCTGCCCCTGCCCTTGTGCGTGGGCTCCTCGCTGCTGGTGGTGGCCGTGACGACCTCGGTCTCGACCGCGACCGAATTCCTGCTCGGCGTGCCCACGCTGTACTGGGACATGATCGCGGCCGTGGCCGCCGGCAGCTTGATCGGCGCGCAATTCGGATTCTCGGTCGCCAGCCGGCTGGCCCCGCGACCCCTGCGGCAACTGTTCATCGCGCTGCTGTTCCTGGCCGGCCTGCGCGTGCTCTTCGACGCTCTCGGTTTCGGCGGCCAGCGCGACGCGCCGCGCGTCGAACACTTTGGCGTGCTGCA
>JBILNK010000013.1:0-40277 GCA_044375105.1 Planctomycetota bacterium
GCCCCGCAGGTGCCGGCGCCGCCGCAGCAGCGCAGCAGCGGACCCATCAGGTCGCCGGGATTCTCGGCCCGCCCAACGCAGGCTTCCGAGCACGGACATACCTACAAATCGCTGGAAACGCTACGATCTCCCCATGATCTCCAGCGAAGACAGCCAGCAACCCAGCCTGGCGCACCGAATCGTGAAGTGGATCGCGATCGTTGCGTGCGCGCTCATTTTGCTCATTTTGCTCATCAGCATTGGCGGCGAAAGAGCCCAGCTCTAGCTTCAAGATGGCAATACGATGCTTTTCGCAATGAAAGGTGGCCGTCGCGCAGTCAAGATAGGATCGGATCAGGCAGAATCCCGCTGAGCTGGGTACCAGGCAATCCGCACCGGCGTGCCTCCAAAGAACTTCACGAGTCAGTTGCAGGGGCGGCGTATCGGGGAACGGTTGGTATCCAGGCAATCGCCGCCTGAGGGGATCAATCCGCCTGCGACGGCGACCTGCGGGGCGGTGGGGGGGCTGGCGCTGTGGAGGGGCGGCTCAGGCGCAGCTCAGGCGCGGCGGCGGAGTTGGGTTTGGTCGTCGAGTTCGGCTTGGTCGTGGATGGCCAGGGATTGGGCGTGGTCGCTGGCTTCGCGGTCGCTGAGGCGTTCGAGGGCGCGCAGGTCGGTCAGGGTGGTTTGGTGGCGCAGGTGGGCTTGTTCGACCTTTTCGTTGGCGCTTTGGCGCTCGGCGAACAGGCGGGTGCGCTGGGCCAAAAGGGTTTGGCGGACGGTTTGGTGGGCGAGGGCCTGGGAGGCGGAGAAACGCCCCGGTTCGAGCTGTTGGCGTTCGTGGTCGCGGGCCTCGGCCAGGGCGGCGTCGCTGGCCGCCAGGGCGGCGTCCAGGCGGGCCAGATCGACCTGGGCCAGCTGCAGGGCCAGGCGGGCCTCCTGCTCGAGCAGGGCGCGCACGCGCTGGATGCGCTCCAAGCGGAAGTGGAAGGCGCGTCTCATCGGCCGGCTCCTTTGGCGGGGCGTTCTTTGTGGGCCTCGGCGCCGCGGGCTTGGGTGGGGGCGGGGCGCGGCGCGGGGGGCGGGTTGGCGCGGGCGTCGTTCGGCTTGGGGGCCGGGGCGCGGGCCGGGGAGGCAGCGGGGCGCGCCGGCGGCGCCAGTTCGCCGGCCACCAGGCCCAGGGCGCGCTGGGTTTCGGCCAGGTCGGAGCGCTCCTCCAGGCCCTGCTTCAAGAACAGCTCGATCAGCGGCAGGCGCCCCATGGCGCGGTCGAGGGCCGGGCGCGTGCCGGGCTTGTAAGCGCCGATCTCGACCAGGTCGCGGCCTTCCTTCCACTGGGCCAGGTCCTCGCGCAGGGCCTGGGCCAGCTGGACCTGTTCGGCGGGCACCAGCTTGTGCATCAAGCGCGACAGGCTCTGCAGCACGTCGATCGCGGGGAAATGGCCCTTGTGGGCCAGATCGCGCGAGAGGTAGATGTGGCCGTCCAGCAGGCCGCGCAGGGTGTCGGCCACGGGCTCGTTGGGGTCGTCGCCGTCGAGCAGCACGGTCAAGAGGCCGGTGATGCTGCCGCGCGCCGAGCGGCCCATGCGCTCGACGATCTTGGGGATCGTGGCGAAGAAGCGCGGCGGGTAGCCGCGCTGGCCCGGCGGCTCCCCGGCGGCCAGGCCGATCTCGCGGCTGGCGGCGGCGAAGCGCGTGATCGAGTCCATCACCAGCAGCACGTCGAGGCCCTGGTCGCGGAAGTGTTCGGCCACGGTCAGGGCCACGAAGGGCGCGGTGTAGCGCTCGATCGGCGGGCGGTCGGAGGTCGCCACCACGGTCACGGCGCGGCGCTGGCCTTCGACGCCCAGGACCTCGTCGAGGAAGCCACGCACCTCGCGGCCGCGCTCGCCGATCAGGCCCAGCACGATCACGTCGGCGTCGCTGCCGCGCGCGATCTGCCCGAGCAGCGAGGACTTGCCCACGCCGGAGCCCGCGAAGATGCCCAGGCGTTGGCCGCGGCCCAGGGTGGTCAGGCCGTCGATGGCGCGCACGCCGGTGCACAGGGGCGCGTCGATCGGCGGGCGGCTGAGGGCCGGGGGCGGTTCGGCCTGCACCGAACGGCGCTGGGCGTGGGCCAGGGGCGGGCCCTGGTCGAGGGGCTGGCCGAAGCCGTCCAGGGTGCGCCCGAGCAGCTCGTTCGAAACCTCGACCGCGAAGGGCCGGCCGAGGGCCAGGGCGCGCTGGGTGGGGGCCACGCCGTCGGCGCCGCCGTGGGGCATCAGCAGGGTCGCATCGCGGCGGAAGCCGATCACCTCGGCGCGGATCGGGGGGCGCTCGCGCTGCACGATCTCGACCAGCTCGCCGATCGCCGCCGGCAGACCGCTGGCTTCGATCAAGAGGCCCGAGACGTGGCTGACCTCGCCGTGGAAACGCGGCTGGGCCGCCGCCTGGATCAGCGCGCGCCAGCGCTCGGGAGCGGGCGCTTCGAAGCGTGTGGCCGGCGCCGCGGGCGCGGCCGCTCCGGGGGGCAGGCCGGAGGCCAGGTTCGAGCCGGGCGACGGGGCCGAACGCTGGCCGCGGCGGTCGGGGCGGGTCGGAACGCTCACGCGGGGTACTCCGCCGCCAGGGCTTCCTCGATGGCCGCGAGGCGCTCGTCGAGGGAGCGCACCAGGCGGCCCTGGGGCCCGTCGATGAACAGGCTGCCGCGCGGCAGGCTCGGATCGGGGACCAGCTTGGTGCCGGCGGAGAAGGGCACCTCGGCCAGGCGCGCGGCGTCCTCGGGGCATAGGTGCACCTCGACCGGGCGGCGCTCGGCCAGGGACGCGCCCAGGGAGCGGCGCACCAGGGCTTCGAGGTCGTAGCGCCCGCCGGCCAGCTCGGTGCCGAGCAGCTCGCGCACGATGCCGAGGGCCAGGTCCGCGCAGAAGCGCGCCATCTGATCCACGGAGGCCCGCGCGTCCGCTTCCAGCGCCGCGACCAGCTGCTCGACCGGCTGGGCCAGCTCGCGCAGGGTGCGCTCGCGGCCGTCGAGCCGCCCGGCGGCTTCGGCGTGGGCCACGCGGGTCGCCACCAGGGCCGCCAGGGCGTCGTCCGGATCGCCGACCGCCAAGCGGGCCGCGCTGGGCGGACGCAGCAGGTGGAGCACGGGGAGCGCGGGAGCCGGGCTGCTCATGGGTGTCGGGGGGGCTCGGGGGGAAAGGGGGCTCAGCTGACCAGCTCGTCGCCGCCTTTTTGCGGCTTGAACTCGCCGGCATCGATCAGGGCGCGCACGCCGCGCATGATCTCTTCGCGGGCCTGCAGGACCTCGGACATGGGCAGGGCGCCGGCCAGCTCGCGCTCCTCGATGACCATGTCTTTGACGCGGCTCGAGAGGTTGCTGGTGACGTTCTCTTCCACGGCCGGGTTGCAGGCCTTGAGGGCGATCGCCAGGGTGCGCGTTTCAACCGTACCGAGGATCTTCTGCATCGAGCGGCGATCCACGTCGGCGATGTCGTCCCAGGTGAACATGACCTCGCGCACCTCGCGGGCCACCTGGGCCTCGTCGCGGGCCAGGCCATCGAGCACGCCGCGCTCGAGCTCGCTGGGGGACGCGGCGAGCAGCTCGGCGATGGTCTTGATGCGTTGGCTCTGGGTGCGAGGCGCTGGGCCCTGCTGCTCCTCCGAAAGGCGCGCTTCGAGCTCGCTGGCCAGCATGGTCAGCACCTCGAAACTGGGCGGATCCAGGCTGGCCATGCGCTTGACGATCGCCAGGGCCCGATCGACGAGCCAATCGCCCAGCACGGCCGCCGACAGGGCCGGATCGAGGTGCGCCAGCACCACCGCCACGGCGGCGTCGGATTCCTTCTCGAGCAGCGTCGAGAGCGCCCGCGGCGAGGCGCCTTCGATGGCCAGGAAGGGGCGCTCGAGCTGCCGCCGGCGCTGGATTTCGGCCAGCACCTCGCGGGCCTGGCTCTCGCCGAGCCCGGAGGCCAGCAGGCCCTCCAGCTCCTCGCGGCGCGCCGGACGCACGCCCTCCTGACGCCGATCGGCCAGGGCCACGCGCGCGTAGAGCTCCTTGAGCAGCTCGGGCTTCTCGAAGCCGTCCTCCAGGCCTTCCATGGCCTCGACCACCTCGGGCAACACGTCGTCGCCCAGGTGCGCCAGGAGCTGCGACGCCTGCGGCCGCTCGAGGCTCAGCAGGAAGGCGGCCACCTTCTGGGGGCCGCTCAGGTCGGCGCGCGCGTCGGCCATCGCTCAGCGCTCCTCGCCCCGGGCCCAGGCGGTCAGCAGTTCGCCGACCTTCTCGGGTTCCTTTTCGAGCAGGCTCTTGACCTTTTCGAGCGCCAGCAGCTCCGGATCGACCGTCTGCGGCGCTTCCTGCCCATCGGCGGCCGGCGCCGGCGCTTGGGGGGTCAGCACGGCCTGGCTGGCGGGTCTGGAGCGCCGCAGGGTGGACAGCAGCACGGCCACGAAGGCCAGGGCGGCCAGGAGCTCGACCCCGTGGGAGAGCAGCAGCTCGAGCCAGACCGGGGTCGGCTCGACGGGCGCCGCGGGCTCGCTGCCTTCGGCCGTTTCCTTGCTGAAGGGCACCAGGGCCGACTCGAACTGGTCCTGGCGCGCCGGATCGAAGCCGACCGTGGCTTTGACGGCGGTTTCCAAAGTGGCGCGTTTGGCGGCCAGGCTCTCGTCGAGCCACAGGGACACGCTCATGCGGCGGCGCTGGGGCGCGCGGCGCACGGTCTCGCTGACCACCCGCCCCGGGGCGTAGGTGCGCTGTTCTTCGGAGGTCTTGCCGATCGCCGGCTCCCCCCCGGACACGCTCGAGTTGCGCGACAGGTCGATCACGGCCTGGTCGTCGACGCCGAATTCGTTGGGGTCGGTGATGTTGGAGGGCGTGCCCGCGGCGCCGCCCACTCCGGATGGGCCGAAGACCGGCGTCTGCGTGTTCTTCTTGGTCTCGCTGACCACGGCGCGCGCCTTGGCGTCGGCCTGGTCCGCCAGGGTCGTGGTCTGGTCCAGGTCCCAGTCGGAGCGCACGGTTACGCGCGCCAGCCCGGGGCCCAAGATCTCGCTCAAGACCTCGTTGGCCTGGCGAGCCAGGCGAGAATCCTCGTCTTCGGCCTGCTCGGCCCATTCCTCTGCCTGGCGGCGGCCGGAGTCGAGGTCGCTGCCGTCGAACAGGCTCTTGCCGTTCTGGTCGCTCAGCACCAGGTTCTGGGCCTCGATGCCGAGGCCCAGGCGGATCAGGTCGGCCACGGTGCGGGCCTGGGAGCGGCTGAGCTCCTGGCCGCGCTCCAGCACCAGCGTCACCGAAGCCGTGGCCGGCAGTTCGCGGCCGAGGCGATCGCGGCCCGGCGACGAGGTGCGCACGCGCGCCTCGGCGATGAAGTCCTGGTAGGCCAGCATGGCCTCCATGTCCTGCCATTCGCGCTTCTTGGTGAGCTGTTCGCGCTCCTTGGAGTACAGGAACACGCTGCCCATGCCGGAGCCGCTCTCGGTCAGGATGCCGCGCTCGACGTCGCGCAGCGCGCCGGCCAGCATGACCGCGTTGAAGGCCTTGGCGCGGTCCTGGCGGTCCACGTAGACCACGAATGGCCGCGGGGGCGCGCTGGCGCGCCAGCGCACGTCCGCGCCGGCCAGGGCCTCGCCGACGCGGGCGAATTGGGCATCGTCGAGCTCGCTGGTCAAGACCTCCCAGTCCGGGGTGCTCGACAGGTACAGCCCGGCTCCCAGCACGGCGGCCAAGAGCAGCGCCACGGCCGCGCCCGCCAGCTTGGCGAACAGGCTGGCGCTCTTGAGCTTTTGAAACAGGGGGGCGAGGAGTTCCATGGAGCCCAGGGCCTCAGACGGTCATGCGCATGACCTCGCGATAGGCATCGACCAGGCGGTCGCGGATCGCGAGGGTGTAGTTGAAGGTGATGCGTGCGCGCTGCAGGCGCACGGCCAGCTCGGTCGGGCCGCTGATCTGGCCCGAGACCAGGTCGAGCGGCAGGCGCTCGGCCGAGCGCAGCTCGCGATCGACGGATCCGAGCGCCCCGAGCGGCGAACCCTCCTGGCTGGCCTCGGCCGCCGTGCCCGCCGCGGGTGTCCGCTGCCGGCCGGACTCGAGCTGGCCGAGACGCGACTCGAAGGCCTCGTCGAGCAGGCCATCGAGGGGCGATCCGCCCCCGGAGTGGCCCTGCTCGAGGCGCCGACGCGCGGCTTCCAAGGCGCCTTGCAGCGCGCTGGTGTCGGAGCCGATCGGGCGGGTCATGGCGGGGCGGGGAAGGCGGGGAGCGGGACGGACGGGGCGGGCGCCGGCGCGGTCCGCGCGCGGCGGGCCGGGGAGCGGATCCGCGGCGCTGGGCTCTGGCGTGGGGCCGGGGCCCGGCCCCGCGTTGGGCGGAGGGCGGGCCGAGGGCCTGCGGACCGGCCGGGGGTGCGGCCCGAGCGCAGCCTGGGGCGCTCGTGCTTCGGCCGATCAGGAGCGGGCGAACTCGAGCGCGCGCTGGGCCAGGCGCACGAAGCCCTCCTGGGTGCCCAGGTTGGCTTCGTAGGCGCGCATCGAGGTGATCAGATCGGCCATCTCCGAGAGGGTGTTGACGTTGGGCATCAAGACCTTCCCGGAGTCCGGATCGGCGTCGGGGTGGCCGGGGTCGTAGATCTCCACGAACTGGCTGTTGGTGTCGTTCTCGATGCGCGCGGCGCGCACGCCGCGCACCTCGGGGCCCTGCTGGCCCTGGCGCAGCAGCGGCTCGAAGACCACCAGCTTGCGCCGGTACGGGCCGCCCTCGGGCGTGCGGGTGACCTGGGCGCCGGCGATGTTCTCGGCGATCACGCCCATGCGCACGCGCTCGGCCGAGAGGGCCGTGGCGGCGGTGCGCAGGGTGCCGAAGAAGCGGTCGATCGATTCCATGGGTCAGCGGTGGGGGGTCACGGGGCCGTGGTCATGAGTCCGCAATCAGCGCTGCAGTCCGATCGCATCGCGCAGCATGCGATAGTGGCCCTCGATCAGTGTCAGGTAGCTCTCTGCCAGGACGCGGTTCTCCTGCGACGCGCTCTTCTCGAGTTCCGGAATGACGTTGTTGCCATCGGTGCGGGACTTGGTGTCGAAGTCCGAAACAACGGCGGCCTCGATCCCACCTAGATCGGTCTCGCCGCGCTGAATGGCGGCCCCCAGGAGCTCTTCGAAGCGCACCACCTGCCGGCGATAGCCGGGGGTGTTCTGGTTGGCCAGGTTGTTGGCCAGCACGCGCGAGCGCTTGCCTGCCGCGTCCATCAGGCGCAGCAGCAGGGCTTCCTGGGGACCTTGCAGTTCCATCGCTCAGGCCACCAGCCCCAGGCGGCGCCAGGTCTTCATCTTGTTGGAGAGTGTCCGGGCCGTCACGCCCAGGCGACGCGCGGCCTCGGTCTTGTTTCCGCCGGTGGCCGCCAGGGTCGAGAGGATCGTCTCGCGCTCCACCTCGTCGAGCACACGGTTGGCCAGGGGGTTGTCCGGGCCGAGCGGATGGCGCATGGCCCGCTGAGCCGCTTCGGTGGGCTGCTCGCCCGCTTTGCTCAGCAGGCGCAGTTGGGTCTGCGGACGGCTCTGCCGCGCACCCGGCCCGAAGATCAGGGCCTGAGCGTCGATGGCCGCGCCGTTGGTCAGCACCACGGCGCGCTGGATCACGTTCTCGAGTTCGCGCACGTTGCCCGGCCAGCTCCAGCAGCTCAAGAGGGCGCGCGCTTCGGCATTCAGCACCGGGTTTTCGAAGCCATGTTGGCGCGCATAATGGCGGGCGAAGTGCTCGGCCAATGGCAGGATATCCTCCTGACGCTCGCGCAGCGGGGCCAGGTGGATCGGCAGGACGTGCAAGCGGTAGTAGAGGTCCTCGCGGAAGCGCCCGGACTGGACTTCCTCGGGCAGCGAGCGGTTGGTGGCGGTGATCACGCGCACGTCGACGCGGATCGTCTCGGTGCCGCCGACGCGCTCGAACTCGGATTCTTCCAGCACGCGCAGCAGCTTGGCCTGCAGGCCCGGCGACATCTCGCCGATCTCGTCGAGCAGCAGGGTGCCGCCGGAGGCCAGCTCGAAGCGGCCCTCGCGGCGCTTGTGGGCCCCGGTGAAGGCGCCGCGCTCGTGGCCGAACAGCTCGCTCTCGAGCAACGATTCGGACAGCGCCGCGCAGTTGACGCGCACGAAGGGACCCGCGCGGCGCGGGCTGTTCTGGTGGATGTAGTGGGCGATGCGCTCCTTGCCCGTGCCGCTCTCGCCGGTGATCAGCACCGTGCCCTTGGAGGCGGCGATGCGCGCGGCGCTCTCCAGGGTGGCCAGCATCGAAGGCGAGCGCGCCACGAGCTGCGGCGCGGCGTCGCCCTGGGCCGAGCGCAGGTAGGCGTTTTCGCTCTCCAGCCGCCGCGTGCGCTGCACGCGGTCGAGGACCAGGCTCAGGGCCTGGGGCGTGACTGGCTTCAGCAGGAAGTCGGCCGCGCCGAGGCGCACCGCTTCTATCGCCGATTCGAGTGAGCCGTGAGCCGTCAGAAGCACCACCGGCAGGCCCGGATGGCGCTCTCCGATGGCGCGCAGCAGCTCGATGCCGTTCATGCCCGGCATGCGCAGGTCCGAGAGCACCAGGTCGTAGTCCTTGGACTCGAGCCGGTCGAGGGCGGCCTGGGGGGCGGCAACGGCCTCGGGCCGCAGGCCGAGGGTCTGGATGGCCTCGACGAGGTACTCCCGGCTGAGCGGGTCGTCGTCGACGATCAGGAGGCGGTTCATCGGGGGAGGGTGGCAGCAGAAGGTTGGCCAACCTGGTTGGCCGCGTTGGACGACGATCCGCTGGTGGTCGGCCAGCGGAACAGGAAGCGTGCGCCGCCCAGTTCTGAGCACCGTGCATCGACAGTCAGGCTTCCCTGGTGGAGACCGGCGATCGTGTGGGCGAGGGCCAGTCCCAATCCTGTGCCTTCGGCGCGGGTGGTAAAGAACGGTTCGAACAGCTGGGCTTGGGTCTCTGCGGGCACGCCGGGGCCCTGGTCCTCGACGGCCACGCAGGCCTGGCCCTCCGCGTACCAGGCCCGGATCCGCACGCGGCCGCCGTCCGGCGACCAATCCAGGGCGTTTTCGAGCAGGTTGCGCAGGGCCTGGCGCAGCTTGGTGCCGTCGGCGCGGACCCGCAGCGGCGGGCAGTCAACCTCGACCCGCACGGCGCGGGCCGCGGCGCCGTGGGCCTCGGCCCCGACGGCCAGCTCGGCCAAGAGGCCCTCCAGGGCCACCTCCCCCAGGGCGATCTGGCCCGGGCGGGCGAAGTGCAGCAGCCCGGTGATGATCCGGTTGGTCTCGGCCACACCCGCGCCGATCAGGTCGGCCCAATGGCGCTCCTTGCTGTCCGCGGGCAGGCGCCGGGCCAGCAGATCCCCGAAGCCGCCCACGGCGTTGAGCGGATTGCGGATCTCGTGGGCGATACCCGCCGCCATCGTTCCCAGGGCGGCCATCTTGCTGGCGCCCTGCATGCGCTCTTCGAGTTCGGCCAGGTGCGTCTGGTCGTCGAGGATCTGCAGCAGGCCGCCGGTGGCCCCCGGCAGCCGCACGGAGCGCTCCGCGATCACCCGCAGACCCTGCGGCGAGCGCCAGATCAGGCGCCCGGCGGCGTCGGTCTCGGCCTCTTCGCGTAGCCGCGCCCAGGCCAGGCCCAGAGCCTCCGGAGTGGAACCGAGCAGCGCCACGGCTGCCGGGTTCGAGCGCCGGATCGCGCCATCCGATTGGCGCACGATCACGCCACAGGGCAGCGCCGAGAGCAGTGCGGCCAGATCGGCGTTGAGGCCATCGACCTCGGCCAGGCGCACGGCCAGGGCGGCGTTGCTGACCGCCAGCTCGCGCTCGATGCGCTGCGCGCGCTGCTCGAGCGCCTCGTAGCCAGCTAGCAGATCGTTGGCGATGGCAGCGAAGTTGGCTGCCGCCGAAGACAGGGCCTCCAGGGACTCCTGGGGCGCGATCGGGGGGGCTTGGATCACGGCTTGGTGGCAGGTTTCGGGGAGCTGATGTCGAAGCCCTGCTTCCAGCGCAGGAAGCGGGCGTCGTGTTCGGCGCGCTGGGCGTATTCGCCGGCCTTGGGGTCGCTGGCCAAGGCCTCGAAGCGCTGCAAAGCCTCTGCGCTGCGGCCGAGGCGCTCGGCGCAGCGCGCCAGCCAGTGGCGCACCGCGGGCGAGTCCGGCAGACGAAGGAACTGAGCTTCGGCGCTGCGGTGGTCCCCGGACAGGTAGGCGGCGCTGGCGCTGGCCATGCTGATCTGGGTCGGCAGCTCCAGCGCCGGTGGCGCTGCGCTGGTGGAGGTTTTGGTCTTGGCCTGGCGCTCGCGTAGCGCCGGATCGAGCCCTGTGGTCGCGCCTACTGCAGTCAGCGGTGCGGGCGTCAGCAGGCTCTCGCTGTCGGGTCGGCGAGGCGGTCGCGCCCGCAGGCTCTGCAGCTCCTGCTCGAGGTCGCGTATCGAGCGCGATAGACCGATCAACTGACTGCTGGCCTCATCCAAGCTCCAGCGCGGCGGCTCGCTGTGCTGCTGGGCAAAGCCCGTGGGCGGCACCTGGCCTGTAACGAGCTCGCGCTCCACCCGACGCAGGTTCTCGAGGGCTTTCACGGTCCGACTCCATTCACTCTCGAGTTGGGCCAACACGCCCTCGCCGCTCGGCGGCTCCTGGCCGGCCGGCAGTGCCGCGGGGACCACGCAGGCCCAGCCCAACACGAAACTCCACAGCGCGCTCGAGTTCTGCATCAGTAGCGTCCTAGGAAGGCCTGCGCCGCGCGGTTGAATTCCCGTGCACGCTGGCAGAGTTCACCGGCCAATTCGTCATTGGTTTCAGGGTCGAGGGTGCGCACGCTGGCCAGCACGGCCAGGGCCGCATCGAGGCCCGCGCTCGAGCTCAGCAAGCGAGCCAGGGACTGAGCGGCTTCCAGCCGCAGAGCGGGCGCCAACTCGTCGCCGCCCGCCAGGAGCCCCTCCCAGATCGCCTGGGCTTCGGCGGGGTCGATTTCGAGCAGGCGGCGAGCCGCCGCCCGCTGCCGTTCCGGATCCGCCGAGCGCCAATCGACGCTCAGCCCCAGCGCCAGGCGCGCATCGAAGACCAGCTCGTCGATGCCGGCAGCGGCCACCTCGGCGCCACGCTGGGCGAGCTCCTTTTCGATGAACAGCACCGAGAGCGGCTCGTCCTGGGCCAGGGCGATCTCCGCGGCGCGCCGGTAGGCTTCGGCGGCGGTCTGACCGCGCGTCTGGCGCGCGACCACCATCCAAGCACGGCCGGCCGCCGGCACGTACTCCAGCCGTTCGAGCGCCAAGGCGCGGATCTCCATGGCTTCGACCTGCAGGTCGAGCGGGGCACCGAGGCGCTCGAGCTCGTCGAGGGTCTCGAGGGCCTCCACTGGCAGCTCCGAGCTTTCCAGGGCCCGCGCCAGCAGCAGCAGGCGCTGCCCCTTCTGGATTGGATCATTGCTGGGGCTGTCGCGCTCCAGCCGCCGCAGCATAAGGATGGTGAAGCTCGGGTTGGAGAGCTCCATCTGACAGCGAGCGAGACCTAGCCGCGCCCGCCCGCGTCGCGCGTCCTCGGCGGGCAGCTCGGTCACGCGCAGGTACAAGGTGTGGGCTTCCTCGAAACGCCCGAGCCGTGCCAGCAGATCCGCTGCCGACAACTGGGCGTCGGGAACCAGCGGTGAGCGCGGATGCGTGTCGATCAGGGACATGAAATGGAATAGAGCCGCCTCCGGATTGCCGCGTAGCAGCTCGACCTGGCCCTGATCCAAGCGTGCGCGCGCTTGCTCGCGAGCCTCGGGGAACAGACTGGTAGCCCGCAGATAGGTTGCCATGGCGCGTGCCAGCACCTCGTCGGACGGTGGCTCCTCATTGGCAGGTCGCATCAGCTTCAGGTTGGTCGGGCTCAGCTCGTAGTCAAAGCCGACGCTGCCCAGCACGTATTCGAGCACCTGCGTCAGAGGACGATCGAAGAGCTCGACCGTCACCAGCGCCGGGGCCAGATCCGGTTGGCGGGGTCCCTCGAGGATGCGTCCGGAGCGCTCGGCCAGGGAGCGCATCAGGCTCTCGAGGTTGGCGTTGGTGGCCACCAGGGTGACGCGTTGCTCGATACCTGTTCCGGTGACCTCAACGCGCGTCGGGCGCGCCTGGGGCCAGTTTTCTTGGGTGCCCGTGAGAAGCAGCAGCAGGGCCATCATGGTTTCGATTCCTCCGCGAGCCGGGCTTCGCCTTCCAAGCGATAGCTGTCAGCCAGCATGAAATTGGCTCGCGCTTCGAGGTCGGCGCGTCGCTCGGGCGTCAGGCGATCGATGGTGCTGAGCAGCGCGTAGATCTGCCGCCGACCCAGGTCGAAGTCCCGGTTTGCCAGGCTGCGCTCGACATGGCTGAGGGAGACGCCGCTTTCGAGGGCGGCACTGGCGGCCTGCGCGGTGCCGCTTTCGAAACGTTGGATTTCCCCGCGCAGGCCCTCCTCGACGCTGGCAGCCGCCTGCTCCAGGCGCTGGCGAGCCGCTTCGAGTTCGTTGGCGCTGCGTCCTGGGCCCAGCAGGACGACGCACAGTACGAGCGCGTTGAGGCCGATCAAAGTCAGGCCAGCAATCCACACGTGGCGCGGCAATCTGCGACCAACGATTTCAGCAAGCGCCGTGCTGTAGGCGGGTACCGGTGGGGTGCTGGCAGACGGCACCGGCGCAGTGGCGCTCGACTTGGGCGACGGCGTGACGATGGTGCGCTTGAGGTTTTCGACTTCGCGCAGGAGCGTTTCGGAAACGCCCGGCCCGCGCTCCTCGTGGTCGTCATCCGCCGCGACGCCGACTGCCGCCAAGAACTGCTCCACGTCGAGCTCATCGGAACCCGAACTGCCGCGCTCCCGATTGATATCGCCGAAATCGAACAGGTCCTCGTCTTTGTCGATGCCGAGATCGTTCGTGGATCGAGCCATTTCAGGCGCTCCGCTTGAGGACTTGTGCACAGCTCTGCGCGGCAGCATTCAGCACGCGGCCCAGGGTCACGGCCAGGGCGGGGGGCAGGATTTCCACGGGACGACGATTCTCGCGGGTCAGCGCGAGGAGCAGTCGACGCAGTTCGCTGGGATCCAGGAAATCGCGGTCGCTGAGGTCGGTCTGGATCGGTGCCAGGCTCTCTTCGATGGCATCTTCGAAGTCAAGCGGGACGGGGCTGAAACTTGCTGGATAGCCGATCACGCTGAATTCGATCCGGGTGCCTTGTCCGGGGGTGCTTACGCAGGCGAAGCGCTCGCATAAGCTGCGGGCGCGGATCAGGCCGCCCGCGGCGTAGGCGCGGCCGGCCGGGAAGCGGTCGAGCCCGGCGGCCTCCAGCAGGTGCTGGGTGCGTTGGTCCTCGCCCTGGAAGCCCTGCCCGCGGTCCTCGATCACGACCTCGATGCGGCCGGAGCGGGCCAGGGCCCTGAGGCGCACGGGACCCGACGCGGCCTGTGGATAGGCGTGGCGACGGGCATTCTCGTAAAGCTCTGCCAGCGCACAAAGCAGCCGGCCGCGCGCTGCCGGCCCCATTCCGGCCCAGAAGGCCAGGGATCCCAACTCGATCGTGGCCTGTTCCTGATCGCTGCGGTCGCTGGACAGCTCGAGATCCAGGCTGCGGGACCCAGCGGCGCTCGTCGACGCGGCGAGTGCCGGTCGCAACGCGGCCAGCAGTTCATCCGCCGGCGGCCGTCCGGGCAGCGCATCGCAGGCTCCGGCCTGCCAAGCCGCGCGCACTTCCGCAGCGCTGTCCGCGCCGTACAGACACCAAACGCTTCCGGCGTGCTCGGCGGTCAGCCGGCGGGCCAGCGCGAGGCCGGCGCCGGCCGCGAAGTGCGCGTGGATCCAGAGCGCGTCCGCGCGCGGCGATTTCAGGGCACTCGCGGGGTCCGCTGGGGTCTCGACCCGCAGCCCGTGGGCTTCGAAGGCCGACCGCAGGCGCTCGCGCTCGGCGCTTTGTGGTTCCAGTACGAGCGCCTGCAGCGGCGCGCCATCGCTTTCCTGGAAGGGGGCGATCGGCTCTTGGGATAGGTCGGCCATGGGGTTGGCGCGGGGGACGGGGATCCCGAGCTGTCGCGCCTTTCGGCACCCCCCCCGGCAAACTTGAGCTGGATGAAGGCCCCGGACCAGAACCGCTTTCCGCCCCGTAGCGACCTCCTGTCGGGCGATCCGACAACCGGGCAGGACCCGGCTCCGTGCCCGTCTTCAGGCGCCGACAGGCTGCTCGCGTAGCTTGGCGTACAGGGTCGAGCGGTGCAGGCCCAGCCGGCGCGCTGCCAGAGACTTGTTGTGGCCGCATTCCTCCAGCACGCGCTGGATCTGATCGCGCTCGATCTCGGCCAGGGTCAAGCTCGCGGGTGGTCTGGTCTCTGTCGCCCCGGAGCGCCGATCGGGCCGCAGATCAGCGGGTCCCAGCGTACGACCCGCAGCCAGGAGCGCCGCCCGGCGCAGGCGCTGCTCCAGCTCGCGTAGATTGCCTGGCCAGCGCTCCTCTGCGAGGGCTTCCAGGGCATCCGGTTCCAGCTCCCAGGCTCCGCCGCCGATGTCGCGCGCCAGCCGCGCCAAGATCTCGGCGCACACGACCCCCAGATCCTGCGGTCGTTCGCGCAGGGGCGGCAGCCACACCTCGAGCACGTTGAGGCGGTAATAGAGGTCGGCGCGCAGACTCCCGTCGGCAAGGGCCGCCTCGAGGTCGCCCTCGCAGGCGGCCAGCAGCCGCGCCTCTCCGCCCGGTTCGATTCGCACCCCGCCGCGAGCGGGTCGCCACTCCTGCAGCCAGCGCTGCAGCCGGGCTTGCGTCGCAGGGGCCAGGTGCTCCACACCCGCCAGGAACAGGCTTCCCCCCCGCGCCGCGCTCAGCAGGCCCCCGGCGCTCTCTGGGGTCCTCCCGAACAGCGTTGCGCCTGCGGCCTCCCCGCCCGTGGCGCCGGACGTCAGGCTGACGAATGGTCCCGCGGCCCGCGGCGACAGCTCGTGCAGGGCGCGCGCCGCCAGCCCGTGGCCCGAGCCGGGCTCGCCCCGGATCAACACCGTGGCCGGATGGGCCAGGGCGGCTGCGAGCAAGCGCTGGCGCAGCTGCAGCATGGCCGGCGAGGTCCCCGCGAGTCGCTGGAGCGGTCCTGAGGGGTCCTCGAGCCGGGCTCGCCAGCGCTCGCGCTCGCGCTGCCCGCGCTCCAGCGCCGTGCCCAGGCGCTGGCGCCATTCAACTAGGGTGGGGGCGCCCACGAGCACCTGATCCGCACCGTTTTCGAAGCACAGGGCCGCCCCGGCCGCATCGCGGTCATCGACCCAGCACAGGCGCGCTGGAGCTGGCTGACGGTCGGCGAGCTCGGCGAGGAGCTCGAGCAGCGCTTGGCGCCCGGCCTCCCCGGGGCTCGGCAGGCGCAGCAGGACCAGCTCGGCCTCGCCCGCTCGGGCAGCCGTCAGCAGGGACTCGGCGTCCGCGTGGCCTTCGATCGCGACCGATTCGGGCAGGGCCTCGCAAGGCGGGGCTTCCCCGCCCAGACCGGCCAGGAATAGCAATCTCTGCGCACTCATGGGAACACTGGCTCCTTTCGGACGCCGCCCTGTGGCGCTGGATGCCCTTCACGGGGGGCCCGGCCCGGGAACGGGTCGCCCCCCCGCTGGCCCCCTCGGTGCGTCTCGGGAGCCGGTGGCAGCAAACCGTTCAGCTGCCGGGGGCTCCGCGCAAGCGGCGATCCCCGAACTGGAACTCGACGGGGACCACTTTTTCGCCCGGGCTCCTACAGCCGCCGGGGCCGCGGCCGAAAACAACCTTGCCGGGCGGCGGCCACCACCCGTAGACCGGCACACCTCACCGATCCGTCCCTTCTGACCCCTCACACCACGGAGGGAGGCCATGGGCCTTCGAGTCAATACCAACATCCTGTCGATGTCGGCGCAGCGCAACCTGTCGTCGATAACCACTCGCCTCGGCGACAACTTCCGTCGGCTCTCGTCCGGCCTGCGCATCGACGTCGCAGCCGACGATCCGGCGGGTCTCGGCATTTCCGAGCGCCTGCGCAGCCAGATTCGCTCACTGAGTCAAGCTTCGCGCAATACCCAGGACGGCGTATCCCTGGTGCAGACCGCAGAAGGCTCGATCAGTGAGGTCCTCGGCAACCTGAACCGCATGCGGGAGCTCGCAATCCAAAGCGCAAACGGTACATACTCGGATTTTGACCGCGCGATCATTGATACCGAGTTCCAGCAGCTGATCACCGAGATCGATCGCATCGCCGACACAACCGAATTCAATAGCATCCAGCTCCTGGACGGATCTCAGGCCACGGTGCCGATCCAGGTCGGGATCGAAGAGGGCGAGCTGATCGACGTGCCGCTCGCGGACGTCTCGGCCACTACCTTGGGCCTAAATGTCGCCGATTTCGACCTGACCACGCTCGAGAACGCCAACGACGTCCTGGATGGTATCGACGCCGCTATCGACACCGTCAACTCGATGCGCGGCAACCTGGGCGCGATCCAGAACCGTCTGGACTCGACCTTGCGCTCGATCCTGAACGTACGCGAAAACCTGGCCGCTGCCGAGAGCCGGATCCGCGACGTCGACGTGGCCGAGGAGACCGCCGACCTGACGCGCAATTCGATCATGCAGCAGGCCGCCATCTCGGTCCTCTCGCAAGCCAACGCCCAGCCGCAGATCGCCCTGACTCTGCTGCAGGGCTGATCCGGCCGGCGGCTCGACGCCGCGCAGCCCCTGGACTGGCACCAGGCTTACGTGCCCAGGCACCGAGGCGGGTTCCGGGACCCGCGTAGAATCGCCGTTGGCGCCCTCAAGTGCTGGCGGCACTGGGAGAGACGGCTCGTCAGAGCCGGATCGCTGAGGAGGGGGACCGCTGTGGTGGCGGTCCCCCGTTCAGCCGATTCTAGGCACGAGTCCGGAGGGTAAGGGGGGGAATGCCGGTGAGGGGACGCAGGGGGTGGAAGGACCGGGCACCCGCGTGGCCAGTGGCGTGGAAGGGGCTTCTGGTGTGGCCCGGTCGGCACCCTTGGGGAAACCAGAGCGGGCTCAAGCAGGGCGGGCCGGATCCGAGAACAGCTCTGCGGTCGGAGAGGCTTCGCCGCGTGCTCTGTGACAATCCGAGATCGAACCGCTGCCGACGCACGCTTCCCATCGCCGCGTCGGATCAGCTGATTTTGAATCCCCGTTAGGAACACCTGCTCGCCGCATTCTGGCGGGCGGGTGAGCGGCACGGCGAGCGATCGCCGCCGCCGCGGCGGATGGATGCCCATGGCCGGACCCCCGCGCCAGAGCTGCCTCGTGCGGCCTCTGACGCGCCGGCCCAGGGAACCATCCGAATCGGCTCCGGAGATGGACTCCGAGGCCACCCAATGACTCCAAACCAAGGGAAATACTCAGATGGGACTTCGTGTCAACACGAACCTCTTCGCGGCGACCGCGCAGAGGAACCTCTCGAACGTGTCCGAGCGACTGGGCGGTAACTTCGCCCGCCTGTCCTCGGGTCTGCGCATCACCTCGGCGGCCGATGACGTCGCCGGCCTGGGGATCAGCGAGCGCCTGCGCTCGCAGACCCGTTCGTTCGCTCAAGCGGGCCGCAACGCCCAGGACGGCATCTCGCTCGCTCAGACCGCCGAAAGCGCTCTGAACGAGGTCGGGAGCAACCTGATTCGCATGCGTGAGCTGGCTGTCCAGGCTAGCAACGCGACGCTTTCCACCGAAGACCGTGAGGCCATCGACGTGGAGTTTCAGGCGCTCGATGACGAGATCAACCGCATCGCCACGCAGACGAGCTTCAACGGCATCAATCTGCTGGACGATACCACGGACCTGGACATCCAGGTCGGCATCGAAGATGGTCAGGTGATCGCCGTGAGCACCGAAGACGTGCGATCGGACACCCTGGGCATCGACACGCTCTCCGTCGACACTGCTGAGAACGCTTCTGCGGCGCTGGAGGACATCGACAATGCCCTTCAGTCCGTCAGTACTTCGCGCGGTAACCTGGGTGCTGCGATCAACCGACTCGGTTCGGCCTTCCGCAGTATCCAAACCACCCGCGAAGGCCTCATGGCCGCCGAAAGCCGTATCCGCGACGTGGATGTGGCCCAGGAGTCCGCGGACCTGACCCGTAACTCGATCCTGCAGCAAGCCGCTGTCTCGATCATGAGCCAGGCCAACGTCCAGCCCCAGCTGGCCCTGAGCCTGCTCTGAGAGCGGTCGGGCAAGCGCCTCCCCCGGCACCCGCCGGGGGGTGAGTTTGGCCCGCGGAGCGCATCCACACGCTCGAGGCCGCGCCGCGACGGCGCTGCGCCACCCCATCCCCGTAGGCCCCAGGGCGCACCCCAGCGCCCGCGGCATCAGGCCGCCTCCCGGCGGCGCGGGTCCAGTTCCCCCGGAGTCCCCTGCGATCGCCTGCGCGCGAACGCACTCGGTTTCCCGCGCCGTCCGGCCGTTCCGGTCGGCGCGGGGGACCCTTCCCAGCGCACCGTTCGGTCAAGCGGCCCTGGTCCCATGCCGGACCTCACCGCGACGGCCCTGCGGTTTTCCCCCCCCCCGGCCTTCCCCGGCCCTTTGTCCCCCTAGATCCTCCCCACCCCATGGGTCTTCGCGTCAACACCAACCTCTTCTCCCTCCGCGCCCAACAGGACCTCCTTGACGTCAGCTCGCGCCTCGGCGGCAACTACTCCCGCCTGGCTTCCGGCCTGCGCATCGTCTCGGCCGCGGACGACGCCGCCGGCCTGGGCATCTCCGAGCGCATGCGCTCGCAAGTCCGTTCGCTGGGCCAAGCAGCCCGCAACACCCAGGACGGCATGAGCCTTGTGCAGACCGCCGAAGGTTCGATCAACGAGATCAGCAACAACCTGAACCGCATGCGCGAGCTGGCCATCCAGTCCGCCAACGGAACGTTGTCCACCGAGGACCGCGAGATCATCGATGTCGAGTTCCAGGCGCTGATCGACGAGATCGACCGGATCGCCACCCAAACCGAATTCAACGCCATCAGCATCCTCGACGGATCGAGTAGCCTGGACATCCAGGTGGGTATCGACAGCGGCGATGTTATCGAAATCGAGGCTGTCGACCTGCAGTCGGCGACTCTCGGCATCGATACGCTCGCGGTCGATACAGATACCGACGCCAGCAGCGCCCTGGCGGCCCTCGACACCGCGATCAACTCTGTCAACACCGAGCGTGGCTCCCTCGGTGCGATCCAAAACCGCCTGAGCTCGGCGTACCGTTCGGTCCAGAACGTCCGCGAGGGCCTGACCGCTGCCGAGAGCCGCATCCGCGACGTCGACGTGGCCGAGGAGTCCGCGGACCTGACCCGTAACTCGATCCTTCAGCAGGCTGCGGTGTCGATCCTCAGCCAGGCCAACGTCCAGCCCCAGCTGGCCCTGAGCTTGCTCGGCTGATGCCTGATCCGACGCCGTAGACCCCCTCTGTGGGGCTTCCGGCGCGGGCCCTGGACGTGCGCGGCCTGGGGTCCTCTCGCTCCGTACCGGAGGCCGTTCCCGCTGCCCGCGGGGCGGCCTGCGGGCTGCGTGCCGTCGGCCCCGGGGCCGTGCTTGCCCCCCGCCTGCTCTCAGGGTGGGGCAGGCTGCTGTCCTCCCCCCGGTGGGGCCGGCCAAAACGGGCCGAAGTCCGGGCGCAGGCGGTCCGGACGGGATGACCCTCGGCGCGCGCTGGGGCCAAGCCGGCCCGCCCCGCTCAAGCGCCTCAGGTGCTGCACCGATAACCCCCGGGTAGGCCCCGGGCCCTCCTTTCCCCGCGCACTCCCATGTCAGGACAGATCCAGATCGGCGGACTCGCCAGCGGCCTCGATACGGCGGCGATCATCTCGGCCCTGGTCCAGGCGGAGGGCATCCCGATCAATGCCCTCGAGAGCCAGAAGAAGACCAGCCAAAGCAAGCTGAACCTGGTCGGCACCCTGGAGGGCCTGGTCAACAAGCTGCAGAGTACGGCCAAGAAGTTCGCCGACGCGCCCAACTTCCTAAAGAACTCGGTCACCATCGAGCAGGAGGGCGTGGCCAGTTTCGTTTCGAACGGCGGCTCAGGGCTCGGCACCTACTCGCTGGAGGTGCTTTCCTTGGCCAGCATCGACCGCTGGTCTTTCAGCGCCGTCACTGACGCGGATGCCGACCTGGGCGGTGCCCAAGTCAGCTTCGACTACGACGGCCAGTCCTACGCCATCGACCTGGCGTCCGGCTCCTCCAGCCTCAACGACTTGGCGGAGGCCATCAATCAATCGGCGGCAGGCAAAGTCAAGGCCTCGGTGATCCAGGCGGGCACCTCGAGCAATCCGCAATACACGCTGGTTCTCGAGGGCGAAGACACCGGAGCGGATTTCGAGATCGCCAACCTGGCCGTGACCTCCGGCACCCCGAACTTTGACGTGGATCTTGAACTCAGCGACGCCAAGAACGCCGAGATCAAGCTCAACGGGCTGACCATCGTGCGTGAATCGAACACGATCCAGGGCGCCGTGCCGGGCCTCACCATCGAGCTGCAGGGAACGACCAGCGCCGCCACCGAATTCACCGTGGGCCTCGACACGGAAGGCATCGTCGGCAGCCTCAAGGAATTCGTTGCCGCCTATAACGCGGTCACTGGATTCATCCGCGGCCAGAGCCAGTTCAGCGAGGAGGACGGCCCCAGCGGGGCCCTGTTCGGCGATCCGCTGCTGCGCACGATCGGCAGCTCGATCCGCAGTGCCCTGTTCGGCCCCCAGAACGTCGACTCGACCAGCTCCTTCGGCTCCCTGGGGCTGCTCGGCATCAAGCTCAACGTTGATGGCTCGCTGACCCTCGACGAGGCCAAGGTCAAGGATAAGCTGACCGAGGACCCGCAGGCCTTCGAGGATTTTTTTGTCGATTTGGACGGTTTCGACAACGGTGGCCTGACCAGCGGCAGCCCCGGGTTCTACACGGATACGACCAGCGACAGCGGCGTGTTCATGCAGCTCGAAAAAGCCCTGGCGCGCTTGCTAGATAAGCAGGTGCTCTCCAACGGCAAGCAGGTCGATGGCCTCTTAGGCGCCCGCAAGAGCACCCTGCAAAAGGACATCAAGCGTTTCGACGACAGCATCTCGGACCTCGAGTCACGACTCGAGTTTTTCGAGGAATCTTTGGTCAAGAAATTCGCCAGTCTGGAGCAGCTCCTGAGCGGCTTGCAGGCCCAGCAAGTATCACTGACCGCCCTCACCGCGCAGAACTGACCCCGTTCCCGCCCCACGCCAGACCATGGCCCATCAATCGGTCGCCCAGACCTACAAAGAGACCAGTCTCGAGAACGCGCCCCCGATCAAGATCATCCGCCTGCTCTATGAGGCGGTGATCCGCGAGGTCGAGCGGGCGCGACGCCTGGATCCCAAAGCGGATGCACGGGATTTCAACGCCGCGGTGCACAAAGCTGACTGCATTGTCACCGAGCTGCGCTACAGCTTGAACCACGAGGCGGCGCCGGCGCTGTGCAGCGACCTGCAGGCGCTGTACCTGTTCGCCGAGAGCGAGCTCGGGCGCGCCATCGGGGATCGCAGCGCGGAGCCGCTCGGCGGGGTTTCCAAGGTGCTGAGCACGCTGCTCTCCGCCTGGCGCGAGGTCGAGGTCCAGACCACTCGCAGCTGATGGGTCACGAGCCGCCGATGGTCGAGCTGCTCGTCGAGCGGCTCCTGGAGCAACAGCAGGCCCTGCTGCGCTTGATCGAGCGCGGCGACGAGGTGCCCGAGGAGCGCCTGGACGCCTGCGTGCGCGAGCTCGAGCGCGCTTTCGCCGCGGTCCAGGTGGCCCTGCCGGAACCGCCCGAGGATCCGGAACTGAGGGCCGAATTGGCCCGCGCTCAGCGCTTGGCTGCATTCTTGGTGCACAAGCTGGGCGAGCGCCGGGACGAGCTGCTGGTGCGCGCCGAGCTGGCCAGCCGGGCGCGGCAGGCCCTGGCGATGCGGCCCCCGGAATCGACCGGCGAGAGCTGCGACATGCGCGGCTGAGAGGCCGAAGAGTATGGAGTCCACCTGCGCGCCGAGCGGCTGGACCCGCGTCCCGCCGCCAGCCTTCGGGCTGCCATCGGGCGCTTGCTCCCGGGCCGTATTCGGCCGTTCCTGGGGGCCTAGGGGCTCGTCGGCACGCCCAGACCGGGTCGTTCGTACTGGGTCGAAAAGCCCACGATGCGCCAGCCGCCGGGCGTTTCGACCCACTGCAGCAGGTCGATCCCGCGGGTCTCCGCCGGGGCGGCGTTCGGCAGGTGGCCCTCGAATGCGACCGCTGTCTGGGCCACGCCGCCGTAGCGGAATGGCTCGACCCACAGCACGCGCTCGAAGAGCCCCGTGGCGGCGCGCTCCGAGCCCGTGGCGTAGCGGCGGAAGCTCTCCAGGAACTGCTCTAGGTTTTCAGAGCGCGGCTCGCGCCCCGGGGACAGCGGACCCAGGAAACGGCAGTCGGGGTGGAACAGCGCGTGCAACGCGGCCCAATCGGGCTCGGACCCGGCTTGGAAGTCGAAGGCCCGATAGAGACGCTCGACCGCGGCCGCCAGCTCCGGCGGCAGCTCCGTCGTCGGGCCGCCCGGGACCGCCTGGGAGGGGCCCGGCGGCGCGGGCACCGGTCCGGCGGCCGGCGCCGGGGGAGCCGTGCGGCAGGCGCCCAGGGCGCCGGGCAGGCCCGCCAGCAGCAGGGCCAGCAGCGCGGGCGGACGTCGCGGCCCCATTGAGCCGGCCTGGGTGGCGGCGCGCCCTTGGCCGGGGGGCCGGCGGTGGGCAGCGCGGGGCGGGGCGCCGATCGCGGCGCCTAGGGGCTGAGCCAGCGGGGTCATGGCCATAGGCTAGGCCTCCGCCGTGGCCAGCCGGTCGCGCGGGCGCTGGCGAGGCGGACCGCGGGGGCCCCGTGCCAAGGCTGGGAGCAGCCCGGCCCCTGTCCGCAGATCCGACAGGGTTCGGTCGATGGGGGAAGGCGCCAGCGGAGCCGTCTGTCGGATTCCGCGACACCCGGCGGGGAAGGTCCCAGCCCCCGCGCTCGGTCCGCGCGCCCGCCGCCCGCCCTGTGCCTCCAGGCCCGCTCATCGGGCCGAACCCCGGCCTCCGCACCGCCCGATCCCATGCTGCACCGAGCCGCCGCCCTGGCCTTGGCCCAGGACCAACTGGTCCGCTACTGGATCGTCGTGGGCACCCTGCTCGGGGCCCTGTTCTTGGCCAGTTTCCTGGTCAAGCGCTTGGGGCTCAGGCAAAAGCTGCAGCGCTCGGCGCGGCGCTCCTTCCAGGTGCTGGACGTGCTGCCGCTCGGCCGCAGCCAGCGCCTGTGCGTGGTGCGCTGCTACGACCGCACCTTCCTGATCGGGCTCGGCGACAAGGAGCTCTGCTCGATCAGCGAGCTGGACCAGGCCGTGGTCGACAACGACCTGGCCAAGGAACCGACGAGCCCGCGAACCGCGGCGCGCCCCTTCGGCGATTGGCTGGCGCCGCTGCTGCGCCCTGCGGGCAACGCGCCCGCCGCCGCAGCGCCGGCACCGGCAGCGGCTGCTGCTTCGGCGGCGACCCGCGCCGAGGGCGAGCGCGCAACGCGCCAGCGCGTGGCCCAGGACCTGCTGGCGCGCCTCGAGCAGGAGCTGCCGGAGCTCGAGCTGGCCAGCCAGCGGCCGGCGGCCCCGCCGCGCCCGCGCGAGGCTAGCTCCCTGGGCCGCGGAGGCCTGCTCGGATGAGCGGCCTGCTGCGATTGGGCCGCGGCTGGCTGTTGCTGCTCAGCCTGTGGCTGTGCGCGCCGGTCGCGGCGGCATTGCCGGCGCCTGACGCGCCGAGCCCCGCCGTGCCCCAAGAGCCCGCCGGGCCCGTGGCGCAGTCGGCCGCCGCCGCAGCGACCGCGGAGGGCGCCGAGCGCGGTGGCCGCCTCTCGACGGCCCTCGAGATCGCGCTGCTGATGACCGTGCTCTCGCTCCTGCCCGGGGCGCTGATCTCGATCACCAGCTTCACGCGCATCGTAATCGTGCTCTCGTTCGTGCGCCGCTCCCTGTCGACCAACGAACTGCCGCCGACCCCGATCATCCTGGGGCTCGCGCTGTTTCTGACCGGTTTCGTGATGGCCCCGGTCGTGCGCGAGGTACACGCCGCCGCCTGGGTGCCCTACAGCGATGGCCGCCTGGCCCCGGACGCGGCTCTGGCGGCCGGCTGGGGCGAGCTGTCGGGCTTCCTGCTAGCCAACACGCGCCCCGAGGAGCTGGCCCTGTTCTCCGAACTGGCCACGGAAAGCGGCCAGGAGATCGACAGCGACCCCGAGCGCCTGCCCTTCACCGTGGTCGTGCCGGCCTTCATCCTCTCCGAGCTCAAGACCGCCTTCCAGATGGGCTTCCTGCTGTTCCTGCCCTTCCTGGTGATCGACCTGGTGGTGGCTTCGGTGCTGCTCTCGATGGGCATGTTCATGCTGCCGCCGGTGATGGTCTCGACGCCCTTCAAGGTGCTGCTGTTCGTGCTGGTCGACGGCTGGCACCTGATCTGCGAATCCCTGGTCCGCTCCTTCGCCGTCGCCTGATCCCCGCCATGGACCATTCGATCCCGATCGACCTGCAGCTGATCGACCTGGCGCGCCAGATGATGGTCACCGTGCTGCTGCTGGCGGCCCCCGCCCTGCTGGCGGGCCTGTGCGTCGGTTTGGCGGTAAGCCTGTTCCAATCCCTGACCTCGATCCAGGAGCAGACCCTCAGCCTGGTGCCCAAGATGGTGATCGTGTTCGTGGTCGCGCTGGTGCTCCTGTCGCCGGCCCTGGCGGTGCTGCGCGAATACACCGCCGATCTGCTCGCGCGGCTCAATTCCTTCGGGCTGTCCTGAGATGCAAGCGGGGGATCCTTTCGCCTGGGTGCTGCCTTGGCTCGAGCCGGGCGGCCTGGAGGCCTTCGGGCTGTGCCTGGTGCGCACCTCGGCGCTGGTCCTGGCGGCGCCCCTGTTCGGCCCGCGCACCGGCCTGACCGCCTTCCGCGTGGCTCTGATTCTGGTCTTGGCCGGCGTCGGCGCTGCCCACGGGCCGAGCCCCGCGGAGGCCGCCCTGGGCGCGGTCGGCCTGCCGGTCTACGCCACGCTGGCGCTGCGCGAGCTGGGCCTCGGCCTGTTCATGGGCCTGCTGGTGCAGCTCGGGGCCCTGGCCCTGCGCATGGCCGGCGACGCCATCGGCAACGAGATGGGCTTGCAGATGGCCGCCCAGGCCGATCCGGACAATGGCATCTCGACCCCGCTGATCGCGCGCTTCTACGAGGAGCTCTATCTGCTGGCCCTGTTCAGCGTCGGCGGACACCTGTGGCTGGTGCGCGGGCTGGTGGATTCCTTCGAACGCGCGCCGATCGGCACGGCCCGCCTGGCGCCCGACTTGGGCCAGGACTTGCTCGGCGAGCTGGGCCGCGCGCTGGCCGCCGGCCTCAGCGTGGCGGCGCCGGTGCTGATCCTGATGGGCCTCTTGACCCTCGGGCTCGGCTTGCTGGCCCGCACCGTGCCGCAGGTCAACATCTTCGACCTTTCGTTCAACCTGCGCGTCGGCGTGGGTCTGGTGGCCCTGGTGCTGTTCCTGCCGACGCTCGAGCCGGCCCTGGGGCGCGCCGTGGCCGAGCTGCAAAGCGCCCTGTCCGCGGGCCTCGATCGGCTCGCGGAAGCGGAGGCCGCCCATGGCTGACGAATCGAGCGGCGAGCGCACCGAAGAGGCCACCCAGCACAAGCTGGACGAGGCTCGCGAGCAGGGCCAGGTGGCCCTGTCCCAGGAGCTGGTCACGGCGCTGATGCTGGCGGCGGGCGTGGGCTCGCTGCTGCTCTCCGGCGGCTATCTGGCCGAGACCTTGGCTCAGGCGATCCACGACATGGCCCAGGCCCTCGCCGAGCTGGGCCCCGATCGCTGGGAACCGAACACCGTGGCGCTGCTGATCGCCCGCGAGGCCCAGCGCTTGGCCTTGCCCATGGCCGCGCTGCTGACCCCGATCCTGATCATGGGCCTGCTTGCCGGCTACGGCCAGATCGGCTTTCGGCTCTCCTCCAAGGCGCTCGAACTCGATCTCTCGAAGCTCGACCCGCTCAAGGGTTTCGGGCGCATCTTCTCGCTGCGCGCCGTGGTGAAGACCGCCATGGGCCTGGCCAAGCTGTGCGCGCTGGGGGCGGCCCTGTGGATCGCCGCCGAGTCACAGATCACGCGCTTGGCGGGACTCGGCACCGAGGAACTCGGACCCAGCCTGGCCCTGGGCCTCTCCGTGCAGGTGCGCTTCCTGGCGATCGCGCTGGTGGCGATCTTGGCGCTGGCCCTGATCGACCTGCTCTATCAGCGTTTCCAGTTCGCCAAGGATCAGCGCATGACCAAGCAGGAGGTGCGCCAGGAGGCCAAGAGCCAGGACGGCGACCCGGCGGTCAAGGGCCGCGTCAAGCGCATCCAGCGCGAGATCGCTACCAAGCGCATGATGGCCGAGGTCCCGAAAGCGACCGTGGTGGTCACCAACCCGACCCACTACGCCGTGGCGCTGTCCTACCCCCGCGACGAGGCGGGCAAGGCCCTCGAGAGCGCGCCGCGGGTGGTGGCCAAGGGCCTCGACGAGGTCGCCCAGCGCATCAAGGCCCTGGCGACCGAATCCGACGTGCCGCTCTACGAAGACGTGCCCCTGGCGCGCACGCTGCATGCTCAGTGCGAGGTCGGCGAGCTGATCCCCGAGGAGCTCTACGCGGCCGTGGCGGTCGTGCTGCAGCAGGTTTGGAGCGGTTCCGAGGAAGCGCGCCGGCGGCGCGAAGCCGGCGAGAGCGCTCTGCGGCGCGGCGCGGCGGGGGAGGTGCTTAGGTGAGCGGCGCCCTGGCACAACCGAGCAGCGGCCCGGGTCCCTCCCTGGCCCCGCTGGGCGCGGGCCTCGGGCGGCTGGGCGCTGGCATGATCCGCCACGCCGATTGGCTCCTGGGCTTGTTCGTGCTGGCCATGATGGTGATCTTGGTCACGCCGCTGCCGCCGCTGCTGCTCGACCTGGCCCTTTCGGCGAACCTGGCCGCGTCGCTGCTGATCCTGCTGGTCACGCTCAACGTGCGCAATACGGCCGAGCTGTCGACTTTCCCGACGCTCTTGCTGTTCACGACCTTGTTCCGCCTGGGCCTCAACGTCGCCAGCACGCGTCTGATCCTCTCGGGCGGCGAGGCCGGCTCGATCATCGCGGCCTTCGGCCATGTGGTGCTGGGCGGCAACCTGGGCGTCGGCCTGGTGGTCTTCCTGATCCTGATCATCATCCAATTCGTGGTGATCACCAAGGGCGCCGGGCGCATCAGCGAGGTGGCCGCGCGCTTCGTGCTGGACGCCATGCCCGGCAAGCAGCTGGCCATCGACGCGGACCTGTCCGCCGGCTTGATCGAGACCGAGGAAGCCCGCAGCCGCCGCGCCGCGGTGGCCGCCGAAGCAGAGTTCTACGGGGCCATGGACGGCGCCTCCAAGTTCGTGCGCGGCGACGCCGTGGCCGGTCTGATCATCACGGCCCTCAACCTGGTCGGCGGTATCGCCATCGGCATGCTGGCCTCCATGAGCCTGTCCGAGGCCGCCGCGCGCTACGCCACCCTGACCGTCGGCGACGGTCTGGTCAGCCAGATCCCGGCCCTGCTGGTTTCGACGGCCGCCGCGGTCCTGACCACGCGCGCCTCCGGTCGCCAGAGCCTGGGCCAGAACCTGGCCAGCCAGGTGGGCGGTCGCCCCAAGGCGACCCTGATCGCGGCAGGCGTCGTGTTCCTGCTGGGCTTCATGCCCGGAATGCCCAAGCTGCCGTTCCTGGTGCTCAGCACCGGGCTGCTGCTGCTGTGGCGCTCGACCCGGCGCGCGGATGGTGCCAAATCGCTGCTCGAATCCTCCGGAGCCGCAGAGATCGACCCCGCCAGCCGGTCCAAGCCGGCGCCGATCGAGTCGCCCGAGCAGAAGGAAGCGCGCGAGGTGGAAGAGCTCCTGGGCGTCGATCGCCTGGGCCTCGAGATCGGCTACCGCCTGATCCCGCTGGTGTCCGACAAGAGCGGCACCGGCATCCTCGAGCACATCGGGCAGCTGCGCAAGCGCCTGGCGGCCCGCGAGGGCTTGGTGCTGCCCTCGGTGCGCATCAAGGACAACGTGCGCCTCGAGCCCAACGCCTATCGGATCCTGGCGGGCGGCGTCGAACTGGCCCGCGGCGCCATCGAGCCCGGGCGCTATTTGGCCATGGAGGATGGCACCCGGCGCATCGCACGCGGCAAGCCGCTCAAGGGCAAGCACGCCACGGATCCGGCCTTCGGTTTGCCGGCGATCTGGGTCGACGAGCTGGAGCGCAACGAGGCCGAATTGCGCGGCTACACGGTCGTCGACGCGATCTCGGTGCTGGTCACGCACCTCTCGGAGGTGCTCAAGCAGGCCCTGCCGGACATCCTCTCGCGCGACGACGTCAAGCAGCTGGTCGAGCTGGCCAAGGTCTCGGCGCCCGCGGTGGTCGGCGAGCTGGTGCCGGATCGGCTGGGCTACGCCGAGGTCCAGGCGGTGCTCAAGAACCTGCTGCGCGAGGAGGTCCCGATCAAGAACATGCCCGGCATCCTCGAGGCCCTGGCCGATGCGGCCGCCAAGTCGAAGGACCCCGAGACCCTGACCGAGCTGGTGCGCCAGCGCCTGGCGCGAGCCCTGTGCGAGCGCTACGGCGACGAGCAGGCCAAGCTCCTGGCAGTGACCCTCGATCCGGAGGTCGAGGGCCGGCTTTCGGCCACGGTCAACCGCCGCGCCGATGGCGAAGGCGATCCGGTGGGCCCGGCCTACCTGCACCGGCTCGTGGAGGAGATCGAGCGCAAGATCAGCGCCGCTTCCAAGGGCGGCAAGCGGCCGGTGCTGCTGGTGCGCTCCAGCGTGCGCCGCTTCGTCTCCGAGCTCGTGCGCGGCACGCTGCCCAAGCTGCCGGTGCTGTCCTACAACGAGGTCGTCTCGGCCCGTGAGGTCGAGACCGCCGCGATCGTGCGGCTGGAGGAAGTCAAAGCATGAAGATCCATCGTGTGCGTGGGCGCGATCTGCGCGAAGCCCTGAGCCGCGCTCAGCAGATGCTCGGGGCCAGCGCCCTGGTGCTCTCCAGCGAGCGCGGGGAGGACGGCGGCGTGACGCTGTCGGTCGGCGCGCCGCCCGAGAAGCCCGTTGAACGGCTGCGGCGGCTGGGTTTCGGCGGCGACGAGCCCCAAGCCGTCCGCGGCACTCCGAGCGGCCTGCCGGTCCACGAGCCCGCGCTGCGCGAAGTGCGCCGGCGCATGAAGCAGCACGGCTGCTCCTCGGAGTGGGTCGAAGCCCTGTGCGGCAGCCTGGTCGGCGGCCCCGGTGAGGCCCAGCACCCGATCGACGCAGCCGCCCGCTTGATCCCCGGCGACTTCAAGCTGGCCCCGGCGCCGCGGCCCGGCAGCGAGGGGGCCGCGATCGCCCTGGTCGGGCCGACCGGGGTCGGCAAGACCACCACGCTGGCCAAACTGGCCGAGCGACTCTCGCGCTCCGGTCGGCGCGTGGTGCTGGCCAGCCTTGATCGCTTCCGGGCCGGCGCCTTCGACCAGCTGCGCGCCTTCGCGGAGCGCCTCGAGCTGCCTTTCATCGAGCTCGGCCAGGGCCCCGAGCGCTTGTCCGAGCTGGCCCAGCTCGGGCCGCGCGACGTGCTCTTGGTCGACACTACCGGGCGCTCGCCCAAGGACCGCGCCGCCCTGGCCGAACTGGCCGACGAGCTCGAGCGCCTCGGGCGCGGCCCGAGCCTGGCGGTTTATCTGGTGCAATCGGCGGCCGCCAGCCGCGCGGCGCTGCTCGAAGCCCACCGCGCCTTCGCGAGCCTCGAGCCGAGCGGCCTGGTGATCACCAAACTCGACGAAAGCGGCGAGCCCGGCCAGGTGCTCGACTACGCGCGCCTGGCCCGGCTGCCCCTGGCTTTCCTGTGCGACGGCCAGGAGCTGGGCCGGCATCTGCACCGTCCGCGCGCCGAACAGCTCGCCGACCTGGTCCTGCGCGGGAGGTTGCCGTGAACCCGACCCTGGGCCTGGCCTTCAACCAGCAAGCCGGCGGCGCCTCCCTCGAGCCGCTGCGCCAGCGCTTGGCGGCGCCTTTCGCCCTGGTGACCGGCGGCAAAGGCGGCGTGGGCAAGACCTCTGTGGCGGCCAACCTGGCGGTCGCCCTAGCCCAGCGCGGCCGGCGCGTGCTGCTCTGCGACTTCGATTTCGCGCTCTCGAACCTGCACCTGTGCTTCGGGCTCGAGCCCGCGCGCACCCTCGAGGACGCGCTCCAAGGCCGCTGCTCCCTGGCGGACTGCCTGCTCGAAGCCGACGGGGTCGTGTTGCTGCCCGCGGCCTGCGGGTCCGCCGACCTGGCGCGTCCCGACAGCGCCCGCCGCGCGGCCCTCTGGCGCGGGCTGCGCGAGCTCTCGGCCCGCTTCGACCTGGTGCTAGCCGACAGCGCCGCCGGCATCGGACCAGACGTCCTGTCCTTCGCGGCGGTCGCCGACTACGTGCTGCTGGTCACCCAGCCCGACCCCGCGGCAATGGCCGACGCCTATGGCCTGCTGAAGGGCCTCAGCCACTTCGCCGTCGAGCGACGCCTGGCGGTGCCCACGCCGGAGCTGTTGATCAACGCCGCCGCTTCGCCCCAGGCCGCCGAGTTGGTCGCCCAGCGCCTGGCCAGCGTGGCGCAGCGCTTCCTGTCGCGCTCTCCGCGCCTGGCCGGCTGGTTGCCGCGCTCCCAGGAGTTCTACGTCAGCGCCCTGGCCCAGCGCCCGCTGCTGGCGCGCGGCCGCGATTGCCTGGCCGCCCAGGCGCTCGAGCGCCTGGCCCAGCACCTCGAGCGCCTGACCCTGGCCCCGGGGGCCTGAGCCATGGCCAAGCGCCCGCGCCCCGCCCCGCTGCCCCTGCCCTGGTTCGAGCCCTGGTGGTCGGCCCTGGGCCGGCGCATCGCCGCCAGCGCCGGCGCCGCCGCCGGCCTGCTGGCGCTGCTCGCGCAGGCCAGCCCCAGCACCGCCGCACTCCGCGGCGCCCTGGCCTGCTTCTCGGTCCTGGGCCTGTTCCGCCTGGGCGGCCTGGCCCTGCGCTCGAGGTGGGCCGCGCCGAGCGCCGATCGGAACCCCGGGGCCGAGCCGCCCCAAGCCCGCTGATGTCCCCCCCCGGCGTGGCCGTCCCCGCGCTGATCTCCCTTGAGCGAAGCCGCCTCCACCACCCAGCAGACGCCCGCCGAGCGCGAGGCGCTGATCCTCGAGCACCTGCCGCTCCTGCACCACATCGTGGGCCGGCTGGCGCTCGAGCTGCCGGCGCGCATCGATCGCGAGGATCTGACCGGCTACGGCATGATCGGCCTGGTGGCGGCGGCGGACAGCTTCGACGCCGGCCGCGGCCTGCAGTTCTCGACCTACGCCTACAGCCGCATCCGCGGCGCGATCCTGGACGAGCTGCGGCGGCTCGATTTCCTGCCCCGCGGTCGGCGTGAGCGCGTGCGCGAGCTCGAGCAGGCCTTCGCCGCCCTGGAACAACGCCTGTCCCACAAGCCCGCGCCCGAGGACCTGGCCCGCGAGCTCGGCTGGAGCCTCGACGAGGTCGACGACTGCCTGTGCTCGGCCAAGAGCGCCGGGCTGGTCAGCCTCGACGAGGGGCCCGACAGCGACCTGTTCGCGCTGCTGCAGGACCCGAGCTGCACGGACCCCTCCGGGGCCCTCGAGCAGCAAGAGGTCCGCCAGCTCCTGATCGATGCCATCGCGGACCTGCCCGAGCCGGACCGCACCGTGATCACGCTCTACTATGGCGAGGGCCTGCTGCTGCGTGACATCGGGCAGGTGCTCGACGTGACCGAGTCGCGGGTCAGCCAGATCCACACCCGCGCGATCTATCGCCTGAACAAGGAGCTCAGCGGCCGGCTGAGCGCATGACCATGGGCAACCTGATCAAAGGCGAGCGCGTGCGGCTGTTGGCCGAGACCAAGCCGGAGGCCGAGGACCGGCCCGCGCCCTGCGTCAAGTCTGTGCGCCTGCTCAAGCTCGACGGCGAGGTGCGCGCCCTTGAATTGACCTGTTCGTGCGGCGAGCGCAGCGTGATCGAGCTCGCCTATTCGGAGGCCGATCCGCGATGAAAGCCGCTGCTTGCACGCTGGCGCTGTGCGCCCTCTCGAGCCTGCCCTTGACCGGCTGCTTGACCGCCGCCGGACAGGGTCCCCAGGCCGCCTACGGCCAAGGCGCCTATCCCGGCGCGCCCGTGCAGGGCTACGCCGCCGTGCCGCCCGCGGGCTGGGGCGCGCCGGCCTACGCCGATCCGCGCGGCCTGCAGCCGGGCGCGCCGACCGCGGGCGCCGGCTATGGGGCTGCGGGGAGCGGCGCCCACGGCTACGGCAATCCCGGCTACGGCAATCCCGGCTACGGCGCGGCCGGCGCCGGCGCCCCGGGCTACGGTGCCCCCGCCGCCGCTCAGGCCCCCGGAAGCCCCTGGCCCAACCCGAACCCCGCCGGCCTGCCCGCCTTCGGCGCTTCGATCGACGTGAGCGCCGGAGCGGAGACCCGCGAGCAGGCCTTCGGCCAGCCGCCCGCCGTGACCCTCGGTTCGGCCCGCAGCGTGCAGCCCGGCTCCACCGGGGTCGCCGGCGCGGCCGCCTCGGCGCGCCCCGCGACGCCCAGCTCCGTGCCCTTCGGCCCCGACGGCGGCGCGGCCCAGGCCCGCCCCCAGGGCAGCCTGCAGGCCCTCGACCAGCAGACCCGCAGCCTGCCCGAAGCCGTGCAGAGCCGCTCGCTGTTGATCGACGACTATTCGCGCGTGCTCGACGAGCGCGACGCCCTGCGGCAGGAGAACGCTTCGCTGCAGGAGCACATCCGCGATCTCGAGAGCCGTTTGCTGGCCGCCGAAAAGGGCCTCGGAGCCGGCAAGAGCGAAGCGCGCGCCTCCGAAGAGCGCGTGGCCCAGCTGCAATACCAGCTCGATCTGTCCGAGCAGGAGCGCGCCGACCTCGAAGCCCGCTTGGTGACCGCCCAGATCCGGCGGCTCGAAGCCGAGAAGAGCCTGCTCGAAGCCTGGATCGAAAGCGAGCAGCAGCGCAGCGCCGCCGTCGGCGCCGCGCCCAGCCCCGGCGCCCAGCCCAGCGTTGGCGTGCCCGCCAACGGATCCGCGCCCTCGACCGGCCCCGCCGGATCCTCCGAACCGAACTCCACCAACGCCGGTGCCCCCAGCACGGCGCCCGCCAAAGCCCCGACCAAGGCGCCCGCCAGCGGCCCGCCCAACGCCGCCAGCTCCTCCAGCCAAGCCCCCGCCGCTTCTCCGACCGGCGGCCGCTCCTGACGGCGCGCCAACGCCGTCCTCGGCCGACCCGCACCGACTCGATCCCGCCCGACACGCCCGTGCCCGACACGCCCGTGCCCGACACGTGCGCGGCCGACACGTGCGCGGCCGACACGACCAAGCCCGACAAGCCCGTAGCCGGCAAGGCCCTGACCACCACGACCTTGGCGGGCAGGACCCTGGTCGACTCGATCCCCGCAGCCACCCGCGGCCCCGCCCCGCCCCGCCCCGCCCCGCCCCGACTCGGCCGACGGCAGACCGCTGCGCCGCTCGCGCCGCCTCCCACCGCCCACGACACCGACGTCCCCCCGGCCGCACCCACCCCGCCCTTGTTCCCCATGCGCCGCCTGGCCCCGTTCCTGCTCGCTTGCCTCCCGCTGTGCCTGGGCTCCTGCAGCGGCCCGAAGACCGCGCGCATCCTGGCCACCGGGCAATTGGCGGCCGACTTCGACACCTACCCGCTGCGCCGCATCGGCCTCCTGCCTGTGCAGGCCCCGGGCGCCAGCGGCAGCGACGAGCGCACCATCGAGCTGACCCAAGCCGCCTACGCCCAGTTCAGCCGCAGCACGCCCTACGAGATCGTGCTGCTCTCGCCCGCCGACCTGGGCGAGCTCGAATTAGGCCAGCCCCTGCGCTCCGGCAGCTACCAGCTGACCGCCCTGGCGGAGCTCGCACGCCGCAACTCCCTCGACGGCCTGCTCTGGATCCACGTCACCGGCCAGCGCGTCTTCCCGCCCCTCGGCCTGGACCTGACCTCCGAACTGGTCGCCCTCGAGACCGGCCAGGTGATCTGGACCGCCGCCGTGCACCTCGACGCCAACGACCCCGCGGTCAAGAAAGGCCTGGAGGCCTACTACCGCCAAGACTCTTCCGCCGGCGAAGTCTGGTCCGTCGCCCTGCTGAGCCCCCAACGCTTCGCCAACTTCGGCTTCTGGCAAATCGCCCAACTGCTCTGACCAACGCAGCTGGCGATCCTTAATCAGAAAGGAATGCTATACTTTCTAAAGCTGATGCTCGTTTTTAAAGACATTGGCTCTGCATGCTGTCCCCTGAACAGCCTTCTGAGATCTTTCGCTACAACTCGCTCACCAGGGCTTCGCGCTGTGCCGGTAGGGTTGGGATCAAGAAATCGGAGCAGCGAGTGGCGCAGTACCCGACCCGACGCCGGACCGGGGCCTCACTTCTCAAGCGCGCTGTCCCAGGCGACCTGAAGTTCAGCGAGGTGAGCGCCTAGGCCCTGTTCGGCGGCGGCCACGGCAGGGTTCTCGCGGGTCAGGCTGATCAGGTCGAGCGCAGCCTGAGGCGTCGGCCAGCCTTCGGCCCCGGAGGAGGTCACCGCGTCGAGGGCGTCGCGGAGCCTGACCCAGGCGGGCTCCTCTTGGGTCAGCACCAGGTATTGCACCGGCAAGCGCCAGTGCTTGTTCTGCTGGATGCGGGTCAGGGTCTGCTGCTGCTGGGCCGTGGCGCCCGAGGTCGCCGCGGCGAGAGCGTTGCCGAGGGCAACTTCTTGAGCGGCTTCCGCTGTCGCCAGGGCTTCCCGCGCGGCCGAGAGGGCCAGGGCCTCCTCATAGGTGGCCTTGCCTGCCTTGACTTTGGTGGAAAGCGGCTCGATGGTCGGCTTGCTGGCGGCAACGGCTGCGTCGGCGCTCGCCAGGGTGCTGTCGGTGGCGAAGAAGTCCTTCGCGCGGTTGATCACCTGCACGGCTTCAAGCGGGGTCAGCCCGGCAGCCGAGAGGGAAGCCGGGTAGATGCCCGAGCGTTGGAGCTTGACCGCAGCGGCGCTATCGAGCTCGATCGTGAGCTTTGCATCGCTCAACTTGGACTCGAGGCTCAGGTCCGTCTTGGCCTTCTCGAGGCGGGCCTTCTCTGCACCTGGGGATTCAGCTCCAGGCGTAGGGGAGGCCTTGCGGCCCGTGCCGGGTAGGGCGACCGCGGTCGCGACGAGGGCGAGGCCGAGCAGTGAAGCGAAAGAGGCGGCGAGCTTCATGGTCAGGGAGCAGGTGGGGTGAAGGAAGGGAGACGGACTGGGTCCTTCGGAGGCTCAGTCCGCAGGTCAACGAATGCTGGGGCGTCGCTGGGTCGAGAGCGCCGTGCTCCAACGCGTGAGCAGCAGACCCTCGGACAACCTAACTCCTCCAAGAAAAGGCCGCTAGGGGCTGATTCTTCTATCTATTCGCCCAATCCGCGCGGGACACGGCGAGCAGCCTGCTGCTAAGGCAACTCCTCGGGAGCTTGCCTGGAGCCTACGCAGTCCCGGTTCGGCGAGGACTCGGCTGGGGTGCAACGGCCCTCGGGGCAGTCGAACCACGATTCCCTGGGAAAAAATGAGAAGTGCGACGATTGGTGCGAATTGAATGACGAGGCCCATTGGCGGGACGGCCCCTGTCTAGGGATGAGGGGATCATCGAATCGGTCTTCCCCAGGGAAACCTCCGGTGCGATGCAGTCTCACAATGGTGTCCCCCAAAGAGCACACGCAGGACATCCGTCCAGATCGAAATCTTCGACAGATGCCGCGAAGTCGAGCGCTTCTTACATTACCGTTACAAAGCGGCGCATTGCAAGGCACGTGCCGCGTGCAGAGCTCAGGCGAACAAATCGCGTTGGTGGACTTCGATGCCTGTGCGCCTTGATGGAGGATTCATGAGGCGAGTGGGTTGCGCGGCCAGCAATCGTGCTTAGTGTTCGAAGTGAAGGACCGGTCGAGCTTCGCGCTCCGCAGGTCCTCCTCCTTCTCAATCGCGCCGTCGATCGCCTACGTGCCCTCCTGAGGGCTTCGGCAGCCTTCGGCTCGCATCCGCCCTGAATCACTCCCCGAGGCTCTTGCTGGGCTTCGCGGTGGGTGACCTTCAGGACTCGCCGCTCGTCGCACCTTTCCTGCCCCGCTCGTCGCTCGTCCACGCTTGCGCCATGGCACACCCCGCCATCTTTGCCTCGGTCTTCGCCGCCGCTGGAGTTGCAGCCATCTCCGTCATTACGGGATGGATCGCGCCTCCTAGCCTTGCATCGGCCAGCGCCGCCTCGGACCCGATCCTCTCGGTCCACGCGGGTTCCCTGACGACCTATCTGCCGAGCGCCTCGAGCGCGATCCAGGGGATAAGGCCCCAGGTGGGCCAACGGGGCGTTGACCTCGATGGGGGACTGAGGGCAGGCGCTCCTTTCGGTATGGCGATCGAAGGCAATCCTTTTGAGGGCGGATTCGGCGGCGCGTCGGCGGGTTCGGTCAACCTCTTCACGGGAGCGCCGGAGGTCAGTCCGGTGGACCTGGCGCTGCCGAGCGAGGGCATCCCCTGGGTGATCGGCCGGACGTACAACCCCCGCCAGCTCACCTCGGGCAGCGCGCACCAGGACAGCAACGGCTACCAGGGCAAGAACTGGTTCCAGACCAGCCAGCCGGCGATCCAGCTCTACGAGCACCCGAGCGACGACAAAGAGGACGTGCTCTATCTGGTGTACGGGGCCGATCGCTTCGTCGAATACCAGCGGGTCGCGATCTCGGGCAGCCCGAGTGCGACGACCTTCCGGGGGAAAAACGGGGCGGCGGGTGTGTTCCTGCTTGCGACCGGCGCGGGCAGCGAGCCGGACACCTACACCCTGACCGACCAGGTCGGCAACAAGTGGACCTTCTTCGGTTTCGACGGGGACGCTGGAACGGCTGCCGGTCAGTTCTGGAAGTCGGAGACGACCTCCGGCAAGGTCGCCTATGTGGGTCACGCCACGACCGGATCGACCGCGATCAGCACGGGCTACAGCTCCGGGCGCATCCTGACGGCCTACGACGCGGAGGACCGCCGCTACACCTACACCTACACGACCCTGGACGGGGTCTCGCGCCTGACAGAGGTCAAGGCCGAGACCAAGACCTCCGGCACCTGGTCGAGCCCCAGCGGAGTCGCGACCGTCGGCGAGGTCGACTACGCCTACTACACCAACGAGACCTTCGGGGATGTGGGCGACCTCAAGTTGGTGACCCGCACGACCCCACTGACGGACGTCGGCATCGACAGCGTCGCCAAGACCTACTACCGCTACTACGAGGGCAGCTACAACTCCGTCACCAACCCGGGCTACCCGCACTGCCTCAAGTACGTGGTCGGTGCGGAAGGCACCCGGCGGCACGACTGGCAGGACCTCACCTTCGACGATGACTTCCTGACCGAGACCGAGGCCAACCTCAAGCCCTATGCGGAGGCCTACTACGCCTACGACACGAGCTACCGGGTCAAGGAGGGCTGGTTCAACGGCCGCTGCGGCTGCAGCGGGGCCAGCAACGGAACCCACACGCTCGACTACCAGACGAACGGCTCCTACTCCGACACCAGTGGCTATACGGACAACTGGTCGGCACGCACCGTGGTCGGGCTGCCGGACGGCTCCTTCGAGACCCAGCACTTTGACGAGGTGGGGCAGGCGCTGACGCTGGTCAAGAGCGATGACGATCCGTCGGGCTCGCCGGCCCCGGGCTACTGGGTCACGCATGTGGACCGGGACGCTTCGGGCCGGGTGGTCACGGTCTTCACGCCGGCGGCGGTCTCGAGCTACACCCACTCGACGGGCGCGGTGTCGACCGCGGCTTCGGCCGGCCTTGTCGATACCTACCAGCGCGAGACCAGCGGCGCCACGACCGGATTCCTGCTCTCGACCAAGTGGGCGCAAGGGGCTTCAGGGACCCAGTACTTCGACGGCGCGAGGACCTACTCCAGCGCCTCCCTGACGGTCGGAGACGACGCCGTGGTGCGTCCCGTGATCGCGACCAGCACGGAATACACCCAGGCCATCACCTCGGGCACAACGGGTACCAACACCACCAGCCTGGCCACGACCTTCTACTCGGGCAGCCTGGCGATCGAGAAGGTGGTCACGACCCACCCCCTGGTCTCGACCTCGAACAACGGCTCGGGCAGCGCCACCACGGAGTCTGTGTACCTCGACCAGCGCGGCCGGACGCTCTTCGTGAAGGGCGCCGACGGAATCATCGGCTTCACCAAGTACGCGGGCGGGCTGGCCACGGTCTCTGTCGAGGACGCGGACACGACCCAGACGGGCGCCGGCCAGGTCTTCAATGGCGTCACGATCCCGAGCGGCTTCAGCAGCACCGCGGGGGCCCTGCACCGGGTCACCACGATGGTCTACGACGCCCAGGGGCGCCAGAGCGAGAGCACGGACCACGAGGGTCGCGTCTCGAAGCGCTACTTCAGCCGCCTGCTAGACCGGCGCCTGCTCAGCCTGTCCTACCCGGACTACGAGGCCAGCCCGGAGAAGTTCTACGGGCCGGCGTCCCTGTCCCTCGTGAACCTGGCCGGTCAAGGGGAGGCCAGCGGCAGCGTGGCCATCTCGGGCGGCAGCACGACCACGGCGGTCACCGGCCACATCGACGAGACCCAGGCGGACCTGATCGCGGCGGTGGACCTCGGCACCCTGGCGAGCCTGTCGACCCAGACCTACGCGGCTTCGGGCTACACCCTGGAGAACTCACGGGCCTACTTCCTGATCCCGACGAGCCTGCCGGGCACGGACGGCACGCACTACGACCAGACCAGCTTCGCCTACGACACCCTGGGGCGGCGGGTGCGGACCCTGGCGCCCCACGGCACAATCAGTCGGGTGACCTTCGACGGCATCGGGCGTCAGATCGAGAGCTGGGTCGGCACCAATGACTTCGGCGAGCTCGGCGGCTCGTCCTCCGGCACGAACAACATGACCCGCCTGTCGCTGACGACCTACGACGGCGGGTCAGCAGGTGGGAACAGCCTGGTCACCCAGACCACGGTCTACAAGGACAGCAGCACCGGCGACTCGACCAGCTACGCCTACGACGTGCGCGGGCGGGTGCTTTTGACCACCAACCCCACGGCGCCGCACCTGCTCGTCGCTTATGACAACCTGGGCCGGCAGACCGCCAGCGCGGGGTACAGCTCGACCGCTAGCATCGTGGTGGGGACGGATGAGCCGGTCACGGAGGCCACGAACCGCCTGAGCCTGTCGCGCACCTACTACGACGAGCGCGGGCAGGTGTGGAAGACGACGCGCCACCAGATCGACGCGGCCGACGGCTCCGACGACGACAACCTGGAAGAGCTCGTCTGGTACGACGCCATGGGGCGTGAGATCAAACGCGACGGCCACAGCCTCTCGAAAAGCCTTTACGACCGGATCGGGCGCGAGGTGCGGAGCTACGAGCTCGCTAGCCACAACGACACCGGCTACAGCGACGCCGACGACGTGGTGGGCGACATCGTGCTCGCGGAGTCGCTCTCGGGCTTCGACGGGGACGACCTGGTGCTCTCGGCGCGCATCGACCGCCGGCACAGCGACTTCGGGAGCGGGCAGACGACCGGGGCCCTCGACACGAACGCCGACAGCAACTCCCTGATCCTGACGGCCGCGGACCTGAAGGGCCGGGTGCAGATCGAGGCGGCCTGGCACGATCGCTTCGGGCGGGCCACGGGGCAGGCGAGCTACGGCACCAACGGCGAGACGACTTTCAACCGCACCACGGTCTCCTCGGTGCCGGCCTCCGCCGACAACAACCCCGCCAGCACCACGGTCTTCGGGGACGACGGGCGGGTCAAGACCATGACCGACGCCCTCGGGCACGTGACCTACCGGGAGTACGACGCCCTAGGCCGGGTCACCAAGGAGGTCGAGAACTACTCCGCCTCGGTCAACTCCGGCAACCCCTCGGGCGCCGACGACAACCAGACCGTGCGCTACGAGTACGTGGACGGCCTCAGGGCCAAGATCATCGCGGACGTGCCGAGCCCCGGGACGGACCAGGAGACGGTCTATACCTACGGGACGGTCAAGGGCAGCTCGGCGGGGGACAGCAAGATCGCCACGGGGCACCTGCTCAAGACCGTGGCCTACCCGGACTCGACGGGCGCAAGTGACGTGGTGAGCTACGCTTACGACGCCCGGAGCCGCCAGATCTGGACCAAGGACCAGGCCGGGAACGTGACCGAGATGGCCTACGACGCCTCGGGCCGCCTGACCAGCCGGGCGGTTTCGACCCTGGCGACGGGCTTCGACGGGGCCGTGCGGCGGATCGAGACGGGCTACGACTCCCTGGGCCGGCGGCTGACGGTGACCCAGTACGACGCCTCGAGCGGCGGGGGGGTGGTCGACCAGGTCAAGTACGGCTACGAT
>JBILNK010000126.1:0-12748 GCA_044375105.1 Planctomycetota bacterium
GACCCTCGCCGAAGCCACCCCGCGCGCCCTCTCCGCACTCCTGTCCCGCCTGCCGGAGCCCCCCGCCACGCCCTGATCCGGCGCACGCGCTGCAAGCGACTCTGGCCTGCGGGCCTGGCTTGCGGGATGAGGAGAGCATCGGCCCGACGTGCCCTCCCGCAGGATCGGGAGCCGGTGTGCCGATCGCGAACACCTCAAGCGGGCGCGTCGCAGCGGTCGGGCCGGTTCAGCGTCCTAGATACCGCTTTTCTCGATCACTTCCTAGGCGGATCAGCCGGTCTCGTTGAAACGCTGGAAGTGTCGTTCGAGGCGGTCGCGGTCGGGGTGATGTTCGCGACGGCGCGGAAGTCCGATCAGCTGGCCTTCGAGGGCCTGCAAACCGTGGCGCAGCATCGGACCGTCGTGTTCCTTCAACAGGTCGCTCCGAACACGGATTTGCAAGGTCTTCGGTTCGACGGAGACGTAGTGGATGTCGAAAGCGCCGTGATGGATGCGGCACAGGCTGATGCCGTTTTGGACCTGGGGGGCGCCCGAGGGATCCGCGTCGGGGACGATGTGGGCGGCGTCGAGCAGCTTGGGATGGCGCAGGCGGCACATGGCGCAGCTCTCGGCATAGGCAGAGAGCACCGCGGCGCGAAACGAGGCCTGGTGCAGGCGGCGCAAGGTCAGGGCGGTGGCGTAGCGACGCTCGATCGGCGCGGACGGTCCTTCGAGGAGCCGCATTCCCGCTGGGCCGAAGCCGGCCAGCGAGGCGCCAGGCACATCGACGCGGGGCAGCAGTCCGGCACTCAGCTGAGCCTGTAGCCGGAAGGTCAGCTCTGAGCGATGGTCTTCGACGATGTAGATCGGCCACAGGGCCAGATAGCGCTTGTCCCGCGCCGGGAGCTGGTGGAGATAGACCACCGGCAGGCCCTGCTCGCAGGCCACGCGGGCGGAGCGATTGTCCCAGGTGTCGGGGTCTTGTCCGCGATAGCGATACAGGAGCGCGTCCTCGCCATCGAATTCATCGCGATAGGGCGAGCCGAGGGCGGTGCGCAGGCTCAGAGCGGCGCTCAAGCAGGCGGGCTTGTGGATGCCCTGCTGGACCGTCAAGGGGATGCGGTTCCCACGGAATTCGAAGCCCTCCCGCAGCAAGCTCGCCGGCAGCAGCTCGCCGTGTTCGGTCACCTGCTGACCGAGCCACAGGAAGGCCGCCGCGCGGCATTCGATCTCGAGCGCCAGGTCCAAAGCCACAGCCCTAGTCTGCCGAGCGGGGCGCCCGCGCTCGAGCTCCAGAAGGCCCGAAACCGGTCATCCGGCCAGACCGCAGACCCGGGTATGCGCCTGCAGAAGCGGGACTTGGCCACCTGGAGCGCGCCGGGCCTGCGCGGCCCCGGGGACGCCATGAGAATCGGGGCTGTGAGCCGAGGGCGGGCGGGGGCGGAGCGGTGATGGAAGGCCTGGGGACCGCGGGGTCGCGGCTCTTTGGGGGCGGGGAATGTGCGAGGATCCCGGGATGCAAGCGGCCCGAAGGGCCTGCGCTGGGCCGGCCCCGGGTGGGGCGGGCCGGCGCGGGCTGGCCGCGCCGAGATGGCCTTGAACACCTCCACCAGCCAGAGTCTTTTCGCGCGCGCCTTGAGTCTGATCCCCGGGGGCGTCAACAGCCCCGTGCGCGCCTGGCGCGGTCTCGGCGGGGTGCCGCTGCACATGGCCGAGGGCGCGGGGGCGGAGATCACCGATGTGGACGGCAACCGCTTCATCGACCTGGTGATGAGCTATGGGCCGCTGCTGCTCGGGCATGCGCCCGCGGTCGTCACCGAAGCGATCCGCGCGGCGGCCGGGCGCGGCACGACCTTCGGCGCGCCGACCGGGGGCGAGCTGGCCATGGCGGAGACGATCCGGCGGCTGATGCCGGTGGTCGAGAAGGTGCGGCTGGTCAGCAGCGGCACGGAGGCGACCATGAGCGCGCTGCGCCTGGCGCGCGCGGCCACGGGGCGCGACCTGCTGCTCAAGTTCGACGGCTGCTACCACGGCCACGGGGACTCGTTCTTGGTCAAGGCCGGCTCCGGGGCCCTGACCTTGGGGGCGCCTGATTCGCCGGGCGTGCCGGCGGCCCTGGCGGAACGCACCCTGGTGGCCGACTACAACGACCTCGGCAGCGTCGAGCGCCTGTTCGCGGCTCACGGGCGCGGCATCGCCGCGCTGTTCGTGGAGCCCGTGGCCGGCAACATCGGCCTGGTGCGGCCCGAGCCGGGCTTCCTGGAGGGCCTGCGCCGCCTGTGCGATCGCCATGGGGCGCTGCTGGTCTTCGACGAGGTCATGACCGGCTTCCGCGTGGCGCCCGGCGGCTATACGGAGCTGTGCGGCGTGCGGCCGGACCTGGTGACCCTGGGCAAGGTCATCGGCGGCGGGCTGCCGATCGGCGCCTATGGGGGCCGCGCGGAGCTGATGGACCACGTGGCGCCCGCGGGGCGCATGTATCAGGCCGGCACGCTGTCGGGCAATCCGCTGGCGGTGGCCGCGGGGCTGGCGATGCTGAAGGCCCTGCAGGAGCCGGGGGTGTATGCGCGCCTCGAGCGCTCCGGGGCACGGCTGGAGGCGGGGCTCAAGGAGCGCGCGGCCGCCCGCTCTGTGCCGCTGGTGGTCGGACGGCAAGGCTCGATGCTGTGCCCCTACTTTTCGCACCAGCCCGTGCGGCTCCTGTCCGAGGTCATGGCCACGGACCGGGCCGCCTGGACGCGCTTCTTCCACGGCCTGGTGGCCCGCGGCGTGCTGATCCCGCCCTCGCCCTTCGAAGCCTGGTTCCTCTCGACGGCCCACGACGACGCGGTCATCGATCGGGTGCTGGATGCCGCCGACGGCGCCCTGGCCGACGCGGCCGCGGGTTGACGGCCTGAGAAATGATCGACTCGGGCTGCGCCCGAGCAGACATGCCAGCCTCTCAGCATGCCTTTGGGCCGCCATCCGGAGGCCGCAGAGGCTGGGATCGTCGCTGCGCGCCGTTCTTTCCCAGATTCTGAGCGGTTGCGCGAGGCTTGGGCTCTCCTAAGGCCTGCGCCCCGGGATCCGCTTCCAGGAGCGCTTGAGGGCTGCGTGGGCCGAACATCACGGCCGAAGGCGCCGCGCCCCCAGCTGCGTTGGTCCCGTGCGCGGGCGTCAGCGCCCGACGGTCAGGGGCTGCACGCGGTGTTCGAGCTGACCGGTCTGAGGATCGGCCACCCAGGTGTGCAGCTCGAGGCGCTGACCGTCGCCGGCGCTGAGGGGCGCGGGCGGGGTCAGGAAGTTGAGCGTGTAATCGGTGGCGGCCGCGGCGGTTTCGACGCGCAGGCGGAAGGTGATGCCCGAGGTCACGTTGAATTGGGCGCTCTCGGGCTGGCCGGCGCCGGCGGCGTCGGTGACGACCCCGTCGGTGGTCGAGGTCAGCTCCTCGGTGAAGCTGACGTTGGCGGTCGGCGCGACCGGCGTGAGGGTCACGGTGATCTGGCCGGTGAAGCTCGGCAGGATCGAGAAGTGGTCCTCGAGGTCGTCGTTGTTGCCGTCGTCGTGCTCGACGTTGCCGGTGACGTCGGCGGAGGTCGCGTTGCCGACGGCGCCCAGGAAGTCGCTGGTGGCGAAGGTGTCGTTGGGCTCGGTCTCGACGGCACTGCCGGCCACGGTCTGCTTGTCGTTGCAGGCGGCCAGAAGGACGGCCAGGAGGAGGTTGAGGGGCAGGAGCTTCATGGGGCGGCGGGGCTGGGTCCGGGGGGCTGGCGGACCGGCCGGGAGGGCCCCCCACCTCCCTTTGGTCGGCCCGGGGCCGTCCGGACTGTCCCTCCCGGCAGGAAGTTGCTTGGCGGCAGCCCGGAAGCGAGAATCCCGGTCCATGGCTTCCCCGGTGCGCGCCTCGTTCCAGGAGTCCCTAGCGACCCTCCAGGCCTTCCTGGCGGACCCCGAGGCCCTGCCGGCCGTGGACCGCTTCGTCGAAGCCGTCTACGCCACCGTGGTGCGGCGCGGCCTGTTGATGAGCTGCGGCAACGGGGGCTCGATGTGCGACGCCATGCACTTCGCCGAGGAGTGGACCGGGCGCTTCCGGGGCAACCGCGAAGCGGTCCCGGCCCTGGCCTTCTCGGACCCGAGCCACCTGACCTGCATCGCCAACGATTTCGGCTACGACGAGGTCTTCGCGCGGCAGGTCGAGGCCCACGGCCGCGAGGGCGACCTGCTGGTGGCGCTCTCGACCTCCGGCAACTCCCCGAACGTGCTGCGCGCCGTCGAGGTCGCCCGGGCGCGCGGCGTGACCAGCGTCGGGCTGCTGGGCAAGGGCGGCGGCAAGCTCAAGGCTCTGGTCGACATCCCGATCGTGGTGCCCCTGGCGACGACCTCGGACCGCATCCAGGAGCTGCATATCAAGGTGCTGCACATCGTGATCGAAGCGGTCGAGCGGCGGCTGTTCCCCGGCAACTACTGAGCCTTAGGTGGTCCCCGCCTCGCTCGATCCCAAAAGGCCGGCCAGCGCTGATCCGGGCGCGCCCGAGGCGTCCGAGCGCGCGCCGCGGCCACCAGAACCGGGCCTGGCCCGCTGCGCGGGGACATGCCACGCGCTGTTCGTATTCGACATCGGCTACGAGGTCGATCTGGAGGCGGCGCGCCGGCGGCTGAGCGCCTTCGGCCATGGGCGTCGCTTCCGCCACAGAAGCGCCACCCACACCGCCAGCCAGGAGCAATCCTTCCCGCTGGTCTTCGAACAGGGCGTCTCCAACGAAAGCCTGGCGGAGGTGCTGAGCCTGCCGCTGGTTCGGCCGCTGGCGGAGGTGCTGGTTTCGGTGTACCGCTCGGGCGCCCTGAGCGTCGCCTGGCGGCTGCCTTTCGAATGCTCGTTCGAGGAGCTGATCTCGCTCTCGAGCGCCCTGTACGACGACCAGAGCCTGGAGCGGGTCTCGCGGCGCATCGCGGCAGAGGTCCAGCAGAGCCTGGGGGACAGCGTCGAGAGACCCCGCTTGGCGCAGGATTTCGAGGACTATTTCGCCTTCCACCTCCCCGAGCCTCCGCGCGGCTGGCAGCCGGCCGCAGAGGCCCTGTGGGCGTCGTCGGGGGCGCGCGGCGGGCAGGAGCGCGCCCTGGCCCGGCTGCTGCGCGCGGAGCGCAGCGAGCTGTCCGAGCAGGAGGTCTCCGACGCCCTATCCCAGTCGATCAGCTACGCCCCCGGCGAAGTGGTCTTCGTGGACTGGTCGGCGGCGCTGCTGCTGGGCGCCGACGTGGCCGACGAGCTGTTCGTGCTGGAGCTGGCCACGGTCGAGTTGCTGGAGCTGCGCGTGCTCGACGGCAAACTCTATCGCGGCATCGAAGAGGCCTACGAGATCCTCTCGCGGCGTGGGCATTTCCTGCGCAACCTGGCGCCCCTCGGCGGCGACCTGGCGCGCATCGCCCGCATCCAGGCCGACCAGGCCCTGCTGCACGAAGGCGTCGACAACCCGCTCAAGCTGTTCGGCGACGACTACCTGGCGCGGCTCTATCGCGCGGCCCAGGAGCGCTTCCATTTCGGCGAGTGGGACGCGGCCATCGAGCGCAAGCTCGAGACCCTCGACTCGATCCACCAAAAGCTCTCCGACCTGGCTGCCACGCGGCGCTCCGAGATCCTCGAGTGGATCATCATCCTGCTGATCGCCTTCGAGATCGTCATGTCCCTGGCAGAAAAGCTCGCCTGACCCGCCATGGAGCCCCTGCCGATCGACATGCGCCGCCAGCCGGACGACGCGACCTGCGGGCCGACCTGCCTGCACGCGCTGTACGAGTTCTTCGGCGACCGGCGGGACCTGTCCCAGCTGGTGCGGGAGGTGCCGACACTGGGGCACGGCGGGACCCTGGTGGTGCACCTGGCCAACCACGCCCTCGAGCGCGGCTACCGGGCCACCCTGGTGACCTGGAACCTCGAGGTCTTCGACCCCTCCTGGTTCACCCTGGCCCCCAGCGAAATCGTCCAGCGCCTGGGCCGCCAGCTGGCCGCCAAGCCCACGCCCCGGATCCGGGAAGCCACGGCCGCCTACCAGCGCTTCCTGGAACTGGGCGGCGAGCTGCTCTTCGAGGACCTGGAACCGGCCCTGCTGCGGCGCTATCTGAGGCGGCGGTTGCCGATCTTGACCGGCCTTTCGTCCACGTTCCTGTACCGGGAGCCCCGGGAGCGCAACGCCGAGTCCGGTCCGGAGATGATTCCGGACGATGTCCGCGGGGAGCCCCAAGGGCACTTCGTGCTGCTCTCCGGCTACGACCCGGACCGCCGGGCGGTCTACGTCACCGATCCGATGCACCCCAACGCCCTGTCCCAGGCTCACACCTACGCGGTCGAAATCCATCGCGTGGTCGGGGCAGTTTTCTTGGGAGCCTTGACCCACGACGCCAACATGCTGATCCTCGAACCGGTGGGCTGGCGCCCGCCAACCGTCGCATGAAGCCCGAGGCCTCGCCGTTCGAATCCCCCGCCGCCCTGCCCACGGACCCGAGCCCACCGCCAAGTGAGTATTCGACCTCGGCCCTGACGACCCCCGGGGGGTCCCTGGGCAGCGCGCCCTCGCGGCGCCGCCGGGCCAGCGCCGGCGAGGGCCCCGACGACGGCACGCGCGCCATGCAGACATTGATCGTCGTCAACGACGTCGAAGACTGGCCGATCCGGCTGCCCAACGTGGAGGTGGTCGAGGCGCGCGCCTACCTGACCGACCCGCGCTGGACCCAGGCGCGGCGCCTGCGGCTGTTCAACCTGTGCCGGTCCTACGCCTACCAGAGCGAGGGCTATTACGTCTCGCTGCTGGCCGCCGCCCGGCGCCATCGGCCCTTCCCCAGCCTGATGACCGTGCTGGACATGAAGAGCCGCAGCCAGGTGCACGAGCTCGACGACGACCTGGACGAGTTGATGCAGCGCTCGCTGACGCCGATCAAGGGCGAGCGCTTCGAACTCTCGATCTACCTGGGCAAGAACATCGCCAAGCGCCACGACCAGCTGGCCCTGCGGCTGTTCAACGCCTTCCCGGCGCCGTTCTTGCGGGCGCGCTTCATGTTCAAGGGGCGCTGGAAGCTGACCTCGGTCGAGCCGATCCCGGCGCGCGAGATCCCCGACAGCCACCACGCCTTCGTGCTGGCGCGCATCGAGGAGTACTTCTCCCGCGATCGCTTCCACTCCAGCAAGCAAAAGGCGCCGCGCTATCAGGTGGCGATCCTGTGGAACGAGAAGGACCAGCTGCGCCCGAGCAACCCCAAGGCGATCGAACGTTTCGAGAAGGCCTTCGAGCGCCACGACTTTTCGGTCGAGATCGTCGACAAGGACGATTACGGCCGTTTGCTCGAGTTCGACGCGCTGTTCATCCGCGAAAACACCGCCGTCAACCACCACACCTTCCGCTTCGCCCAGCGCGCGGCCCAGGCCGGCCTGGCGGTGATCGACGATCCGCAATCGATCCTGCGCTGCACCAACAAGGTGTTCCTGGCCAACGCCATGGAACAGCGCAAGATCCCGACCCCGCCGACCCTGGTGGTCGGCGAGGGCCAGATCGAGGAAGTGCTGCAGAAGATCGGCCTGCCCTGCGTGATCAAGTACCCCGACAGCGCTTTCAGCCAGGGCGTGCTGCGCTGCGACACGGAGGAGGACCTGCGCAAGAACGCCGCGGCGATCCTGGAGGAGAGCGAGCTCTACATCGCGCAGAAGTACGTCCCCAGCCAATTCGACTGGCGCATCGGCGTGCTCGATAGGAAGCCGATCTTCGCGGCGCGCTATCACATGGCCGAGGGCCACTGGCAGGTGGTGCGTCGCGAGGCCAACGGCGAGATCGACTACGGCAAGGTCGAGCCCCTGTCGGTGGAGGTCGTGCCCAAGAACGTGCTCAAGACCGCGCTGGCGGCCGCCGACGCCATCGGCGACGGCCTGTACGGCGTGGACCTCAAGCAGTTCGGCAAGCAGATCTACGTGATGGAGGTCAACGACAACCCCAACATCGATGCGGGCTTCGAGGACACGATCCTGGGCAAGGCGCTCTACGACCGCGTGGTCGAGAGCTTCCTGGTCCGGCTGGAGGCCCTCAAGCGCAGCAGCCCTTGACCATGGCCAGCGACGCCGGGCCGCACGCGCTGTTCTCCGTGTTCGGGATCGAAATCGAGTACGCCATCGCGGACTCGACCAAGGGCTCGGTGCGGCCCCTGGCCGCCAGCCTGCTCGAGCGCGCCGCGGGCCACGCCGCTGCGGATTTCGTCGATGGCCCGATCACCTGGTCGAACGAACTGGTCGACCACGTGGTCGAGTTCAAGCTGAGCGCCCCGGCGCGCTCGGCCGAGGGCCTGGCCAAGCGCTTCCAGGCCAGCGTGCAGAAGGCCTTCCAGCAGCTCAAGCGGTACGACGCCGAGCTGGTTCCGGGCGGCATGCACCCGCTGATGGACCCGCGCAAGGAGACCTTCCTGTGGCGCGGCGAGTACGCCGAGGTCTATCAGGCCTACCACGGCCTATTCGACTGCCATCGCCACGGCTGGTCGAACGTGCAGAGCTGCCACCTGAACCTGCCCTTCGCGGACGGCCGCGAGTTCGGGCGCCTGATGGCCGCGGCCCGGGCGGTGCTGCCGCTGACCCCGGCCCTGTGCGCGGCCTCGCCCTTCGAGCAGGGCCGGATCACGGGCCTGCTGGACACGCGCCTGTCCCACTACGCCAGCAACTCGGCGCGCCTGCCGGCCATGGCCGGCCAGGTGATCCCCGAGCCGATCTTCGAGATCCAGCGCTATCGCAGCGAGGTGCTGGCGCCGATCAGCGCGGGGCTGCGCGCCCTGGAGGCGCCGGCGGTGCTGCTCGGCAACGAATGGCTCAACGCCCGCGGCGCGATCGCGCGCTTCGACCGCGGCTCGGTCGAGCTGCGCCTGGCCGACGCCCAGGAGCGCCCGGCCGCCGACCTGGCCCTGGCCCTGGCCCACCGCGGCGCAGTGGAGGCCCTGTGCCAGGAGCGCTTCGCGCCCCTAAGCCAGACCATGGCCCTGCCCCAGGGGCCGCTGGTCGAGCTGCTCGGGCGCACCACGCGCCAGGGGCCGGCCGCGGAGCTCGGCGACAGCGGCCTAGCAGCCCTGTTCGGCGAGCCGCAGGCGCGCACCGCCGGGGAGCTTTGGCGCGCCATCGCCCAGCGCACCTTCTCCGGCCCAGCCGAGCTGCAAACGGCCCTCTCCGTGGTGCTCGACAAGGGCACCCTGGCGGAGCGCATGCTGCGCTTCGCGGGGCCCGCCCCCAGCGTCTCGCGGCTGGTGGAGCTGATCCACGAGCTCTCGCGCTGCCTGCGGACCGACGCCGCCTTCGGGGCGTGAAGGGCGGCCGCAGCCCGCGCCGGGACGCCGCCCAGCGCCCGGAGGCGCGGCCCTCCGGCCTGGGCCTGGTCCTGACCTGCGAGCACGCCAGCAACCAGGTTCCGGCGCGCTACCGGCGGGCCCTGGCCGGCGCCGCCGGCCTCCTGCACACCCACCGGGCCAGCGACGCAGGCGCCCTCGAGCTGGCGCGCCGCCTGGCGCGCGGCACCGACGCGCCCCTGATCGCCGGCCAGGTCACGCGCCTGCTGATCGACCTCAATCGCTCCGAGGACCAAGCCGAGCTGTGGAGCCCCTGGAGCGCGGCCCTGCCCGCTGCCGAGCGCCAGCGCCTGCTCGAGCGCCTCCACCGCCCCTTCCGCGCCGCGACCCGCGCCGCCATCGACGCACAGCTCCACGCACAGCGCCACTCGCAACTCGGCACGCAACTACACTCGCAACTCGGCACGCAACCCAGCACGCAGCTCGACGCTCAACTCGAGGCCCATCCCTCCCCCGGCGCCCGCCGCGCCGTGCTGCACCTCTCCGTGCACAGCTTCACCCCCGTGCGCCGCGGCCAGCGCCGTGACATGCACGTGGCCTTCCTGTTCGACCCCGCACGGCCCCTCGAAGCCGAACTCGCACGCCGCTGGCGCCGGGCCCTGGCGCGCCTCGAGCCGCGCCTGCGCATCGCCTTCAACCGCCCCTACCGCGGCACCGACGACGGCCACACCACCGCCCTGCGCCGCCGCTATCCGCCCTCCCGCTACGCCGGCCTCGAACTCGAGATCAACCAACTCTTCCCCCGCCGCGGCGGCCCCCGCTGGCAGCGCCTGCAGGCGCATTTGCTGGCGAGCCTGACCGCGGTGCTTTCCGGACCTCCCCGAAGATGAAGGCGATCCTCCAAGCCGGACTGTCCTATTTCGCGACCACCTTCGCCGTGGGCTTCGCCCTGGGGCTGGTGCGCGTGCCCCTGCTCGTGCCGCGCCTCGGTGAACGCTACGCGGTGCTGTGCGAGCTGCCGCTGATGATCGCGGCCAGCGCCTGGATCGCGCGCTGGGTCGTGAGGCGCTTCTCGATCCCTCCGCAGCTCCCCGCCCGCGCCGCGGTCGGCGCGCTCGCTCTGGCGCTGATGCTGGCCGCCGAGACTTCGTTGGGGCTGTTGCTCCGGGGCCAAAGCCTGCGGGAGTCCATCGCCGAGCGCGATCCGGTCGCCTCGGTCGCGTATCTGGCCTCGCTGGCCCTGTTCGCCGCCTTCCCGGCGCTGCTCGGCCTCCTCGAACAGCGCCGCGAGCGCCTCTGATCCCGCCACGGAGCGAATCGGGCCCAGCCCGAGTCGAACTCATCTTCCAGCCGGTCAGCGCAGGGTCAGCTCGGCGCTGCCGTTTTCGGGCAGGGTCAGTTCGGTTTCGAGTTGGCGCAGGGGCGTGGCGCTGTCGGCGGACTTGAGCAGCAGGCGGGCGGTGTAGCGGCCCGGGGGCAGGGCGGACCAGCGGAGTTGGCCGGGGGAGAGCAGCTCGGCGGCGGGGTTGTCGAGGCGGCCGGGGCGGGCGCGGTCGAAGGGGAGGGTGGCGGCTTGGTTGGGGTACAGACCGAGCCGGTCGCCGGGCGGGAGTTCGAGCGGGGTTAGGGTCAGTTCGAGGGACAGGTTGGCGGGCCAGTCCTTGGCTTCCTCCCAGGCGAGCCGCAGCTCGGCGGCCGGCAGTTCGAAGACCTCCTGGATCACGCCGCCGGGGGTGGGCCGGACCTCGGGGCCGATCCAATCCCAGGCCGGCTCGGTCCGGACGGATGCGGATAGCCGCCCGACGCCGGACGGGTGGGCGAAGGCGACCCACAGGCCAGAGGCATCGACCCGCGAGGGGTTCGCGAGGTACTGGAAGGGTGCGTCCGGCTCCTCGCGGGAGCCGACTTCGAGGTCCACCGGCGCACCACCGAGGCGCAGCCCGCGCAGCTCGACTTCGAGGCGGCACAGGGCCAGGGGCCGCAGATCGATGTCGAGCTGCTGCTCGCCCCCGGGTTGGATCTCGACCTCGATGGGGGGCGAGGTGCCGAAGCGCTGACCAGCCCCCAGGAACTGCACCCGCGTGGGGCCGGAGGGCAGATCGGTGAAGCGGGCCAGCCCTTCGGGATCCGTGCTGGCTTTGCGGTCCGGCCGCGGGTCCCCCAGCCCGACCGGCAAGCCGGCCGCGGACTCCCCGGGGGGCGGCAGCAGGCGCACGGTCAGAGTGGCGGCGGGTTCGAGCGACAAGAGCCCGAGGTCCAGGGTCTGCCCGGGCTCGAGCCGCAGGTCCCTTCGTCCCAGGACGCCGGAGGGGTGCTGCACGTCGAGGGCATAGGTCGCGGGGGTCACCTCGGCGAATTCGAAGCGGCCCTGGGGATCGCTGCGCACTTCGAGGCGCGGCAGCTCCTCTGGGCTCCTCATCAGCAAACGAGCGTCGGAGGCCCCGGACTGCCCCGCTTGGAGCTGGCCGATCAAGCGCGCAAAGGGCATCAGACTCAGAATGTGGGTCGGCTGCTCGAGGTCGAGCCACTCCACCTCCTGCTCGAGGGTCGCATAGCCCGGGGCCTGCACCCGGATCGAGTCCCCCGGACCCACGGCAAGCCGCAAACGCCCCCCCGCCTGGGAGGCGGTTGCCGCACCGCCTGGCCCGACCGCGGACGGGGTCTCGAAGCGGCCCATGAAGCCGACCCGAATCTGGAGGCTAAAGCCCTCGACCGGGCGGCCGGTGAGGGCATCCTGGACCACGAATTCGGTCACGGGCAGCGGCTGGAGAACGATCTCCACGGAGCCGCCGGGTTGCACCTCGAAGTTCGATTCGAGCTCGCGCGTGCGGTAGCCCGGGTGTCGGGCAGCGATCTGGTGCGCACCAGGAGTCAACAGAATCGCTTCGAAGCGCCCGTCCGCGCCGCTCTCCGTGCTCACGATCTCGCCGCCGTTCGGGAACAGATCGATCTTGGCGCCCACCAGGGGCTCGCCCTGGGACCCGAGCACCCGGCCCTCGACCCGCGCGCCCGGCTCGAGGCGCACCTCGACCGGACCGTGCATCTGTCCGGGCGTCAAGTCGAAGGGGCCGACGAATGCGCTTTGGTAGCCAGGGGCACCCGCGGTCACGCCCGCGCGGGTCGCTTCAATGCCGCCCAGTACGAAGTTTCCTTCCACATCGCTTTCGCAGGACTGCCCCAAGGTGTTCCAAACTTGCGTGGCGCTTCGCAAGCGGATCCCGACCAAAGGTTGGCCGTTGCTGCTCAGCACCCGCCCGGAGATGCCGCTGGCCCTCAGGAGCACCAGCTCGCCCAAGTCCCGGATCCCGGCCTGCAAGGCTGCCAGGGAATCAGGGCGTTTCCCGCCAAAATGGAGGATTCTGCGTGCCAACAGCGGATCGAACCCGGCGATCAGACTGGCGGCGACCGGCGGCGGCGGGAACTCGAAGCGGAACCGGCCGTCGGCGTCGCTGAGCGCCTCGAAGCCCGGCAGGCCGCGGGACACTTCGAT
>JBILNK010000296.1:0-3285 GCA_044375105.1 Planctomycetota bacterium
CGGACACCCGGCGCTCGAAAGGCCCAGCCCGCGCCAGCGGGCTGGCAAGACAGCTACGAATTTCTTCGAGCGCCGGGAGTCCGCCGGACAGCCGCCGGGGTCGTTCGTTCAGAAGGACTCGTCGAAGGCGACCTCTCCACTGACTGCGACCTGGTAGGCGGACACCCGGCGCTCGAAGAAATTGGAGAGTTCCTGCACATCCTGCAGATCCATGAACGGGAACGGGTTCTTGACCCCGAACCGAGGCGGCAACCCCAGGTTGCGCAGCCGCTGATCGGCGACGAACTGCAGGTACTGACGCATGTCGCGGGCCGAGAGGCCGCCGACGCCGCCCGAGAGCAGGTCCTCGGCGAACTGCATCTCGCACTCGACCGCTTCCTCCAGCATGCGCACCACGTCGCGCTGCATGTCTTGGTCGAACAGATCGGGTTCCTCACGCCGCACGGTGGCGACCACCTCGAAGGCGAAGGCCATGTGGGCGCTCTCGTCGCGGAAAACCCAGTTGGTGCCGGCGGCCAGGCCGTTGAGCAGGCCCTTGCTGCGCATGAAGTAGACGTAGGCGAACGCTGCGAAGAAGAATAGACCTTCGATGCAGGTCGCGAAGCAGATCAGGTTCATCAGGAACCTGCGCCGGTCCTGCTTGCTGAGGCACTGCTCGAGGGACTGGATCGAATCCATCCACTTGAAGCAGAACTCGGCCTTGCGGGTGATGGAGGGGATGTTGTGGATCGCCTGGAAGGCCTGCTCGCGCTCCTTGAGGTCGGGGATGTAGGAATCCAGCAGGGTCAGATAGAACTGGACGTGCAGGGCCTCTTCGTAGAGCTGGCGCGACAAGTACATGCGCGCTTCGGGCGCGTTGATGTGCTTGTAGAGATTCAGCACCAGGTTGTTCGCTACGATCGAATCGCCGGTGGCAAAGAAGGCCACCAGGCGGCGCACCAGGTGGAGCTCCGCCGCCGACAGGCGGTGCGAAAGATCGACCAGGTCGGTAGAGAAGTCGACCTCCTCCACCGTCCAGGTGTTCTTGATCGCGTTGCGATACATCTCGTAGAAGATCGGGTACCGCATCGGCCGCAGGGTCAGGTCCATTCCGGGTTCTAGCAGCATGTCGAGGGGGCGGCCGCAGGGGCCGCGAGGTTGCCGGTCGTGGGGCCGGTGGCGTTGCGACGGGAGAAGGGGGACGTAGCGCTGAAGGGAGGCGGGAGGCCGGCCCGCTGGGGCGATCGGCCGGTGGCCATGGTTTTGGCTCGGGCGTCATTCGGCTCCAGAGAGGAACCGAGGGCGGCTGCTTTTCTTCCAGCGGGCGGGCCTCGCAGGATCTCTACAGCGGCCGAAAAATCGGAGATCTCGATCGGCTGGGCTCCGGCAGTCGCTCGGGCGCAGCGGATGGCTCGGCCTCGGGCGCCGAAAAATGGCGCCGAGCGGGCCACTGGTATCGGAGAGGGTCGGCCCTCGGACGGGCCCGATCCGGACCCGTCCGCAGGCGCCTCACTGGCAGGCTTCGCAGCTCTCCGGATTCTCGAGGGAACAGGCCACCGCCGCGGCGTCGCTGCTCGCTCCGCTGGCCGGCGAGGCCTGGGGGGCTTCGCTGTGGACCTCGCCGGAGCCGGAGTCCGTCTGGGTGATGCGGGTCGCCGGCCGGGAACGCAGGTAGTAGGTGGTCTTGAGGCCCTTCTTCCAGGCGTAGAGGTACATCGAGGAGAGCTTCCCGATCGTGGGCGTCTCGATGAACAGGTTGAGCGACTGGCTCTGGTCGATGTAGGCCCCGCGCTCGGCGGCCATGTCGATCAGCGAGCGCATCGGGATCTCCCAGGCAGTGCGATAGACCTCGCGCAGGCTGGCCGGCAACTCCTGGATGTCCGCGATCGAACCGTCCGCGCGCTTGATGCGGTTGCGCATGGACTCATTCCACAAGCCCAGGGACTTGAGGTCGCGGACCAAGTAGTTGTTGATCTGCATGAAGTCGCCGGAGAGCGTCTCGCGCTTGAACAGGTTGCTGACCTGCGGCTCGATGCACTCGTAGCAGCCCGCGATGGAGGCGATCGTGGCGGTCGGGGCGATCGCGATCAAGAGCGAATTGCGCAGCCCATGCTGGACCATGCGGGCGCGCAGGGTCTCCCAGCGCTGCATATCCTCGGGCTGCTTGGCCTCCGGCCAGAGTTCGAACTGGAACACACCGCGCGCGGCGCGCGTTTCTTCGAAGGCACCGTGGGCGCCGCTCTGGACCGCCAGCTCGACGGACTGCGCCAGGGCGTGGAAGTAAACCTCCTCCTGGATGCGGCGCGAGATCTCGCGCGCGCGGTCGCTGTCGAAGGACAGCGAGAGCTGGAAGAAGACATCGGCGAGGCCCATGAGCCCGAGACCGACTGGGCGCCAGCGGCGGTTGCTGGCCTCGGCCTCCGGGGTCGGGTAGTAGTTGATGTCGATCACGCGGTCCAGGTACTTGACCGCGGTGCGCACCACCCGCCCCAGGGCAGCGTAGTCGATCTCCTCACCGACCACGAAACGGCCCACGTTGATCGAGCCCAGGTTGCAAACCGCCGTCTCGGACTGGCTGGTGACCTCGATGATCTCCGTGCAGAGGTTCGAGAGGTGGACCACGTTGCCGTTGGCCCCGGTCTGGTTGCACTTGAGGTTCGAGTGGTCCTTGAAGGTCATCCAGCCGTTGCCGGTCTGGGCCAGGGCGCGCATCATGCGGCTGTAGAGTTCGCGCGCGGAGACGCTGCGCACCGCCAAGCCCTTGGCCTCCGCTTCGAGGTAGGCCTTCTCGAAGGCCTCCCCGTACAGATCGGTCAGATGGGGCACGGCCTTGGGGTCGAACAGCGACCAATTGGCGCCCGCCTCGACCCGCTGCATGAACAAGTCGGGCACCCAGTTGGCGGTGTTGAGGTTGTGGGTCCGGCGCGCCTCGTCGCCGGTGTTGTCGCGCAGGGACAGGAAGTCCTCGATGTCGGCATGCCAGGTCTCCAGGTAGACGCAGGCAGCGCCTTTGCGACGGCCGCCCTGGTTGACCGCGGCCACCGAAGAATCGAGGGTCTTGAGCCAGGGCACGATGCCGTTGCTGTGCCCGTTCGTGCCGCGGATCAGGGAGCCTTTGGCGCGCACGCGGTGGTAGGCCACGCCGATGCCGCCCGCGTACTTGGAGAGCTGGGCGATGTCGTTGTAGCGCTTGTAGATCGAGGTCAGGTCATCCGCCGGCGAGTCGAGCAGGTAGCAGCTCGAAAGCTGGGTGCGGTGGGTCCCCGAGTTGAACAGGGTCGGCGAGGAGGGCAGGTAGGCCAGCGA
>JBILNK010000127.1:0-12686 GCA_044375105.1 Planctomycetota bacterium
CGCCAGCGCCGTGCTGTGCGCTTCGATCCTGCACGACGGGCTCGCGAGCCTTTCCGACCTCAAACGCCAGCTGGCCGAAGCTGGACTGCCGATCCGCCCATGCTGATCCCTTCCTTGGACATCGAACGCGGCCAGGCCGTGCAACTGATCGGCGGCCGCGAGCTCTGCATCGAAGCCGGCGATCCCTTCGCGGTGGCCGAGCGCTTCGCGCCCGTGGGCGAGCTGGCCGTGGTGGACCTGGACGCCGCCCGGGGCCGCGGCAGCCACGCCGAGCTGATCCGCGCCCTGGTGGCGCGCCAGCCCTGCCGCGTGGGCGGGATCCGCGACTACGAGACCGCCGTGGCCTGGCTCGATGCCGGTGCCGCGCGCGTGGTGATCGGCACCGCGGCCCGTCCCGAGCTGCTGCGGCGCCTGCCGAAGGAGCGCTTGATCGCGGCCCTCGACATCGAACACGGCCAGGTCATGACCCACGGCTGGCAGCAGGGCAGCGGGCGCTCGGCGCTGGCGGCCATGGCCGAGCTGCGCGGCCTGGTCGGCGGCTTCCTGGTGACCTTCATCGAGCGGGAAGGGCGCTGCCAGGGGACCGACCTCGAGGCGGTGCCCGCGCTGGTCGCAGCCGCCGGCGAGGCGCGCCTCACGATCGCCGGCGGGGTCACCAGCGCCGCCGAGATCGCCGCCCTCGATCGCCTGGGGGCCGATGCCCAGGTCGGCATGGCGCTCTACGACGGGCGCCTGCCCCTGGCGGAGGCTTTCGCAGCGCCGCTCTCCAGCGACCGGGCCGATGGCCTCTGGCCGACGCTGGTGGTCGACGCCCGCGGCACGGCCCTGGGGCTCGTGTACTCAAACCTCGAAAGCCTGAGCGCGGCCCTGGCCGAGCGGCGCGGGATCTATTGGTCGCGGGGCCGCGGTTTGTGGAGGAAGGGCGAGAGCTCGGGCAACGTCCAGCGCCTGCTGCGGGTCGAGCTCGATTGCGATCGGGACTGCCTGCGCTTCGTCGTCGAGCAGCAGGGCGCGGGCTTCTGCCACCTGGGCACGGCCAGCTGCTTCGGATCCGGCGGCGAGAGGGGCCTGGCCGGCCTCGAGCGGCGGCTGCGCGCGCGCCTCGACGGCCCCGGCGAGCCCGGGTCCTACACCCAGCGCGTGCTCTCCGAGCCCGGCTGGCTGCCGGCCAAGCTGGGCGAAGAGGCCCGCGAACTGGCCGAGGCCCGCGGTCCCGCCGCCGCGGCCCAGGAGGCTGCGGATCTGTTCTATTTCGGTTTGCTGGCAGCCCTGCGGGAAGGGGCCAGCTTGGCCGAAATCGAAGCGGAACTCGATCGGCGCGCCCTGCGCCTCACCCGCCGGCCTGGTCTGCCCAAGGAGGTGCGACTTTGAAGCCTGAATTCGAACCGGGCGCGCAACAGGCGAACGAGCCGCGCGTGGGCCCCGACGGCGCCGCCGCAGCCGAAGCCCTGCGCGAGACGCCGCTCCCTGCGGTTCCCGTGGCTCCCCTGCCTCCCCTGGCCGAGCGATCGGCTGGCCTGCCGTCGCCAGGTCTGCGCTCCGCTCGCGATCCGTCTTCGGATCGATCGCCGCTAGGCCGGGCGCCCGACAGCGGATCGCCCCAGGGGGCGCCGTCCCGCGGCGCACCATCCGCCGGTGTGCTGCCCGCCGGTGGGCAGGCCGCCGTGTCGGCTCCATTTCCCGATCTTCCGCGGCCCGTGGCCTCGTCCAGGGCATCGAGTGCTCTGGCCGGCCAGTTGCTGCCCGAGCGGAGCGCCGAGGAGCTGCTCGCCCGCACGCCGAGCGGCATCGACGCCGCGACGGAAGCCCGCGCTGGGGCGCTGATCGAGCAGATCCGCCTGCGCGGCCTGGCCGGCCTGCGCGAGAGCGCGGAGGGCCTAGGCGACCTCGAGCCCGGGGCGCCCCTGTTCCTGGAGCGGCCGCAGCTCGAGGCGGCCCTGGCGGACCTGCCCGCCGGCGAGCGCGGTCTGCTCGAGCGCACGGCTGAGCGCATCCGCGCTTTCGCGCAGGCCCAGCTCGCTTGCCTGCGGCCCCTCGACGTACCCGTGCTCGGCGGCCGCGCGGGGCACCGCTTGGTGCCGCTCGAGAGCGCCGGCTGCTACGCGCCCGGCGGCCGCTACCCGCTGCCTTCCAGCGTGCTGATGACGGCCTTGGTGGCCAGGACCGCCGGGGTCGAGCGCGTGGTCGTCGCGTCGCCCCGTCCTTCGGCCTTGGTCCAGGCTGCGGCGGCCGTGGCGGGCGCGGATCGCCTCCTGGCGGTCGGCGGGGCCCAGGCCATCGCGGCCCTGGCCCTGGGGGTCGAAGGGTTCGAGCCGGTGGACTTCATCGCCGGGCCGGGCAATCGCTATGTGACCGCCGCCAAGCGCCAGCTGTTCGGCCGCGTGGGCATCGACAGCCTGGCGGGCCCGAGCGAGCTCCTGGTGATCGCCGATGGCAGCGTGACGCCGCGCCGCATCGCCTTGGACCTGCTGGCCCAGGCCGAGCACGATCCCGACGCGTGGCCGGTGCTGATCGCTCTGCCGGGCTGTTCGCTCGATGCGGTGCGCGCCGAACTCGAGACCGAGCTGGCCGCGGCGCGCCGCTTGGGCGCGCGCTCCGCCGCCTGCGCGGACATCGCCGCGCGCTCCCTCGGCGCGGGGGCCGCCCTCGAGGTCGCGGACGCCGCTCAAGCGGCCCGCCTGGCCGACCGCCTAGCGTGCGAGCACCTGGCCCTGTTCGTGGCCGATCCGGGCGCGCTGGCCGGCCAGATCCGCCACGCCGGCGCCCTGTTCCTGGGCCCCCAAAGCAGCGAAGTCTTCGGCGATTACGGCCTCGGCCCGAACCACGTGCTGCCCACCGGCCGCGGCGCGCGCCAGCGCGGCGGCCTGTCCGTGTTCGACTTCCTGCGCATCCAGACCTTCCTCGACCTGACGCCCCCCGCGCCCAGCCGCTCAACCGACCCCGCCGCCGGCCCGGCCCTCGATCCCCGACCCGACGCGGCACCCAGGGACGCCGCCCCGGCCGACTTGGATCCAGCCAACCCAGCCCTCGCCTCCGCCGCCCTGGCCGACGCCGCGCAACTGGCCGACCTGGAAGGCCTGCACTTCCACGCCGCAGCCGCCCGCGCCCGACTCTGACCTCGGGCGCGGGGCGGCTCCGGCCGCGATCACTGCAACGGGAAGCGCAAACCGGGGGTGGCGCTCCATTGCCCTGCAGCTCCGCTGTCGAGCACGACCCACTGGGCCACCACTTGGATCCCGGAGAGCGCAGGGTTGCTCGGCAGGGGCAGTTGGGCGGTCCCGTGACCAAAGCCGGTGGGTCCAGGGCTCGTCGCCAGGGCAACGAGCTGCAGCAGGCTCGAGGGATCCACGGCCAGCGGGGCCGCCCCGAGCCTCAGGCCGCCCGGCGCCTGTCCGAGGGAGATGCCGAGGAAGGCGGCGGCCTGCGGCAAGGCTTCGCGCAGACCCAGCTTGAAGTCGGGGCTCCCCAGGGCTGCGGGGGGCGGCGAGATCCAGCGCGGTGTGACCCCTGCGGTCCCGGGATGGCCGCTGCCGATCAGGCTCTGTTCGCTGGCCTTGCGTTCGCTGGCCAAGGTGGGGCGGTCGAACGGGAACAGCTCGTCGCGGACCCGCGGATCCGTGAGCCCGTTGCGCAGGAAGTCGGCCAGCTCATCGCGCAGCTGGGGCGGCACGTTGATCGCAGGCACGGCCGGATCCTGGTTCTCCGGGAACTGTTGGAAGCCCGGACCTCCCACGTAGAAGCCGATGACCTGCTCGAGGGTCGCGAACTGGCCGGTGTGCATGAAGCGCGGCTTGAGGCCCACATTGCGCAGGGTGGGCACCTTGAAGCGACCTCGATCGCCGAACAGGCCGGTCACCTCCAGGCGACCCGGGTCCTCTTGCCAGGGGCGCAAGCCCACGTTGCGGAAGGTGTGATTGCTGAACAGCGGCCCGGCGTGACACACATTGCAGGTGGTGGCATTGAAGGCCTGGAGTCCCTGGGCCTGGGACGGCGTCAATGCTCCAGGCTGACCGGCGACGAAGGCGTCGAAGGGCGTTAGGTTGGGCACCAGCGTGCGCTGGTAGGTGGCCAAGGCGAAGGCAACCCGTTGGGCGCTGATCGCCGGATCTCCGAAGGCCGCCTGGAACAGATCCGCATAGCCGCCGGCTCCGGCGAGGCCCGCGGCCAGGTCCGGGGGCAGGTCGCTGGCCAAGGCCAGGGGGCGCACGACAGCGAGCTTGGCCAGGACCTCGGTCAGGCCGCGCTGGTCGTGGGCCATTTCGATCGAGTTGGTCAGGGGGGCCAGGGCCTGGTTTTCCAGGGCGCCGCCGACCGGGATCAGGGCCTGGCCTCCGGCGGGATCGCTGAAGCTGCCGCGCGCGCGGCCATCCCAGAACAGCTCCGGGGCGTAGGCCGCTGCGATCATGGTCGGTGAGGCGCGGCTCGTGACCTGTGGTTCCAGGCCGAACACCAGGTGGGGCAGGTAGCGGTTCTGGCCGTCGGCGCGCACCACCCCGGGGCTTCCGCGGACGTCGTCGGGCGGGCCGGGCAGATTGCCTGGGTCGATGCCGAGCCTGGGATCGCTGCCCCCGGCGGAAATCACGTGGCAGGTGGCGCAGGCCACCGTGTCGTCGCTGGAGAGCTGCTCCTCGAAGAACAGGGCCTTGCCGAGCAGACGCTTGGCTTCGGTGAGCGGGTTTTGGGGCGGGACCGGCGGCGGCTGCAGCGGGGGCGGAGGCGGCGGGCCGATCTGGGCCAGGGCGGGGATCGGCGTGGCCACGGCTAGGGCCAGCACAGGGAGCCAGGGGAGCTTCGGCATGTCCGGCGGTCGGGTTGGGGGCCGAGGGGGGCGCGGTTGCGCGGCTCCCCGGGGTGATCCAGGGATCACGGGGGCTTGGAACCGCCGAAGACCGCCAAGGTTTCGGAGACTTCGTCAGGGGAACTCAGGGGCCGGTTGCTACCCGCGAACGGCGGCGTTAAGGGGGGCATCCGCAACGCTGTCCCCGCTTGCCCGACCCCATGCCGGACCCCACCGCCCTGACCATGTTTCCGCTCCTGGCCCTGCTGGTTGGCGCCCTGCTGGTGCTGATCCTGGGGGCCAAGCTGTTCACTCAGGCCGCGGAACGGGTCGGGCTCGCCCTGGGGCTGTCGCCGTTCGCCGTGGGCGTGTTCATCGTGGCCGTGGGCACGTCCCTGCCCGAGCTGGTGTCGTCGGTGCTCGCCGCGAGCCGCGGGCAGTCGGGCATGGTGGCGGGCAACGTGCTGGGCGCCAACACCTCGAACCTGCTGTTCATCCTGGGGCTCGTGGCCGCCAGCTCGAAGCGCGGCATCCGCCTGGGCGAGCAGTACATCGCCATCGACCTGAACTTCATGCTGGGCTCGGCGCTGACCTTGGCCCTGGTGATGTTCGACGGCCAGGTGGGTCGGCTGGAGGGCCTGGCCTTGCTGGGAGGCTACGGGGCCTATGTGGGCTATCTGCTGACCGAGGGGCGCAGTTCGACGGCCGAAGCCACCTTCGAGGCATCCCAGCCCGCCGCGAAACCGCGGTTGGCGGCCAAGGATTTCTTGATCCTCCTGGGAGCCGGTGCGCTGATCTTCGTCGGCGCCAACACGACCCTGGACGCGCTGATCGTGCTGGCCGGTCGGATCGGCATCTCGCCGGCGATCGCCTCGCTGACGATCCTGAGCCTGGGCACCACCCTGCCCGAGTTGGCGGTCAGCATCGCCGCAGCCCGCGCCGGCCAGGCCGAGATGGCCGTGGGCAACATCCTGGGCTCGTGCATCTTCAACGCCTTCGTCGTGCTGGGGGCCGCCGCGAACGTGGGCCGCATCGAAGCCCCCGCGGAGATCCTGCGCCTGCCGCTGCCGGCCTGCGTCGCCGCCGCCCTGCTGTTCTACCTGCTGACCCACGACAAACGCGTCTCGCGCTGGGAGGGCTGCCTGTTCGCCCTGCTCTACGTGCTCCTGATCGCCGAACTGACCGGCCTGGCCTGAGGCCGCCGGATGGCGGCCCACAGGCACGCGGGGAGGCTGGTCCAACGACCCGGGCAGAGCCCGGGTCGGTCTTTCTCCGCCGGTCAGTGCGGGCGCAGGCTCAGGATGTTGCTGACGGCGAAGCCGGGAAAGCTCGGGCAGTCGTTGGCGCTGGGCTTGATCACGGTCCATTGGCTCAGCACTTCGATGCCGATCAGGGCGGGGTTGCAGGGGATCGGCAGCGCCAGCTCCACCAGGTTGGGGTTGCCCGGCAGCACGGTGGTGAACTCGAAGGGCACCCACTGGCAGGTGCCGCAGGGGATCGGCACCCCGGAGAAGGCCAGGTTGAAGACCGCCACGCTGGTGCCGGTGCCGGGGAACAGCAGCCGGGCGCGGAAGCTGCCGTTGCCCACCGCCGGGGGCGAGCTGACCTGGTAGGCCCCGCCGCCCAGGCCGCAGGCGCCGCCGAAGTCGATGGCGCTGGCCAGGGGCGAGAAGGCGGTCAGGAAGCGGCCGCGGATCACGTCCGAGCTGGCGACGATGAAGGTTTCGAATGCGCGGCTGTAGAGCAGGACGCCCCGCGACGCGCTCGGGTCGCCGCCGGAAGCATCCAGGCAGACCGCGGTGTCGGTGTAGTTCCCGTTGGAGGAGAGCAGCGATGTGTAGGACTCGATCGTCGTGGGTCCGTCGACGATGGCGCCGGTCTTCGGATCGCACTCGAGCAGGCGCAGGGAGAACAGCTTGCCCTCGACCGGGCTGTCCGCGATCTCCTGGTAGGTCAGGAACATGCGGTTGTTGCGCCAGCCGACGCTCGGGCTGGACCGGGAAAGCTCCTCGGTCGCCAACGCGACGGGTGTGCCGACCTGTAGAAACCCGTTGAAGCTGAGGGCGGTTCGGTAACCGCGGAAGGTATCCACGCAGTTGATTCCGAAGATGTCGCAGGACGTGCCCACGCCTTCGAAGACCACCGTGTAGTAGGTGGGACCCGCATCGCCGCCGTCGATGCGCGGAGCACTGGTGCGTGTCACGTCGCCGGAGACCTTCTGGGCGCTGCCCAGGGACGCGCCGGTGGTCGTGAAGACACCCGCCCACACGGAGCTGGTCTGGCCTTGGTTCGCGCTGGCCACCCAAGCCAGGCCCAGACGCCCGCTGGCCGAGGGAGTGCGCGCCAGGGCCGGCTGCGAGAGGTTGCTGCCCGAGACCCAGGTGAAGTTCGCCGCGATCGTCGGTTGTGCGGGCGAGTTGGGAACGAGGACCCGTGCGCCGCGGATGCCGCTGGGGGAATCCCAGGCCAGCCAGACCTGTCCGGTGGCGGTCAGCGAGCCATCCGGCTCCCCGGCGATCGTGACCCGGTTGATCTGGTCCAGGGGTAGGCCCTGCACGAACAGGCTGTTGGAGAGGTTGCCGGTCGAGGCCTCCACCAGGCGCACACGCACCTGGCTTTCGCCGAAGAAGTCCTGCACCCAGGCGACCGCGAAGCGGTTCGAGCGGTTGACCGAGACCACGGCGGGCGAGCTCGACGGGCTGACGCTCGAGATCGGGATCGGGTTGCCGAGCGGCTGCCCCGTGGCGCTGAAGCGCTGCCCCAGCAGGGTGAACTGCGTGACCGGATCGAGGTTCGGGTTGAAGGCCAAGCGGGTCCAGACCGCCAGGTAGCTGTCCGTGGTCTGGTCGTAGGCCACGCTGGCCTGGGAGTCTGACTCGTAGGGCCCGAAGAGCACCTGCTGGGACGCCGGGGAGCTCAGCTGGAAGCCGCTGCCGATCAGCGGATCGAGCAGCAGCGGCCAGGTGGCGCGCTCGACGAACTCGCCCGGGATGACCCAGGAGAGGCGCTGGCCATCGAGCTCGAGCCGGCCCTGGGTGCGGGCGCCGGCCGCGTCGATGGCCCACAGCTCGCCGATCGAAACCCCGGACAGGTTCCAGCCGGCGCCCTGCGGGCTCACCAGCCCGTCCAGGGCGCTGCCGGAGAGGTCGAAATCCACGGCCAGGTCGCCCGAGAGGCCGAACGGGGCCTCCAGGGTCAGGCTGTGTTCGATGCCCGCGGGGGTGGGCTCGAATCGCTCGGTGATGCCCGCGCCGCGCGGGTAAAGCGCCGCCACGCCGCTGTGCACAGGCGCGGCGGGCGAGAGCTCGCGGCGCTCGGCCCCGCGGCGCAGCCAGCGCGCTTCGATGCCGAGCTCGCGCCCGCCGTCGGCGCTCTGGAACCAAAGCCCCCGCGGGCTGAACTCGGCGCGGTAGTCGTCGCCGATGACCGAGAGGCGCCCCGCGGCCTCCTCGACCAACTGCGGGGCCTGAGCGGAGCCGGGGCTCGGCGCTGCGGAACCGGAATCCGGCGGGTTCCCCTGCTGGGGGGCCGCGGAGGCTGCCGAAGCCCAGCAGACCCCGGCCAGCAGCGCGAGCGCCAGGGGCAGCGCCCGCTGGGGTCTGCTGCTGAGGAGCCGCCGAAGCGGCGCAAGGGTGGGGACGGACGAGGCGATGGGGATCTGCATGGGTTCTTTGGGCTCACGCCAGGGGGCCAAGTCCCCAGATCCGGCGCTGGCTCGCTCCGTCCCGCTGGCCCTCCCCGGTTTTCTACGCCCCGCCGGGCGGGCCCTTCCCTTGTGCCCGCAGCCCCCGTGCCCGGGGGTGGACGCCGGGCCAGGCGTCAGAGGCCCTCCAGGTCTCTGGCGCCCACCCGGTCTCAAGGGCCCCCCTGGTCTCAACGGCCTACCCGGGGGGCGGGCGCATGAACAGCCACAACGCCGCCGTGTGCAGCTTGCCGAGCAGGTCCTCGAGGGCCGAGCTGGCCTCGGGGCGCGGGTCCCGGGCCAGGGCCCACAGGCAGCGCACCACCTCCTCGCTGGGGCGCCGATGGAGCCCCGCCAGGCGCTGGTCCAGGTCGTCGCTGGGGGTCAGGGCCAGATGGGCGCGCTGCTCGGCGGCCAGCAGGTCCATGCGCCGGGCCAGGGCGCGCCGGAAGCGGGGGCTTTCACGGCTGGCCAGGATCGCGGCTCGGGTGGCGCCGAAGGCGCACTCGAGGCAGCCGGCTTCGGCGGCTACGACCGGCAGGCCCTGGCTTTGCAGCAGCAGGGTCAGTTCGCGCCAATCGAAGGCGCCGAGCAGGATCAGATCGATGGCCAGGGGCGGGATGCCGCGCAGGGGATCTTCGGGGGGCATGGCGTTGGCGGCCGCTCGGGCCGGGGCGCTGGGGACCCAGCCATCCTACTGCGATTGAGACTCGGTCTCAACTAGGGTACGCCGGGCGCCCCGGCTCGTCGCTCGTCCCAGCCCCGCCCGTCGTAGGCCGCGCCCGACCCCGCCGCCACGGGGTCCGGCTCGCCGGCTTCACTTCTCCACGCGGGTGATCCGCACGCCGTAGTTCTCGCCGATGGTGACGATCTCGCCGCGGGCCACGACCTTGCCGTTGACCAGGATATCCGCCGGCTCGTGGGCTTCGCGGTCGAGCTCGATCAGGGAACCGGGCCCCATGCGCACCAGCTCGGCCAGCGACAGGCGGCTGCGGCCGACCTCCACGGTCAGCTTGACCGGCACGTCCAGCAGGTGCGGTAGCCCCATGGGGGCCTGAGTGGCGCTCTGGTTGTCGAATTCGGTCCATTGCCGCGGGGCGACGGCCACGCCATCGTTTTCCACCACCCCAGCCTTGACGGCCTGGGTGGCGGCGTCGAGGGCGGCTTCCAGGGGATCGGTCTTCTCTGTGCTGCTCATGGTGGGGTCAATCGAGCTTGAGGTGGGAGAGACGCACCGCCAGGCGGCCTGCCAGGGCCCCCAGGTCGCCGAGCCCGACGCTGCGCCCGTCGATGGACAGGTGGGCGGGCTCGCCGCGGGCGAGCTCCAGGGGGATGACGTCGCCGGGCGCGAGACCCAAGAGCTCCGACAGGCTCAGCTCGGCCTGGCCGAGGGTGACCGACACATCCACGGGCACCTCGACGAGGTGCCCGGGCACGGCCTCCGGCGCTGCGCCCGAGGGGCTGCGTCCGAAGCTCTTGGCGCTTTCGAGCGGCAAGAGCAGTGCAATGCGGAAAGGACCGTCGGGGCCCATGGTCAACAGTTCAACGGATAGCCGGTAGGCGTCCGGCTGACCCTCGGCGTCGAGATAGCTGCCCACCTCGCGGTAGCTGGCCACACCCTCGAGCTGGGCGATCTCGAGGCCCAAGGCATTGGCGACCTGCAGCAGCAGGCCGCGCACCAGCTTGACCAGCAGGCTCTGCTCCAGCTCCGTCAAGGGCCGGGCAGCCGGCGCATCGTCAGCCTTGCCCCGCAAACGACCGAGCACGCGCTCGATCGCTTCGACCGCGTGCTGGCTGGGCAGCTCGACCCAGCCGACCTGCCCACGGCTCCTGAACCGCACGAGTGCCGCCGGCCCCGAGGTCTTTCGGAACAAACTGCCGGCGTGGATCTCGCTGATCGCCCCCAGCTCCAGTGGGCTGCGGCGACGCAAGAAGCGCCCCAGGGCCTGCTCCATCTCCGGCAGGCAGCGCTGGATGAGGCGACGTACCTCTACCAGGTCCTCGGCCGAAAGCCGGCGCGGAACGGCGAAGTCGCGCGGTTCGACCGGCCGCGCACCCATTCCGGAGGCTTGAAAGTCTTCCATCAAGGCCTCGACCTCGGCGGGATCCAGTCGCGGGCTCATGGGGGGGGCCGTCACTGGACGTTGAACTTCTCCTTGAGCAACTCGCGCAGGCGTCCGTGCACGCCGACCAGCACCTGACCCTCGAATTCCGGGTCGAGACCGGTCACGTCCAGGAACACCGTACGGCCGAGCTCGTTCTCGACGCGCAGATCGCGCTCGTCGCCTTCGAACTGCACCGGCGGCCCGTTGTCCAGGCGCAGTTTCTTCTCTTTGGCGTTGATGGTCAGCTTGTGATCGTAGAGCGAGGCCCGCAGGGTCGAGCTTCTCGCCGAGGTGCCGAGGCGCAGGCCACTCTTCGGGTCCGCCGCAGAGGAGCTGGGCGCCTTGCCAATATGAACCGGGAACAGCACCGGATCGAGGGCCCGTTGCAGTTCCGCCAGGAAATTCTTGCCGATCTCCTCGTTCATGACCTCATCGCTGTACTTGGAGGCGATGTCCAAGATCACGTTGGAGACCAAGGCCGTGTAGATCGGATCGGCTTGGCGCGCGGGGACGTACTTGTCGTCGAAGGCCTCGTAGACCGCGTTGAGCTTGAGCAGCAGGAACCGCTTGCGGGCTTTGTCGGCCAGATTGGCGGTGAATTCGCCCGCCGACACCGGGGCCACGAAGGGGCCCTCGAACAGCTTGTATTCGGCCTTTTTGGGGGCGGCCAGGGTGCTGGCCAGATAAGCCAGGCCCACCAGGCCCAGGGCGGCCCCGCCCAGGATCTGCTTCTTCTTGAGCTTTCCGGCCTGCGGCTCGGCCTGGGGCGCCCCAGCGGCCTCGGGCTTCTTCTTGGGATCGTCGGCCATGGGGGGGGCACGCCTCAGCGGCGCGCCGGCAGGATCAGCCGGGCGTCGATGGCAGAACCCTTTTCGTCCAGTCCCGCCGGGCTCTTGAGCCAAGCGCGGGCCTCGACCCTCCCAGGCTCGAAATCGTGACGCTCGACGAGGTACTGCCTCACCATCCGCGCCCGTCGCTCCGCGCCGCCGGCTGTCTCGTCGTCGGCGTCCGCGCGGGCTTCCAGGACCAGTACATGGCCGTTTCCGGGGCGCAGGCTGGGGGCCAGCAGGTCGAGGTAACGGCGCGCCGAGGCAGGCAGATCGGTCTGCCCGGGGGGAAAGATCGCCACGGCCGGCTGGTACAGCTCGTCGTGAGCCGGCAAGGCGGCGATCGAGTCGGCTCGCAGCAGCTCGGTGCGGGCGGCCTCGGCCAGGGGCACGGCCCGGTCGGGGTCCTCCTCGGGGGGCAAGTTGAAGCGCACGCGCACCTGGTTGAAGACCTCGTCGCGCTCCTTGGCGCTCATCAGGGAATCCAGGCCGAAGGAATTGAGGCGCGCCACGAACGAGCCCACGCCCTTGGCCACCAGGCCCATTTGGCGCTCCTTCGAGAGCGAGACCAGCAGGATGAAGAAGGTCAAGATCAGGGTCATCATGTCCCCGAAAGACACCATCCACGCCGGCACCTTGGCTTTGCTGTCCTCCTGGCGCTTCTTGCCCATCAGCGTTGCCCCTCCGCGGCTCCGGCGGGCTCGGGCTGCGTCTCGCTCGCCCGGCGCACCGCCTCCAGGCGGTCGCGGCGGCTGACCGGCAGGGTCAGCAGCCGCAGCTCGACCCTGCGGTTGTCGAGGCGCGCATCCGCTCCCTGGCCCACGCTGCGTGGCCGGCTGGTCCCGTGTCCGGTCAGTTGGATCCGCTCGGGCTCGATGCCCGCGTTGATCAACTCCAGGGCCGCGCGCCGGGCGCGCTCGAAAGACTCGGCCTCCGCATCGGGGAATTCGGCGCTGGGGGCGAAATCGCTGGCGCTGTGGCCTTCGACGACCACCAGGTGGGGGTAATGCAGGATCGCCTTGGCGGTCTCGCGCAGGCCGGCGCTGAGGATCGGATTGGGGTCGAGGGCCCCGGCCGCGTAGCCCGCCTCCCGCTCCCAGGCGATCGCCAGACCGTCGCCGAGGCGGTTCAGGTCTACGGGCAGGTGGTCCGGGCGCTGCGCCGTGGACTGCTGGCTGCGCTCCGGGGGCATCTCCGAGCTGGGCCGGTTGTGCGGCGAATCCGCGCCCCGTGCGGGGTCCGTGTCCGCGATCAGGTCCGGGGTCGGCCCGGCGGTCAGCCGCGACGATTCATAG